>JAZQYV010000011.1:0-3366 GCA_045633705.1 Candidatus Onthoplasma sp.
ACAAGGTAGCCGTATCGGAAGGTGCGGCTGGATCACCTCCTTTTAAAGAGAATATCTTTAAAGTCGACACAGTATTAAATAATACTGATGAAAATAGTGTAGAGTGGTAACTCTTAAAACATACAACTTGAACTGAAGTTAGAGTTAAGATAAATATATGAAATCATAAAGTAAGTAGTTTAACCCACTACTTACTTTTTTGTGCTCGCAGTTATTCTTTTTAATTGTTTCCATAAAAGAAGTTTTTGTAAACTCTACTTAATAAGGACTGTTTCGCCATCTTTAGGTGACAATTAAATTACCCTTTGAAAAAGTGGCTATTATATCAATGAAACATTATGCAATTTTTATTTTAGATATTGACAAATCTTGAAAGTATGATATACTACACTTAATCTTAAGGAGAGATATTATGAGTTATATTAGAGAATTGTATACAAAGAAACCACAAATTGTTAAGAAAATGCTTGATAAACTATTTGTTGAGAAAAAGATAGTTGAAGTAAGTCATAAGGAAGAAGAATTTGATGAAAATGATATTATGTTTAATCTTATTAACAAATTCACTGGGGATGAAACAAAAATTGTATTAGAAGATTTTGCTATCTGCTATGGATTAGAATATCTTGAAATGAGCGATAGAAGATTGCAAGAATATTTAAAAGTTATGGCTCGTATTTACGGTAATAAATATTTGCAGGGATTTCACGATTATCGCAATCAAGAACGCAAGGAACTTATTAGTGAATTTAATGCTGAAACATACGCGATGGAAGCAAAACTGGCTAATGAGATAAATAAAAATACTGAAAAAACAGTTTAGTTGATAAAAAAATCACATTTTACGATGTGATTTAATTTTTTATATTGACAAATTTCAAATTTATGTTATTATAAAAGTCCAATAGAGGTAAAATATGCAAATTGATAAAATGAATAGCGCTGATTTGAACGAAATTTCCGCTTGGGATAAATATAAGCATTCTGAGCACGACTTGGAATATAGAGACATATTAAGATATCTTGAAGCGAGTAGTGTACAAGAATATTTGCAAAGAATAATAAAAGCTCGAAAAGAAGATTATGCTCCAAATAAAAGATTTGCATATGTTTTGAAAGATGAAAATGAAATTTTGGCATTTACATTTTTTGCACTAAATGAATGTAAAAACAATAAATTGGATCTATTTATCCAATCAATAGTTGTTAATCCAGAGTATAGAGGGGAAGGATATGGCAAAATGTTGTTGTCAAAGATATTTTCAAATCCTGCAGAGTATATTGGATATCTTCCAGATAATGTTGTAGCACTTATTAGTCCAACCAATCGTGCTAGTTTAAAATTGTTTGATAGTTTTACTCCGTTCAAAAAACAATGGCATCAATACAAGTTCTATTTTATTGAGGCAAAGTTTATTCACGCACACAAGGCCTCTAAAAAATACTTAGAGGATGACCAATTATTAGAATGTTAATAACAATAAAAAAAGAGCCCTGGCTCTTTTTTATAATGAGTGCTCTAAATTTATAGCATTTATAGTATTTCTAAAGTTTTCAAAATTAAATTTTTTAGAAGATATTAATTCAATATACTTGTTAGCCGTGCTAATTGATTTTGTTATACGGCTTTCAAAAGTTTCCGATATTGGCAACTGCAAGTTTAAAACTTTTTTATACCAATATTGTAAAATCTTTATAGAATCTTCTAAAGTTGACACAATTTCTGCTGAGAATATGTCTTTATAAAATTGATCTGTAGGGTTGTTACTGTAAAAAGATGAATGGTCTGTTTTTATTGTTGATCTTAGCGTTGTGTAAGAGTTGTGCAATAAGCATAGTTTATCAGTTTTAAATTTAATGCTTTTTATATAATCAAAATCAACATTAACAAGTGAACCATCTTCGGCTGTAATTGTTGAATTTATTTTTGAAGCCAAGGTTAGAAAGCGTAAATTAAAAACCAGAGCGTTTAAAGCGTTTAAAAGTTTATATAAATATTGGTGATTTATACTTTTAATTGGATCACTGTCTAAAAATTGACAACCAGCAACAGGTGCGGCTTTTTTGGTTACTTTTTGCATTTTGTATTTACCGTCTTGTTTGTATATCTCAAATATAGTTGCTAGATCAACTAACTCTAGCTGAGAAGATATTGATGTGGAGATATTTCGATTAATTCTTTCGGCCCTCTTTCGTTTTTGTTCTCTAATTGTATTATACGTACTAATGTATTCTATTGGCATGATATTTTCCTTTTATAAATGTGATTATCCTTATTTTAGCATATATATTTGTTATTTTCAATAGGGTTTTATAAAATATGTATAAAAAAACAGGAGCAAAATAGGCAATTTTGCCCCTGTTTTAATTATTTTATTTAGTTTCTAAAGATATTGTATTTTCTTTTAAAATTTCCTTTTGGAAATTATTTAATGAAATTTTTTCTGTTTCTAATAACTTTATTATATTGTCTGCAGAGTCAAAAAGTTGTTCTTTTGCGCGAATATCTTCAGGAGTTAGAGTTTCTTTATTCACATTTTTAAGAAGTGTTTCTATAATAAGTTTTGAGGTTTTTAAAGTTTCAGCCATTTTCTTGTTAAAAGATTCATCAATTGTTATAGCAATATTTTCACTTTTTTTTCTGTTTTGCACTAAAGTTAAAGGGCTGTGATGGAATTTAAATTCTTCTGTTAAATAATTTAAATCTATAGGTGTTTGTTCAACTTTTCCGCTGGTAGCGGATTTTAATGGCATTGTTTGATTAATTTTAGCCGCAGTAATTATGAATTTAAGGTTGTGGCGCAAAGCAAACAAAGATTCACGATACTTTAATAAATATTGTTGAGGTAATGCAATTTGGCTAGATTTACCAAACTCTTTTGCTAGAGGTTTTGCAAAAGTTGTAACAAAATATAGGTTATGGCCAGTTTTGCCCTTATGGATTATAAATGTTTGTGAAATCGCTTGGTTTTTAAGCTCTGAAGCCTCTGATAGTGATACAGCGGCAGTCATTTTGTGTTCTAATCGTTTTTTTGCTTCTAATGCTAAAGACATAAGTTTATCTCCTTTTGTGTACTATACATATTATATAATATATCATTCAAATTTTCAATGGATTTTAACATATTTGTGTCAAATTTGTATGTCGATGGGCAGTTTTTGTTGAAAATTAGTATCAAAACTGGCAAAATTTGCATGTTTTTATCTAAAAAACAGAAAAAACCAAAAAAAATTCAAAATTTTTAAAAATTTTTTGAAAAAAGTGTTGACATTAGTTTTAAGATGTGGTATATTAACAATGCAATCGCCGAGAAAGTGATTGTAAAATAACATTTCTTAAATGATTTTTAATCATTTGGGGACCCC
>JAZQYV010000012.1:0-151938 GCA_045633705.1 Candidatus Onthoplasma sp.
TATTTTTTAATTAATTATTATATTTTTTCAATTAATTTAAAATCTACACGACCTTTTTCATCGATATTAATTGTTTTAACTTTTACACGGTCACCAATTTTAACCACATCTTCAACTTTTTCAACACGCTCTTTAGCAAGCTTTGAAATATGAATCATTCCATCTTTTCCAGGAGCAACTTCTACAAATGCGCCAAATTGCATAATGCGCACAACCTTACCCTCATATTCACGGTTAAGTTCTAAATCTTCAGCAATCATCAATATGATTTCTTTTGCACGCTCTATCATTGCGCTATCACTAGATGAGATAAACACATCTCCCTCATCTTTAATATCAATTTTAACGCCAGTTTCGTCAATAATTTGATTAATCACCTTTCCGCCAGTTCCAATAACTTCACGAATTTTGTCTGGATTGATTTTGAATGATACAATTTTTGGAGCGTATTTAGACAAGTTCTCTCTTGGCATTGGAATTACACTTAACATCTTTTCCATAATTTCCAAACGTCCAACACGAGCTTGCTCTAAAGCTGTTTTTAAAATATTACGATCAATACCATGAATTTTGATATCCATTTGAATTGCTGTAATACCCTTTTCAGTACCAGCAACCTTAAAGTCCATATCCCCAAGGAAATCTTCAAGACCTTGAATATCTGTTAAAATTGCAACGCGGTCACTTTCTTTATCTTTGATAAGGCCCATAGCAATACCGGCAACTGGGCTAGAAATTGGCACACCACCATCCATAAGCGCAAGTGTGCTACCACAAACGCTAGCTTGAGATGTTGAGCCATTTGATGACAATACCTCACTTACTGTACGTATTGCATAAGGGAATTCTTCTTCACTTGGCAATACTGGAAGCAATGCACGTTCAGCCAATGCGCCATGACCAATTTCACGACGACCAGGACTGCGCAAGCTTTTGGCCTCACCAGTAGAATATCCTGGAAAGTTGTAATGGTGCATATATCTCTTATACTCTTCTTCATCAAGACCTTCAAGCTCTTGAGCTTCATTTAACATACCTAAAGTAAGAGTTGTTAATACTTGTGTTTCACCACGAGTAAATACGCCACTTCCATGAACTCGAGGAAGAACGCCAGCTTCACACCAAATTGGGCGAATTTGAGTTAATGTTCTGCCATCTGGACGAATTCCGTTGTCCAAAATTTTGCGACGAACTTTTTCTTTCTTTAAATTATATAAAGATAGGCCAATCCATTTGCCGTCTTCTGGATAAATTTCAGCAAAATGATTAAATACATCTTCGTTAAACTCTTCTTCTTTAGCCTCACGAGCATGGCGATCAAATTCTTCAAGAACCTTATCCATGCCAGCACTAGCATATTCACGAACAGCCTTATCCAATTCTTCAGGAATTTCATCATAAACAATTTTATCTGTCTTTTCTTTACCAATAGCTTTGGCAATAGTTTCAACAAATTCACATTGTTTTTTAATTTCTTCATGAGCAAACATGATAGCATCAAGCATTAATTCTTCAGTAACTTCTTTTGCTCCGGCTTCAACCATCAATACAGCTTCTTTAGTCCCGCTTACAGTCAAATCCATAACACTTTGTTGACTTTGTTCAACCGTTGGGTTAATAATAAATTTGCCATCAACACAGCCTATATTAACCGAACCTGTTGGACCTTCAAATGGTATGTCTGATATTGATAAAGCAATTGAGCTACCCAACATAGCTAGTGGCTCTGGTTGAATATCTGTATCGACCGATAATGGTGTTGCAATTATTGAAACATCATTATAAAATCCTTTAGGGAATAATGGACGCAACGGACGATCGATTAAACGACTTTTTAAAATCGCAACATCTGATGGACGACCTTCACGTTTTTTAAATCCTCCTGGGATTTTACCTATTGTGTATAATTTTTCTTCATAGTCCACGCTTAGTGGAAAAAAATCTTGACCTGGGCGAGGTTCTTTATTCATAGTTGCATTAACCATAACAACCGTTTCGCCACAAGTTACAAAACAAGAGCCGTTAGCTTGGCCACAATATTTACCAATTTGCACACTAACTTCTCTACCACCTATAGTGGTTTTAAAAACATTTTCTTGCATATTCTCTCCTTAAAACAATCCCATTATAGCACAAAGTTTAAAAAAAGTATATAAATTGTAATAAATTATTGATTAAATTTTAAGATTTGTTACAAATAAATCAAATTTATTTGCGAAATTCAATAAAAACTTGTACAATATATATAATATGATAATTAAGCGTTTTAATTAAAAGGAGGTTACAGTGATAGAAGACGACGATTTAGATGAAGATTCAATACAAGACTCCGACGACAACTTGCCAGAAGGCATACTTGACGACTCTTTTGACGAAGAATCCGGCGACGGTGATAACCGAAGCCTTATTGAAAAGGCTACAGACAAATATGACGAAATAAAAGATATTAAAGACAAAGTTGAAAAGACTAAAGAATGGGTAAATAAAAAAAAGACGGCCGACAACACCAAAAAGGCGGCCGACGCAGCAAAGAAAACTAAAGACACTGTAGACAATACTAAAAAAATAGCAGATACAACAAAAAATACTAAAAAAATAGCAGACACAGCAAAAAACACTAAAAAGGTTGCGGACGCCACAAAACATGCTGCAAACACTGCTAAAACCACAGCCAAAACCGCTAAAGGGGTTGCCCAATCTGTTAAAAATATAGCCACCACGGTCAAAGCCATAGGAAAAGGTATAGCCTCCGCCGCAAAGGGTGTGGCAGCAGCCGTTAAGGCCTTTATTGCCTCGGTCGTAGCATATTGGTATATATATCTTATTATTTTAGTAGTTATTTTAATAATTATTATAGCAGTTGCCATTGCTCTTGCCCTTGCCGCACTCCTCGATTGGAAAACAAACCCTGATAATATGCAAAATAATTCATATATAACAAGCGAACATTTTTATGGGGCTAGGTCGGTATATATAGACGAAGTAGACTTAGTAAACGCAATGGAGTTAAATTATAAACAGTTTTCCATTGAACTTATAGAAAACATCAAATTAGACAACCCTGAAATCACCATTAATATACAACTTCCAGAATTGGCTGAAGGGCAAAAACTTACAAATGATATAGATTTAGACGACACAATTGACCAATATATGATAAAGGCTATGGCAAGTATTGCCGCAACTGGGGGCACAGCTTATGCGGATGCAGAGTTTATAGACCTCTATTATTTAATAGATTACTTTGGATTAACCCAAGAACAGCTGACAAAAACAAAAAATTACTTTGCGAACTACTTTGAAAGCAACAATGTTATATCGGGTGACGGAATTGATATGAATAGTATCATTGAAAACGCTTTCATTGTAGATGTTGACGGAGAGCATGATTTAAATTATATCACAAACCTATGTGAAAAGGTCATGATTAAAGATGAAATTGCTAGCAAAGAAGGATTAACTGATGTCAAACAAAGAAGCTATATCGCAAGCATATATATGCCAAATCACGACATTTCAATTACTCATGCGGTATATACAATTAACGGAAGAAGTGGAACATTTAGTAAATATTTTCAACTAATTGAGGAAAATGGCCCGAATAAAATAATTCATGCAGAACAAACCCTTAACGGAAGTATCAACATTGTAACGGGAATTGATCTAGGCAATGCCAAAATAAACAAATTTACCAGCATTAATGAAAATAATGTATCGGCGTACAGTTCTGGTGTATCATTATTTGAAGCAGTAAAACAAACTCCTAAAGGCTTACAATATTTTAAACAAACTGAGAAAACCGTTGATGGGAGAACCGAAAGAATATATACTTGGAAACCATCCTGCGACAGCTTATTTTATATAACATTTGGTAACAATCCATATGAACCAGATAAGGAAATGAGCAATAATAAATTTATATTTACAGAATTTGATTTTTGGGTGTCAGCCCAATAAATTCTATTAAAGAGTCATCTGTTATTTAGATGACTCTTTTAATTGAAATGCTGGTTTGAAAAAAAGCCTCTATATTTTATAGAAGCTTTTTATTTTGTTTTAAATAATATTAGATATAATCAACATAGGCAATAACTTCAATTTCAATATTATTAGAGGTTAAATTATATGGAGCATCTGTAAAGTCAATACCGTCAAACACACGTACCAATCCTCCCCCAGTGTAAATACCATCAACATATTTAAATCTATTGCCAGATGAACCTTCTTCTCTTTTAAAAGTTTTGTTGTGATTGATGTCATACGCAACTTCAACCTTGATAGGCTCTCCATTTAATAGTGCTATAATTTCAACAACTATATTCACACCCGCAGGCGTCTTTATATTTAAATGTGAATCTAAATCGTATTGAAGACCAGTTGACAATCCATCAGCTATAACAAACCTGGTTTGCCCACCTCCAGCAATAGACCACTCACATGTACTTCCCGCAGACCCCTGAATTGAATATATAAGATTTGGGGATTTTTTAGATCTTTGGTAATCAACAATTGTTATCGCCAAAAATACGAGTGAAACAACCAAGGCTAACACTAATACTAATATGATAACATTGTTGCGTCTACCTCTTGTTTCGAATTTTTGTTTACTTGCTCCTTGAATTGTTTCAACATCAAGTACAACACCACCCACTTTTTTACGTTCTTCTTTAGTGACACGAGATGAGGTTGTTTTTCTTGTACTACGAGTAGTGGAGCCGCCCGACGTTCCAGAAGTATACGACAAGTTTTTTAAACTCTTTTTTAATTTATCTTCGGCACTTTGGGCTTTTATTTTTTCTCTGAGAGAATTGGAAACGTTTCCAACATCGTTTGAATCCTTTTTACTCGCCATAAACTTCTCCTTTTAATTTCAAATTTTTATGCTAACTGTTAAATTGGGAGCTTGGGCTTCCCTGTATATAAATATATAACCTAAAGTATTTTCCTTCCATTTTATCTGTTGATAGTTTTGTATTATTATCAGTGATTGATGGTATTGTAAACGAACTTATTATGATTTTTAATGATTCATCTATATCCGTGCCTGGATTATCTGATGGCATTTGTATTGGTACTGCACTTCTACTATTTGCGGTATAATACATCCAGCCATCGGTATTATTGTAAAATTCGGACGTAATATAATCATTGATATTATATTCTATCCCATTAACCTTTGCTATCGCTTTAAATCGAATATAATACCCTGCACCTTCTTCTTTATTGCTTATTGTCATGGAATCAAACGCATAAGCAGTATCTCCTTCGATAACACTGGTACCTATGTATAGCAAGTCATCATTCGACAGCTTACGTTGACCTTGTTTCACATCAATATTTATTTCAGCTATATTTACCTTAAAATACAAATCATCATCATCTTTAAGCCAACTTCCAGTCTGTCCAACAAATTGGGCACAAACAACAAAAACAAGTAACGCAATAGTTACAACTAACATCATATTAAACTTACTTGTTTTTATTTTCACTAAATCTTCTCCCAAGAATTTTAATTTACTACTGGTGCTGGCAAGTTCCACTCACCAACATAAGCATCGTGTTCTGATTGAATCGCTTCCGCTTTAAGCAAAAGGCTCAATTCCTTACCATACATCTCAGTACCAACGGCAGGATCTAAATACATATATCCAGCTATAATAAAATAATCTCCCCCATACTTTTCGGTTAAAGATATTGCCGATGAGCCTAGATAATAATAGCCGTCAGTATGATAAAACCACCCTCTGTTAGTTATCGGTACATAATTCCCGCCAGTATACGATTCTAATATTACATATTGACTAATATCCACCACGTCATCGCCATTTTCATATGTTGCAGTTAATTTAATGCGGAAATAAACGGATACATCACTAGCATTTTGTAGACCCAAATTTAAAGCAACAGTAATTGGTTCACCATTATCATCATAAACTTTTTCACCTTCAGAATATTGATGGACTTCAATTGGTGTGTGCACGCCACGCTTTAATCCGTTGGCCAATGCTATTGTGTTTGAACCAGCATATATTGGCAAACCATCAACATTGTTGGCGGCACCATGTATCCAATTTATTTGAACCCTATGCATTCCAACAGTTCCTTCAACTACTGCAGTAGCCGAAAAATATGCATAAGTGTAGCCTAGGCTAAAGCACAACAATAATGCACTAATTAGTATATACATGTATTTAGGTATTGCATACTTACGCATACTTTTCTCCTTTTAATAAAATTTATGTTTTTTTATTCAAAACTTGGCGCTAAATAAATATTCTGCATCGCAGTTAACCAGCTATCAGACAACTCATTATTTGTATTCCACTCTGAATAATTTGAAGCGATATAATAATCTCCGTCACCGTTAGCAACGTGTTTAATTAATTCAACTTCAACACCTGCAGTGGTTTCTAAATCAGTTAATATTGTAATACACTGTCCTATACATATTACGCCTTTGTAGTAATAATATTCATTACCGCCGACCGTTTTTACTTCAAAATCTGTTGCACAATTTGCTATTTTGCTTGATATATTAGATGTTGTCGGAGCAACAATTCTAAACTCGTAGCAAAATTCACTATTATTGATTAAATCCGCACTAGTTGTGTTTATGTTTTTAACCAAATCAGCCGCCATACTTTCAGCTCCAGCCTCAAGACTTGCTGTTACGGTATATCTACTAATTATGTAATTTGAATGATTTGCGTCAGCTATGTCTGTAATTGTACATAATAACACCGTGTCATTTGGCCTAATTAACACTGAGGCGGATTCTGATTCAAACTGTGTTCCACTATTGGTGTTATATGTTTTTTCGCTTGATGAGCCAAGCATCTTAACTTTAAATCCAAAGTCAATACCCTCGTCAATACGCTCTCTATCCATCAAGTTTGCATTAACTTCAGTGTTTTCGGTAGCTATATACAAACTAGACAATGTTATGCTTGTAATATTTTGTTTTGTGTTATTTTTTACGTAAATATTAATATCATTTCCCGAATTAACAAATGAGTAATATCCATTAGTTACACTTTCAATTCCTGAATATCCCGTGTTTTGTCCATAACTTGCACTATACTCTGTAGCAACGTTAACATCTATCGAACACCACATATCATAAACTTCTATTGGCGTATATAACTTATTTCCATGACCATCATTTGAATTGTTTATTGCCACAAAATCCTCAGCTTCTGGATAGTATTGCTTTGGAATCCATAAACTATCAATCAACTGCATTGAATATCCTGGTGCCACACACACTTCCCCATTTGAAACAAAATTGAATTGAACTGTATCTTTTTTACTATCACCGTCAGTATCCAAATAAATTACAGGGGTATTGGTATCCAGCTTCCACAATCCCGCATTATAACCTTTAAATGCTCCTGTTTCAATTTTAGGCATATAATTATATGTGGTAACAGAGTCCTTCGTGGTTCCAGCATCATTAAGTAATTTTTCAGCCCAAGCCGACACCACTGCATTTCCATGTTCATCTGTTCCACTTTGATAAGTGCTATACCACAATTTTGCTTTTACACTAAATTGGGTAATTTTCATACTTGTATCGCTATTGTTAACCACACTAGCATTTGTTGTTACAATCTTTGTACTGCTTGACACGTTTTGCACGCGAACCAACGCAGGCGATTGTTCGGTTGAATTAATAATATCATAACTATCTTTGTTTTGACTTGACCAACCAGCTGGAGCATTATCAGTTTGCGATGCGGTAATGCTAGTAATAACAAGCCCATATCCTTGATGCAATAATGTCATATAAGGGTCTTCGGCTGTTAGCATGATATAATCCAAAATATCTATGTATACCGGCTTATCAATCTTCATAATTGAATAATGACCGGTCCCAGCAACTGAAATATCGTCCGACCAATTGTCTTCCTCAATTATTTTAACCATATTGGTGGACATATTGTCAAAAGTTCCACCTTTTTGCCAAGCATATCCAATGGTTACTTCTATTGGATTTTCTTTGTCAGCACCAGGTATGACATAGATACCTGTTCCTCCATAATATTTATTACCCGCAATAACTGCCGAATAATTTCTGTTTCGTTTATATTCATATTCGGTGGTACTTCCATCTTGTAATACTGGGTCATAGCTTACTGAATATCTGTATGCGGTGTTTGAATATAATTTTTCATCTTGGCCAACAAGATTAAATGTATACCTAACCACATCGTTACCTTCGCCATCTTTAACCGTTTCGCTTGGTGTCCAATCATAGTCGCTTGGAAATTTAAGTGCATAATTTTCGTTGGCGTAAGCATTGTAAGCCATATATGTTGGTTCTGCATTTGTATTGTTTGTTCCGGCTTGATACGCAATCCAATTTGTAAATGCTGTATTATCACCTGTTAACAAACTATCCTTAAATGAATGCTTTAACACATCGTAATTATCCGCTTTTGATTTTACATACGTTGGTGTTATTGTAATTGTCAACTCGTCACCAATTAGATTAAATGAATTATCTGGCGAAGTATAAAAGGTAACACCGCTAATAATTGGCATCGTCCCTGAGCCTTCAAGTTTGCCCATATAATACATAACACCACTAATCGAAGTGGTTGTAGACGTTAAGCTATAAAAGGTATTTCGGTATGTTCCGCCACCATCTTTGTTTGTTAGGGCAGGTGTTTGTACCCTGTTCATATCTATGCACCAATTATCTCTATTTACAAAATTAATAGAGAAATCATTGGCCTTATGGTCAGGATTTGAATATGTTGCAGTGAACCTAATCATTAAATCATGTTCACTACTAAAACCATAATTTATGCTTAATTGATTATTGTAGCTGCCTGTCGAATAATAGTATTTACCTGTTGAGCCGGTTGCATTTGCATGTCCTATATACGTTTCAATGTTGTTTGCATCTTTTGAATTGCCTACTTGTAAAGTGTAACTAAGCTCGGCAGCCAGCGTAGCCCCAACATTAACGACAAAAGCCATACATAAAAGTATGGCTATTATCATATTCAATTTAAGCTTTTTACCTAAACGCACCAACAGGTCCCCCTAATTATTCTGTTTTTGCGATATTGTGCTTACGCATCTCCATTTCGCCACTTAATGTTGTGCTCAACACCCAAACACCAAGTATAATATCAATGAATAGGAAATAATTTTCCTTTATAAAATCATATATTTGTTCGCCATCTTCAATAACCATGATAACCTTACCATTAACCATTGAAGCAGCAATATCAGGATCCGGATTATCTGTAGCATCGCCTTGTGTCACATACACAGCAGTTGCCCCTTTACCAGTCTTTTTTATGACTCTGTGAGTTACAGGATCGCCCCCTGTACTACGTTGATACTCAATAACATCACCCACATCATAATCGTCACAAGGTTTAACAATAACAATGTCTTTCTTATAAAATTCTGGTGCCATACTATCACTAAGCACGATGTCTAGTCGTAAATGCAATGCATATACCAAAACCACTCCTAATACTAGTGAAATAAATATAGACAAAACAAAATTGTACACAACCGATTTTACTAATGAAAATTCCTTAATCTCTTTAATGTCGCTGCAATACTTCATATTTCCCCTTTTAGTCCTTATAGGTATATTTTAACACAAATCACACCATTTAAGCAAATATATAACGCAAAAATTTTATTTTATTTTATATTTCTCTACCAATTATATTGGTTTGCTCTGTATACTCGCTATTGATGTCGTAAACAAAGTACCCACAATAAATCAGTTTTTCAGCATTTTCAAAAGAAGTTAAATTGCTTGTAACACCAGCCAAGGCTCCAATATATTCAGCTGGGTAGTCTATATCATTATTTGTTATTGATTGCAAATAGGTTGATATGTAATACTCTGCATATATTCCGTCCATATTTACACTAGAGTTATCCAAGGCCCCAGCAATAGCCCCAAAACATAATGCAGTTTCGCTGTTGCCCTTTACTTCCAACACAACTGCGTTATCATTAAACTCTCCAAGCTTTACGTAACACGCTTCAAATGAGCCCTCGGTAACATATCCGGCAATTCCTCCAATATACATTTCGCACGCTTCAACTTCAGCTGTTACGCTAATCGAGCTTTGTGTTACACTGATTGATTTAAAGCTTGTGTTTACTGCGTCGTTTACCAAAATCCCAAGTTTTACTTCAGAATTTCTATTATACGTGTTTTCAATCTTAAACTGCGACAAATTTAGATTTTTGAAAATTGCATTCTCAGCCTTTTCAAACAATGCCGTGCTTCGCGTTATTACATTCTCGTCGTACCCAACAATATTATACTGACTATTGCCATCCAACTCTCCTGTAAACACTTGGGAAGCATTAGTTATTTGTTGATTGCTTGTAAGGGTGATGGTTTCTTGCAATATGTATCTTGAATTTAAGAAATACTTAATGTTCATTAGATGGTTTTCGGTTGTTATCACATAAGGATTGTCAACCCCATCACCGCTTTCAAACAGATCGTGTGTATAAGTTTTACTATACGATGTAATCAATGAACGCAAACTTTCTACACGCTTAATTTGCACGTATATATTGGTATACACACCAACAACAATTGGCTTGTAAACATATTCGCCATTTTCATTGGAGGTAACTAAGGTTTCAGTGAGCTCTTCTTCATTATTAAATCTGTAATAAATATAATACTCATCGCCTTCTTTAATATCCTCTGTTGCATTCCACTTGAACGACTTGGTTTCATCATCGTACAAAACCTCGGTTACAGCTGAAGGCATATTTATGGTTTTTGCAGCACCATATTCACCATTAAGTTGTTTACCGCCTTCAATTTCGCTAATAGCCCTAATTTGTATAGTAAATCTTGTTCCTGTAACATTAACTATATCCCATCTATTGGTTGAACACTTATACTCGTCTCTTCCGTTAATCAACACAATATAATTGTCCACTTCTCTGCCATCGCCATCCAACACCTTGTCCCAGGTGACATATGTTGCATCAACCTGCCCAACAATAGACGAAAAGGTTGGACACTTTAACTTGTATACTATTTTTTTAGTTGTTTTTGATTGTTTTATTTCAGCATTATGATGTTTTGCAACTATTCTAACATCTATTTCTCCGCCCGCTGCACATATACCGTCAAATGAAAAGAAGTTGTCTTGAATTTCACTAACAGTTTCTCTTACTCCACCATATATGTATGTTAATGTGTAACTTGTTCCGCTTTGAACCTCGCCATCTAATGTAGCTTTCTCCCAAGTTAATACACCTCCATTGGTTATAACGCTATCTACCGAAATTGTAGACAACTGCTGTATTTGACAAGCATCACGATAAGCTCCACTTATATAATTAGAATTATCGCCCTGTCTTCTGATTTGGAAATGGTAGGTATGGCCTGGCACAACCTCTCTCGAATTTCCGCTAGTATCCGTAAAACTACTTGGCAAGGTGTATGTGTTTGTTGACGAAAGCGAAATTGGCTTTGACGTAATAATTACTCCGTCCAAATTATAACTAATTAGTATTTGAACATTTATTGTGTCTTCCCAAACCAGTTTTTGCTCACCACTTTGTTCTTCTAATCTAACCCCAACAACTTGGTCATGAATTTGCAGATTATTTAGGCTGGTAGTCATTGATTTTAAATAATTTTCACCACCGGCTGGCATGGTACAGATTTCAAACGAATATTTTGTGCCAACCTCAAGCTGCACGCCCTCTATCAAGCCAGGAACGTATGTAGCAATATTGTTAGATTCGGTATACATGGTAGATTTTAGTATCGTTTGAGTAATAAACTCCAATTCATCGGTCGATTCATTTGTTTTATACACCTTCAACAAATAATTATAAAGATAAGTTTTGTAATTGTTGCTTGTTGTAATGTAGGAAAGTGCCCAGGTTAAAGCTCCTTCACTTAAATTAATTGTAGTGGCCGGCAAAATTGTAAAGCTTGAAGGCACAGCACTTTGAGCAGGCAATACATCTGTTGCAGTTCCAATGATATGGTGGGCTTTAATGCTTATTGCAAACACTCCACCCTTTCCTGCCAACGCTTTAATAGTATCGTCCCCGCTATTTATTCGGGCATCGTATATCGCTTTAGCCAATCCATCAAATATTATATTTTCAGCTTCTATATCGTACGTGATTGGAACCAAAATGTAAGTCGCATTATTGTCTAAGCATGCTCTTACTTCATCTTCGTTGTGAATTTCTTCGTTGTAAAGTGCAAAGTGATAAGTTTCGTTTGTTGAATTATCGTTTGCAACAATTATATATATTGGAGCTTCAGTTTTAGTTTCTTCTCCCACCATTACTTGAGTGGTTAAGTTTTCCCAACTTACATCTCCGCCACCAGCCGTTAAATTTAACACCTTATAACGCTTTATTATTGCTTCTTTACTAACTTCAGATTGAACATACTTGCTATCATCACCTTCAAACCTAGCACTTAATGTAAATAATCCACCCTCGCCTAAATTTAAGACATTATAAATCGCTTCTCCGCTTGAGTTTGCAGCATAATAAGCATACTCGCCAGCATTGAAATCAAATGGAATATAAGTTTTATCGTATACAACTATTTTGTCAATAACATTAAACACCTTGTTGTCGTGCTTGAAATATTTTAAGCCATTTTCCTCAACTATTTCTTTCTTAAATGATTTCAAATCCACAACAATGTCTGCAACAAACAAAGTATATTTGTTGTCCAACTCTTTACCATTGCCGATATGAATTTCCACTGAATATAAATGTACACCCTCTAAAACATCATTGCCAGTATCAGTTTTGAAATATTTCATTGGGTATATAGAGCCCTCTGGAATACTTAACAATACTTGACCATGAACCGTTGGACTAATCTCGGTTATTGGTGTTGGAAGTTTTTCAATCTCATTAACAAAAACGTCTTGCCCTCCCGTTATTGTAAGATTTGAATTATACGCGGCCGCTATTTGATTAGACACAATTGCGCCCTTAGTTGCACTATTGCCATATAGTTTAACCTGTATAGCATACCCTTCAGCTAACAATGTGGACAATGTTCCACTACCTTCGTTTTGATATTTTACATCTATATAATAATCATCATCGCTAAATGTGTCTACAACTGCAGTATCCAACCAATCATTTGAGCCTACAAACTCAGTATATGCAGATAAATCCTCATTAATTATTGTTAACGGATCGTTTATGCCGGTTAATACTAGCTCCATCTTTGTATAGAATTTATGAACTCGCACATACAATTCGCCATCATCAACAAAATATTCTGTCACTTCTGGCAGTCTAACTATTTGCAGCATTTCACTTTCAACGCTTGACAACACATTTGCATCGTTACTCATTGATTGAACAGTGATGCCATAAACCCCAGCTTGCCTAAACTCAGTTGATGTTAAATCTATTTCAATTCCATTAATGGCCTTACTTGAAATAAGAGTTTTACTTGTTGCCGAATTAATCAAGTACACTCTAGTTAAATAATACTCTGCGCCACTATTTTCCCAGGCAACGTTACCATCTTTGGTTGTTAGTCCGGTTGGAGCAGATAATATTGTAACCACAATTTCTTCACAATATCTAGAATTTACGACATCATTATTTCCGTCAGTTTTTGCTAGTGCTCTTACTTTAATCTTATATGTGCCTACACCGAAATTTGGCATATCTAGTTGTGTTGATGTTGTTTGATACGAGTGGTCCAAACCTTCATAGTTAACAACCACTTCATATTTACCAACATGTGCAGCATTTGCAGATTGATTTGCCCAAATAATTTTTTCTACAACTTCGGTAACCGCTCCGGTGTTGGTGTCGGTTGTTGATGTTGTTAAAATATCTAAATTTATTGGAGACAATAATCCACGAAGAGATTTTCTTGCAACAGATGAATTTAGCGTTGAGCTGTTACCAGAATACAATTTAATTGTAATTTCTTCATATTCCATATTCTTGTATTTCAATGCTGCGGTTGGATTTAAAGTCATATATACATATTGTAAATCGAATGAGTAATCAACACCTTCTTGCTCGCCACTTTCTTCTTTATAATCGGAAATGTTAACATTAAAGTTTACACCATCTACCAATACTTCTGCGCGACTAACCTTAATCAAATCTGACCAAATGCTTATTTTAGTTGCAATTTCGCCTGCACCAACATTTATAGGCAACGTTGATAATTTGTATGCAGCCTTGTCAGCTGAAGTATTTGAGTTTATATAATGTCCGTTAGATATTAAGGCATCTACTTGCAATTTTATATTTGTATTTCCACTAGGGAACATATCGCAATCGTAAATACATTTTCCATCTAAAATACTAAAGTTTTGGACACCCGGTGTTAAAACAAGTGGATAAATTTGTGTTGAGTTTGAATATGTAAGATTATATTGTTTAGCATTAGGAACAACTGACCATTGCAACTTGCCATTAACAATTTCCACTTCAGGAACGTCTAATTTGGTTGCAGTAGTTGTTGCGTTTACGCTGTTAAAATATTCCCCGGTACTAGCAATTGCTATTGCCTTAATTGTCACAACTCCTGTTATGTTAACATAGCCCTCTAAATCATCTAACTTAATAGCCTCATAGACATTCCCGGCTTGCTTTGTATAAAGGCCTTGTTTAACAATTTTAGTTTCATCTCCATCAAGATATGAAATTGTCACATCATACTGACTTACTTTATCATTATTATTTTCAATAGTTGCAAATTTTGCATTACCGTGCCCCTCAATTTCAACAATATCAAGGTCTGGTTTTTTCAAAAATGCAAAACTATATGTATCATTGCCCTTATTGGTTATAGTTGTTTCATCATCACTCAATGCAATAAATTTTACTTGATACAAAGTTTCTTCTTTATATTTACCTGCACCAAGCAATTCTACCAAATCGCTAGCTTTTAAAACATTCTTTGGTGTGCCAGTTGTTTTTTCTGTGTATTTGTCTTTTAGATTTACATAAATATCTTCGCCACCCAAAGTTACCACAGCTACATAGTTTGTTGCACCCTCCACAACGTCAAACTCAATTGTTTGGCCATTTTTAGAGATATTTTTAACCTTATCCAAAACCTTAAGATTTGTTTGTAACAAATATTTGTCAGAGCTTACAATCTTTGGACTTGAATGACTAATAACCGCGCTAATTGCATAGCTATCTAATTTATGCTCATTATCGGCAGCAAGTAATGCTTCCAACACATCTATTACTTCATACTTCCCAGTATTCTTGTATAAATTCATTGTAAAGCTTTTTGTGCTTGCTGAATATGTAAAGTTATTAAGCTCAATACCTTCCTGTGCAGGATTACCTTCTGAGTCGAGTTTGTATAACACCAGACTTAACATATATGTGCTTTCAGTTAAGGCGTCTTTTTCTGCTGGTTCAACTATAAGATTTAACGCCCTTTCGCTAGAATGTTCAATTTTAAAAGTGCATGCTCCAGCAATCTTTTTCACGCCATCAAATTTACCAATATTAGAATCAATAACAAGATCAAAGCCGGTTTCGGTTTTTAGATCCTGATTATCAGCTCTTGCTACAGCGTATACCGTTGCAGAATATAGTATGGCTTGTGTAATGTGCGCTGAACAATCCACTTCATTATTTGTTGTTGTAATTCCTGCAAGCTCAGTACCATTAATTGTAAAGTTGTAATTATTAATACATTGTTTGTCTTCTTCTTTCGTGTTTACAGTATATTTTAAAGTAGTCTTGTCAAATTCAATTGTTGGAATAGCTAATTTTTTAACGCGTATTTCATCTTCCGCTTTAGTTATATCACTATCTAAAATGTTGGCATTATTTCCAAGTGATTGCGCTGTATAGCTATAATCACCTGCACTTAAATTGCTAATATCATAGTTAACAACTTTTGTTCCGTTTTGCATCAATTTGTAGCCTTCAGCATCAACCACCTCACCAATGACAATCTTTATTATCGTACTTCCAGATGAGTCAGCAGTTTTTTCATAATCAATTGTAGGCGTGTCTAGTTTTTTAAATGAGTACGTTACGCTATCATTATTTGCGTCAAATATATTCTTACCATTACCATACACAAAAACCTTTGCAATATATTCTCCAGCAGATAATACGTTATCATCAAGTACAAACTTATTACCATCTACAATATTTTCAAGTGTGATAGTTTCAAAATTTGAGTCTGCTGGTTTGTCAATTTCAATTTTATATTTTACACCCTTATCAACTTTGTTAACAGCAAACTTTTTACTTGCCAAACCTTCAATGCTCGCGTTTTCAAGTTTAGTAATTTGTGTGCTACTTGCTTTTGCATCAAAATTAGCCCCAGTACCTCTTGGGTGGACCGTTATTGTATAATCGCCGGAATCCAAATCGTATGTAGATAAATCGTAGGCTGTAGTTGATAGTACAGTATTAACAATTTCACTACCATCAGAATTTGCATTACACACAAAATCATAACTTGAAGCCCCAACATCTTCCCATAATACAACAGAATTAGCAACGCTTAATGTTGTGTTACTTAACACCTTCCAGTTTGTCGGTGTTGACTTTATTGAGGACATAATGGTTGAGCCATTTCCATTTGCAACCACCTCAATTGTGTAATTGCCCGCTAAAAAGGCTGAAACATCATAAGTGTTGTTAATTACAAACTTGTTATTAACACCAGTTGCCACACTATCTTTTGTGATAGTAACTAAATACCCTTCGGCACCATCAACACTATCCCATCTTACAACATTATTGGTAGCGCTAACAATTGGAGTGCTTAATATTTTAAACTCTATCGACTTTTCTCCGCCCTGCAAAGTATTTCCGGCACTTGATTTTGCTTTTATTTTAAATACATATTCGCCAGCATCTAAACCTTCTGGGACTTTTATGTAATTTTCAGTAAAGTTAATTTCTTCCTTGAAAACATTAGCCCCTTTACACCACTGAACATCATATGCTTCAGCGTTTCTTACAAAGTCCCAACTAATCATTCCGCCATTAATATTTAAATTTGAAACTTCGCCAAGCACCACGTATTTTAAAGTTGCCGGAGCGCTGTTATACATTCCTGGCTGAGTGGTTGGTAAAATTTGAATATCGTACTCTCCAACGCCAAAGTCAACCTCATTTGTGTCCTTTTGACCATTGTTGTTTATCTCCCCATACTGAGGGATTTCAAATTCTGCAGATGTTGTTGTATATTTATACTCCAAGCCCTTGTAATTTATTGTTATTTGATATCCAGACGCATTCTCAATCGCATCGAATAAGACCACCCCATCTTCCACCTTAGGGTTAACAATTGTAGAAAACTTTATAAATTCAATTTGCTCGCCAGCTTCCGAATCAACAAATATCTTATTATCTCCTATAGCCTTAACTGAGCATGTTAATTGTTTGTTATACAAATCTTCTCCCAACTTTTCAACCACACTGTCAAAACTATACTTGGTATTGTTTCCTATATTAATTTTTTGGTCATTTATCAACAATTCATATGATGAAACATTTGAATCATTTAAGTCCACAAAGCTAAAAAATTCGCCATCAAAAACCAAACCGGTTGGGGCAATCAAATTAATCGGCTCGGCATATATAGTAACCGAGATAACGTCATTTATGTTGGCATTTTCGCTACTTACCACTTTAAGCTTCACATCCGTGCTAGGCTTAAGAGCGGTAATCGTTCCACCCTCTACACTTAATGCCGTCGAATCACTGCTAATCAACCTATAGCTTTTGTTTGCAGCGTATCTTGGCAAAACCTTTATTGAGGGAGAGTAAGTATCTCCCACCAACAATGATATGCTCTGTTCCTCAAACGCAATAGAACCAACCTTTACCTTAGATTCTTTACACGCAAAAAAACAAGAGCATGCAATAATTAGCATAATGCTTAACAATAAACCTTTAGCTTTCGTCCTTATCATAAATTCCCCTTGTGCAATGATAATCTTCAATATTATTTTAACACAACCACTAATTTTTATCAAACAATTTAAACAAGTTTTATAATAATATATATTATTAAAAAGGCAAATCCAAAAACACGATCCAAATTAATTGGATTGAAAACAAAAAAACAATTACAACAAAATACTTAAAAATAGTATTTTTTTGAATTTTTAAAAACAAAAATTAAAATTATTTGTACGTTTTTTTGAATTGTTTTTTCAATTAAATCATATATAAAAATATGATTGATTTTATTTTTAGTGAAGAACAATACCAACAGCTTAAAGAGGCATATAATCATGCTTTTTTTGCAAGCAATCTACAGGACTTAATTAACATAAAATCTTTACTGAATGCCGCCGAACGAGTCTGCTTTTACTTGCCCCAAACTTTGCGTAAAATAGTACAAAGCAATTTAAGCATTACAAGCCGCTTGTTAAATATAATTATTCTCAACCCCTGTAAGCAAAGCACTAAAATAAGCCCACACAACAATCCATTTTATTTAATAAACTTGCTATGCACAATTTCACAGCAACTAACCACTAGCGCACCCAAAAGCCCATACCAAATAATTTATTTAAAAGCAAACAACTTAATATTGAACTGTATTAATGAAATTTCTAATTATTTTTTCAAAAAAACATTATAAAAATAAAAAAATAGCATTTATTTGCTATTTTTTGTGTTAAAAATTATTAATTTTTATTTTCTTGCTTATTTTTTACTATTTTGCGTTTAATTAATTCGTAGATAAAGACAGCCAAAACCAAAATCAAAAATATATAAATCAGCCAATGCGTAAACTGTGGAAAAATTACACAAATTGTTGATATGATAATTCCCGCCACCAAATTGCCCACCTGTACCGAAAGCATGGTCTGCCAAAAATTTAGTCCCAGAGCCACCGCCAAGCACGTCCCCATCCACACGCCTGTAAGTGGCAAAGGAATTGCCGTAAATATAAATACGCCCAACATTTTATATGCCATAGATTTGGCAGAAGGCTTTATAGAGCCTTGGCTTTTCTCAACATTTGCTGTAGTCTGATTTTCGTCCTGATTTATTTGCTTGGATTTGGAATTAACCTTGTTGTCAATATAATTTGCCAGCCCTTTAAACATTTTTGTTTTTCGCAAAAACCTCATTATTGGCACAAACGCAAAGTATAAAAACACCACAACCAGGCTACACCCTAAATACGCCCAACCAAAGGCAGGCCATCTATCCAAAGCATTAACTCCCCAAAATGCTTCACTCATACCAAAAGGGATTCCCCCTTTAAGCTCCATAATTGGAACCATTGATACAAAAATTGTAGCAAGTATTACATTGCCGTTAAATATAGTGCTAAATATTTCTCCAATAAACTCTGTCATAACCCCTCACTTAAATATATATTGCGATTAATAATATTATTCACTAACCACATTAACTTTTACTCCACTTTTGCCATTTTTAACACCCTCCAGTAAACACACCGTAGCATACTGCTTTGAGTGGTATACTTGTAAGTTTTTAACCTCAAATGCATTTTGCGCAAATAAAATAATTGTTTCACACATTCTATTTGCGGGAATAATTAAATAAAACTTACCCTGTTCTTTTATTAGCTTGCTGGCTTTTGCCACAATTTGTTGCAAATTTGTTTTAATTTCGTGGCGACATATAGCCAAATCTTCGTTTTCTTTTATTTTTCCATTTAACTTAAAATATGGAGGATTGCACACTATCGCGTCAAAAGGCTTGTCAAAATCTCCAGGATTTAACACGTTTAAATCCGCGTTAATAACTTTACATTTATCTTGCAGGCTGTTCAGTTGTATACTTTTGTCAATAAGTTTGCACATTTGGGTTTGAATTTCGTTAAAATACAGCTTATTACACCCATTTAAGGCATAAACATAAAACCCTACAACCCCACATCCTGCACACATATCTAACACATTGTCAGTTTTTTTAACCTTACAAAACTTGGCAAGCTTTATTGCATCTGATGTAAACTTATATAAATCATTATCTTGATAAACCTTTATGCCATTTTCTAAATATTCCAAACTTAAATTAGTCATCATTTCGCCTTATTTTAGAAAATTTAACTTCCTCAAGCGAATACATTTTTCGCTCAGACTCATCGCCCTTAACTATCATAACCTCAACCTGCTCATGTAACACATCAAGCGACTTCACCTCACCCTCTCCATCAGGTGTAGAAACTCGCTGACCTTGCTTTGGCATCCTTGCTAACACTTCAGCATACAAATCATCTTCATATTTTAGGCAGCATAACAATTTACCACACATACCATTAAGCTTGGTCGGATTTAATGACAACCCTTGATTTTTTGCCATCTTTATTGAAACTTTATCAAAATCATTTAAGTGAGCCTTACAGCAGCACACCCTGCCACATATCCCAATTGCACCAATACACTGAACTTGGTCCCTAGTTCCAATTTGATGCATTTCTATGCGAGCTTTAAGTTTGGTTGCCAAACTTTTAACTATATCCCTAAAGTCAACTCTATTTTCGGCAGTATAATTGATTATTATTTTTTCTTGGTCCAGTGTATATTCAATTAAGCACAGTTTCATTTCCAAGCCAAACTCTGCTATTTCCTTCTTAACAACCGGCATAAACGTTTTAGCCTTTTCAATATTTTCTTTAACCTTATTTAAATCTTGTTCAGTTGCAATTCTTACAAAATTCAAAGGTTCTGGCGCCCCTCCTTCTTTATACTTGCTTACCTTTCCAACCTCTAAACCTCTAGCCGTGTTTACAACTAAATAACTTCCCAAATCGAACTGTTGGTCGGTTGTGTAATATAATATTCTTGGATTTTCATTAAAAGTTAGTCCTATCTGCATAAAAATTTCTCCTTTAATATACTAAAAAACAATTGGTCCAGCACATAATTAAAGCTTGTATTAGACTCCATCATTTTAATTGCTCGGTCAATTAATTTTAACATCTTTATTAAAACTTGTTGATTAAACATTTGCTGTAAATGTTGTATAAATTGCTCGCTAAACACCGCTGGATTGTTGATTAATGCGCTATCAACAGCTTTTAAGAATAGCTTAAGATACTCTTTTCGTTGTTCGGTTTTAATTTTTAATTGTGAAACAACTTTAGGTATATCCGCACTACTTTTTAATTCAGTTACACTTTGTTCAACCTGTTTTAACACAGCATCGCCCTCATCTTGCGAATACTTGATAGCATCTGTCAAACTTACTTCGCAGTGCAAAAACTTATCAACATTTACACCACTATTCTTTAAATCTTCCGCCACCAACTCCAAATCAATGTTTGCAACGTAGTGTTTGCTTAGTCTACTTCTAATTGTTGGCAACAACTTTTCAATATTCGTACAGCATAATACAAACATAACATAAGGATTTGGCTCCTCTAAAGTTTTTAACAGTTTGTTTTGTGCCGGCTCATTCATGCCTTCGGCATTGGTGATTAGTATAATTTTATATTTGTAAACCATTGGCTTAAACTGAACACTATCAATTAAATTAGAAATGTCCGCAACTTGCAATGAAGGCTTGTCAATAATCAACAAATCCGGATTTTTATTAATATCAACCCTTTTACAAGCGTCACATTGTAAGCATGCTGGTTTTCCACAAAACACTGACGCGGCAAACAACTTGGCAAGTTCAATGTTAAGCACCTCATCTTCGCCATAAAATAAGTACGCATGTGATGGAAATGCAATATCTTGCCCAAGATTGCCAAATATTGAAATATTCTTTAGTGACTGTAACATACCTTTAGTATATCACATTAATATAAAATTTTCAATAAAAAGTTATAAATATATCCACAAGCTTTTTAATTTTTATTGATCGACACTCATATTTACCCGCAACAACCCGACGTGCATTAGCAAATAAAAAAAGGAGCATCCGCCCCACAACTAAAAAAATCCTAAATTTACAACATTTTAGGTAACAAAAAACATATAAAGCACACATATAATAATAAAAATGTTCCACTTGTCATATTTATATTATATACCATATTGCAAAATATGTCAATATTCTTATATTGGTTTATGCATTAAAAAATAAGACGTTTTAACCCAAACGCCTTATTTTAAGCTTATTAAGCTGTAATTTTAACAACCTTTAATTCTACCAAACCGCCTGGAGTTTTAATTGACGCAACTTCGCCAACTTTTTTACCCATCAAGCCAGCGCCAACTGGGCTAATATTGCTAATAACTCCATTTAGAGGATCTGATTCAGTATCCCCAACAATCTTATATGTGAAATTACGATTAAGTTTTACATTAAGAACTTCAACAGTACAACCAACATTAACTTTTGATGTGTTAATTTTGCTAGGGTCTATAATTACTGCATTTTTAACCTTGTTTTCCAACTCAAAAATTTCAGCCTCTACAGTTGCTTGTTCTTCACGAGCAATATCGTATTCGCTATTTTCACTTAAGTCGCCATAACTTCTTGCCTCAGCAAGTTTGTCGGCCACTTCCTTACGTCTAGTACCCTTTAGGTAAACTAATCTTTCCTTTACTTCCTCTAAGCCTTCAGCACTAATAAAAACCTTTTCATCCATAATTAATTTCTCCTTTTATACAATTAAAAAACTCAGTTTAAATAAACTGAATCAGGCTATATCCACACCCAAACAAATATATTGGGGTATTTGCCGTAAACTATTATATGCAAAAGTTAATATAAACTTTCACGGAACTGATTATACAACCAATCAAAATAAAAGTCAACACTTTTTATCAAAAATATTCAAATTGCATTTTACAATCAAAATATACAACTCATAACCCCTTTAAGCCAACAATATGTTAATTTTCCGGCAAATATTCAATCACCAACCTATCAAATATCACACTTTCAACAAAATCAACCGGCTTAAACACAGTCATAGAAAATTGATTAAAATCCGACAGGTGCTTATTAAGCAAAACAGGTGTTGGAATATCCAGCTTTTCACACAATTGCTTTAACATGTCAAAAAATGTGCATTCTTTTGGTTCAACTTCTACAACTGAATGCTTTACAATCTTTTCATCTGAAAATATTTTTCCCCAAATTTTAATCATACAACCAGTATCTTAACCTAAAACACAAAAAAAATCAAATATATTTGACTTATTTTTATAAATAAGTTACTATTGTATAAATATATTTCAAAATTATAATTATTTGGCACAAACCAATAATATGTTTTATTAAGGAGATTATATGCGAGACAGTAAAGTTGCAGTACAAATTTGTAAAGAATATGAAACCAAGACAATTTCAGGCTCATTAAAACAATGCTTTGATATGTTGGGCGGCTTGTCAACCTTTATCAAGCCAAGTCACACCGTGCTTATAAAGCCGGACCTGTATTATTCCTCCGAACCAAACGTTGCAAAAACCACGAATCCTCATATAATTGTTGCACTAGCTGACCTAATTGACAAAATTGGGGCTAAATGTATTATTGCTGATTCTCCAAAAGGTGATTTTAAACACTCTGTTTTAGATAATGCCTACATCAAAACACAAATGTTGGAGGCTAGTAACAATGGTCATGCACTTTTAAATGTTAACGAAAACGTGTCAATAATCCACAATCCCAAAGGAAAACATTGCCGAGAAATTTATGTTATTGATGCGGTTAATGATGCTGACGTTATTATAAATGTTGGCAAGCTTAGATGTGAAAAGCATTTGGGCCTTATAGGTTGTGGTCAAAATCTTTTTGGATTGATTCCGGGCAAAATGAAAGATGTAATTAAAACCCGTTGTCACAATCTTAAAACATTTTATAATTATACCATTGACCTATACGAAGCTTTGGAAAATAAGATAATTTTAAATATATTAGATGGCATTGTTGGCTGTGAGGCTAACGAAGAACCTCGCATACTAAACGCTTTGATTGTAGGCCAAAATCCATATTCAGTTGATGCCACCGCCCTTAAAATTATTAATCAATCTCCAGCCGACAGCATTTTATTAAATGAGGCCGCGCAGCGCCAAAAATACACTAGCTCATTTGAATATTTGGGCGATAGTATTGATTGTTTGATTTGTTCAGACTTCAATTATTCAACATTTTACGAAAATATTAAACCCGGTTCAACCGCTTCATTTAAAAACAAATACAACCATATGCAAAAGCGACCTATTATAAACAAAAAAACATGCAAGGGATGCTCGGCTTGTATCAAAAACTGCCCAATGGGGGCAATTAAAATGACTCAAACCCCTTTAGGCGAACATGCCATAATTGACTATGACAGATGTATTAGTTGCTTTAAATGTTTGCAGGCTTGTCCGTACAAAATTATCAACACAAAAAATCCTATAAGGCACAAAATTATTGATAATAAAATACAAAAGGCTTTAAAGAAATAAAAAACAGCCCCGCGGGGCTGTTTTTATATTTTATCACGAATAAAAGATATCATAATTCACACACTATCAATATCAGGAGAGATTATATGTTAAAGATTATAGCATTTATACTGACTATTGTTGGTGGAATTAATTGGCTAGCAATAGGTATGCTGCAATACGATTTTGTTGCTGGAATATTTGGAACACAGGCAAATCTATTTAGCCGAATAATATATACTCTTGTTGGGATTTCAGCAGTTTATTTAACCTGCACAATGATCGCAAACAAAGGTCGTCTAACAACAACTACAAAAAAACGTACCAAGGCAGAACAAGATTAATTTACATTTTAATATAAAAACGTGTCAAAACAAATAAATTATTTGTTTGGCATTTTTTATTAGTGCAATATTCTACTTTTTAAAATAATTACACGGGATTGTGCACCTTTGGTCCCCAATAAGCTCAAAAGCTCGTATCATTTCCTTACAAATAATATAAATTTTGTATAAACTTTGTCTATTACCATATTCTTCCGACACAGAATCCTCATCTCCAAGCATTTCTTGAATTAAGGCAGCGTTGTACAATGCGTCAGTATTCTTAATACCACTAAGCAAAACAATCTCCACTATTTTGCTTTGAATTACTGCTAAAAGCGTGTTCTCATTATGCTTTAACTTGTTTATATGTATCATATTATCGGGGCTAATAAAATCATCTTGCATTAGCTCTGCCTGCAAATCTAAGCAATTTAAATACTCATTTAACTCCTTAAACTGTAAGCATTGCTCTATTATTTGATTAAAAGTCTTGTTTTTACAATATTGTTTTAATGTGATTTTTTGTATTAAATTCATATTTCCTCCATGTGCAAGCCATATATTAGCACGATTCAATCAAAAATCAACAACCTTTACAATATATTTCAATTTTCGCCAAAACATACTAAATTAAAGCAAAAACCCCTATCATATATGATAAGGGGATTTGTTTATTTGGTTGTACTAGTCTGCTTGAACATAGTAACTGCCCGAATGTTGAGTTGCAGGGAATCTTTTTCCCTTTTCTAGATACAAGCAGCCGCCATTTTCACCTTGGCTACTATAGGCCGCATATGTTCCAGACTTTGGAACAACCTCACCGGGAGTCCATTTTTTATTTTCGTTCATTATAGCACCTCCATAATTAGATTATGCAAATTTTAAAATTTTACTCATGCTTGAGTAAATTAAAAAAGCATCTTGACAGGTTGCCAATATTGTGTTAACATTACAAAGGAAAATATAGATATATAAGGAATTGTTATGACTGACACAAAATATTATAAGGTTTTAAATCCTGTTGATAAGTTAATTGAGGACTTAGAGTTATCGCCTTGTTTTTTGCAAGGAGACATATCATATAAGTACGTTTATATGCGTGACCCTAAAAATATATCCCGTGTAATAACATTTAATCCAGCAGTATATGACAACATGTCGGATTTTGATGGCGATTTCAGTGAAGAATATGAATACTCAATTATTAGTGATGCAGATTTGTCACACAATATTACACAGGAACTAAAAAAGGGAAATTATGTTGATATGACATATGAAGAAAGAAATATGATTTTTGGTATTCCATATAATATCGAAACTTTAAAAAATCCAACATTCTTAACCCTAACTCAGCACATCTTTAGATGCGCAAAGCACAAAAACAGAACAATGACAACTATTCGTTTTACTAACAACAATGAAGGATTGGGCGAGGTTAATTCCCATATTGAAAAAAATCCAAATACATTGCGTAAAATATTTGAAGAATTAAATATCCACGTTAAGCTTGCACCCATCAAACAAGAGATTTCCGACCATTACATATTATACAAATACGCCGACATTCAAGAAAAAAACAATTATACATATTAAGGAGAATTGGCGTGAACGCAATAGTTATTTAAAATCTAAATTTAACACCTTTCCCGATAGCAGACATCCTGAAACTTTAAAATACTTGGCTATTAAAGATAGAAACATTAACTATTATCGCATTCCGTCACTTAATAACGATATTGTTCCAGAAACATTATTAACCAGCGATATAGAATTAGTTGCCTCCAACTTAACTACTCTTAATACATATTATTTAGATGAAGATATAAGTATTGATGGCAAATACTTAACACTTGAACAAATTAAAGAATACGAAGAATATCTTAATGAAAATAAACAAAATTTATCATTTCACTCTGCTACAAATCCAGATTATGATTTCCGCGAATATTATGAATGGTAAAAAGTTGTCCACAATTTATGCACTTTGTGTCACACCTTAAAAACATCTATTTTGAAGGTGTTTAAAAAAGTTATCCACCGAGTTATCCACCAAATGTGGATAACTTTTTGTTTTTTATGCACATAATTTTACACTCCATAATACCTGCATTTTCGCTTTGACTTTATGCGATTTATATGTTATACTCAAATGTACTTAAGGAGATTTTATGAACAAACAAATTGACAATATATTGCAGAAATGTGAGTCAGTTGCTATCATAGGGCATATAAATCCTGATGGAGATTGCTTTGGCTCTATTAGTGGGGTATATGATTATGTACTGGAAAATTTTCATATCCAAACTGTACACTGCTTTAGCCAATGCGAAAAAATTGCTGAAGAGTTTGAGGTTTTTGTTAAAGATTTAAATTTCAACCCTCAACCTTTAAATAAATATGACCTATGCATTTGCGTAGACTGCGCCGACCTAGGTAGACTTGGAAAATATGTTGATGTATTTAATAATTCCAACTACACAATCTGTATTGACCACCACGCAACCAATGTTGGATATGCCAACATCGATATTATTACAGATGCTTCTTCAAACTGTGAAAACATATATTATCTACTAAAAAATAATGGTTACAACTTTAAAAAATCAACTCTTGGAAAACTTTGCGCTGGTATGATTACTGACACCAACAACCTTTCAACCGAAGCCGTAACCGAGCAAACATATTCAGCTTTTGCAGATATGAAAATGGCTGGTGTTGATGTGTTTAAAATTCGAAATTACTTTTTTGGCGGAAACACAATGGTTCAATACAGACTACTATCAATGGCAATGGAAAGCGCAACATTCTATCACAACAATACAATATTAGTTATGAGTGTTAGTCGTGAACAGATGGAAAGCGTTGGTGCAACGCACGAGGATTTTAGCCCAATAATCAATCAGGCATTTAAAGCAAAAGACGCATTATGTGCCTTACTTATCAGTCCACAAAATGAACAAATACACGTAAGCTTTAGAGCAAAAAAAGGGATTGATGTGAGCATATTGGCTCAACACTTTGGAGGTGGTGGCCATAAACCTGCCGCCGCATTTACACGAGATACCTTTACAAAAGAAGATTTGGCATATACAATCAATCACTTAAAAACCCAAATAAATAATTTACCAAAAATCGAAGAAAATATATTTTAAAAAAATATTAGAAAATTAATACCCTAAATACTTAGATCGCAAACAAAAATATTAAGAATGTTGTTTATAAATAAAAAATAGAGGCAAACCCTCTATTTTTTAGCATTTTAAACATATTTTATTATTTTAAATTAAATAATTAATTTTGAATAAAATCGTCTAATATTTCATGGAAATTATCCATAAACGTTGGTTCTTTAATTTGCTCGTCAGCAATCACTTTTATTGTTGAATATATTTGATTGTTTATAACAATTTCAATATATCCCAACTCTTGCCCCATATCACATTTTGATACACTTGTTGGCAAGTATACATTTACCGAATATTCCGGGGTTTCACCCTTTGCGGTCAACACACTACACACTCCTTCAATTTTTGTTTTTAACTTTCTTTCGCCTTTATATGAAATATTTACCAAATCTTCAACATCGATGTTGTGGTTTTCATAATTTGCAAAGCCGTAATTTAATAGATCACTTGCACTTTTAAATCTTTCCTTGGTTGTATTTGCTCCCAATACAACCGATATCAAGCTTAAACCATTTCGCTTGGCCCCTACAGCCAAGCAATAACCCGCTTCGCTGGTAGAGCCAGTTTTCCCACCAATACACCCCTCATAATATCTTGACAAACGATTAGTATTTGTCATTTCAGTTGTGCGACCGCTTGGGTGCTGAAAATCTTCTAACCACACGCTTGAATACTCGTGATACTTTTCATAGCTTAAAACATTTTTTAATATTTTTGCAACATCTATCGCGCAAGAATATTGATTTTGTGCTGGTAGTCCCGTACAGTTAACGTAGTTTGTATTACACAACCCCATTTCTTTAGCGCGATTATTCATTTTATCCACGAAAACACTTTCACTTCCTGAAATATGTTCAGCCAGCGCTACTGACGAGTCATTTGCACTGCAAACAATTACACTTTTTAGCAATTCCTCTAAATTATATTCACAGTTTGCATCTAAAAATATTTGCGATCCACCCATGCCAGAGGCATTTTCGCTAACCATAACATTATCATCTAAAGAAATCGCACCCGATTGAATATGCTCAAGTGTAAGCATAATTGTCATAAGTTTTACAATACTGGCAACAGGCATTCGCTCGGTTGAATTGTTATCGTAAAGCACTTGATTTGAGTCCATATCAATCAAAACACCTGCCCTTGTATTAACCTCCGGCCTATATTCGCTAGCATACGTTGCACCCAAATTAAAACCTAAACCCAATAACATGGTAAAGCTCAAACTTATACACAGTGTTAAATTTATTAATCTTTTCATATTTCACCTCAAAAGTATTATTTGTACATGTAAAAATTTTATTTATAATTGTAAAAATTTTATACCTTAGGGTTCAAAATCCAACTTTTGGGCAAAACTTTATTATGTTAATTAATATTTTAATGGTGCTGATTAAATAAAATTTTGTAAAAACTATTGATTAAATTTAAAAAATATGTTATTATATACGCGTATGTGAAAACCATACCTTGTCTTAAAGCAAATTTAAGACCAATAGTCCAAAAGGAGGTTAATATGAACAAGTACGAACTTATGTACATTTTAGTTAATAATGGCAACGACGAAGAACGTGAAGCTATGATTGAAAAAGTTAATGCCCTTATCACTAAAAATGGTGGAGCTGTTGAAAGTGTTGAAAAAATCGGCGTTAAGAAATTAGCTTACGAAATCAACAAGAAACACGACGGTTACTATGTTTTAGTTAATTTTGAAGCTGAAGCTAGTGTACCAGCAACTGTTACAAGCACACTAAGAATTACTGAAAACGTATTGCGCTATATTGTAGTTGCAAAATAGTTTGCTAAAAGGAGCAATTTATGAACAAAGTATTTTTAATTGGAAATCTTACTAGAGATCCAGAATTATCTACCACAAACTCAGGTATTTCTGTTTGCAGAATATCTATTGCGGTATCTCGTCGTTTTGCAAACGCTGACGGCTCAAGAGAAACAGATTTCTTTAACGTTGTAGCTTGGAGAGCTATTGCTGAAAATTGTGCCAAGTATTTAAAAAAGGGTAGCAAAATTGCCGTTATGGGCAGTATTCAAAACCATTCTTACGATGCACAAGACGGTTCAAAGCGTTATACCACTGACATAACAGCCGAAGAAATCGAATTTTTATCAACAAAAGGTGATGCATCTACTGAAAACGGAATGGTTGGTCAACCAGCACCTGACACCGGTTTGCAACCAATTGATGACGATGACAACACTTTACCATTTTAATTAAAAGGAGTACATTATGAGTGAAGAATTACAAAATGTAACTGCAGAAGAAGTTGTTGCTGAAGCTCCTGCTCAAGCACAAGCTCCTGTAGATAAGAAAAAATATTTCAAGCACAAGAACAAGAAAAAAGTTTGCTTATTCTGCGAAAACAAAGATAAAGCTATTGATTATAAAGATATAGCTACTCTTAAAAAGTTTGTAACAGAAAAGGGTAAAATTTTACCTTCTCGTCAAACTGGAACTTGCCCTAAACATCAACGTGCAATTACTGTTGCTGTTAAGCGTGCTAGAAACATTGCATTGTTACCTTTCAAAGGTGAGTAAAATTAGAAACACATTGATTGATTTCAATGTGTTTTTTCTTGACAAAATTAGCTTTTTAAGATAATAATATTATTATATAATCATTAAACACACTATATAATAAAGGAATGGCTATGTTTGAAAATATTGTTGCAAAATTTAAACAACACCCAGTTATGTTTATGAATGCTTTGTTTACATTTTTTTGCGCAATAAATCCATTGTCTAGCGGGGCAAAAACCATATGGCTTTTATCCTGGTTTGCAGTTCCTTTAGCTTTACCGACAAGAGTAGCCTTTCCGTGCATTATGTATATGTCCTTGTATATGCAGTTGGTAAATGTTATTGAATTATTTACAATATTAGTGTGTTTGTCATTTACGATAATATTAATAAAACAAATTATTTATTTAAATAAAAATAAATTATTAAATAAATACTCTAAAATATTATTTTATTATTTATTATTGCTTGTTATTCCGCTATTTTATAGCATTTTTATTAACAATAAGTTGTCGGTACAATTTATTTATTATTTAAATATGATTAATATTTTATTATTAATTTATTTAAATAAAAATTTATTAAATAAACAATTAATTTTAATGTATTCATACGGCATTATAGTTTCTAGTTCATTATCAATATTATTGTACTTTGCGGGTCTGCATTATTTCCCTTTTTATGGAGGCGCTAGATTTACGGCTTATTTACCACTATGCAACACATTGGGCGCTGTGTGTGTATTATGCATTGCTTTAATATATATGTTGATTGCAAATAATAAAATAAGGCTGCGCCAAGGCGTTGCATTAATAAGCTTACTATCGCTAATTGGTATGATTACTTTTTCAAAAAACTTTTTTATAACTTATGTAATCGTAATGTTGGTAATTTTATTTAATACATTTAAGGGCTCTAAACACAAAAAGAGACTTATTGTTTTTTCTTTAATGACAATGCTATTGTTAAGTCCAGTTGTGCTAATCTATTTAATAAAGATGTTTGACAGATTTTTTGTTGAGCATAACTATTATGCTAACATAATTGATACACTTACAACAGGTAGGTTAGATAAATGGATAATTTACCTAACCCCATTTGTTAGTAGTATTCCTTCAATATTATTTGGTGTTGGAATATGCTATAAATATCCCACAATGTATTCTAGTCACAGTATTTATGTTGGGTATTTGTCTCGTATGGGTATTTGGGGATTTATTCTGCTTAGCTGCTTTGTTTACTTGATTATTCGAAATCAGATTAAACATAAAGCTAAATTTAAATATCTGCCTTTAATAATTTTGGCCATTATTTGTTGCGCTGAAGATATTTCATTTAACACATTTTATTTTATTCCTTTTATTTTGGCGTGTTGCACTTGTCTAGATCGAAGGGCCAATATTACAGTAGGCTAAAATAAATGGCTGTTAAATTATATAAATAATTATTAATGTTTGACTATTAGCTTATTGATATGTTATTATAATTGTATTATTTACAAAGGATTTTTTATGATTTTAAACAAGATTAAAAACAATATGCTTTATATTATGCTTGCACTACTTGTTGTGTTTGCAAGTCTTGCACATTTAAGCGTTGTATTTCAAGTATTTCTTTATGCCTTAGTGATTTGTGCCCCCATAATTTTAGACGACACAAAAACTATTTCTCTGTATGTATTTGCTGGCTGCTTTGCGGCTTGTTTTGGTCCTTCGGGATTTTTGGTGGCATTAAATGTTTCGTTACTTTTGTTTGAAACCAAAAAGGTTATACATGCAATAAGGCATAAAGACGAAAATGTTAAGAATATCAAGTTAGTTCTTATTGTTTGGGTATCAATATTAACGGTGTTTACATTATATAGTTTGTTATATAACAAATTTAAAGTGTACCGCATGGGAATGTTTTTAGATTTTATACAATGCTGTTTCACCTTTTACTTAGTTCACGATAAAATAAATTTAAAACATATTTTATTAACCATGAGTGCCGGAATACTTACTTCGGTTTTGGTGGGCGGCTGTTTTGAAATATTAAAAATAAATGCGGACACTGTTAGAGGTGCGCTAGGCGCAAGATTTGGAGCGTTTTTCAATAATGTTAACGCTTTAAGCGTGTTCTGCACCACTTGTGCATCATGTCTTGTGGCCTTATTATTAACAAAGCGCTTGGAATTTAAAAAATATTGTTGGCTTCCTTTTGTTGTTTCTTCGGTTGGATTTTTAACAATGTCAAAAATATTTTTATTGATGACCGTATTAATATACTGCTCTTGGTTTGGATTATCATTTATTAAATCAAAGCGCAAAAAAAATTACATTTGGTACACATTAATAATTATTATTTGCGTAACAGCGCTAATTTTTATATTTAGAGATTATATAGGCAAAATATTAGACAGATTTACCAGTTCGTCATCATCTTCTAAAATTGATGCAATAACAACCAACAGAACCCCAATATGGAAAGCTTATTTAAAGCGTTGGTTAGAAACTCCAATTACATTCCTGTTTGGCAACGGGTACACAGCAATAAAAATACCAACCAACCAATACGAGCATAGTATTTATCTTGCATTCTTATTCCAATTTGGCATTATTGGCTCTGCAATTATTATTGGCGCTTTGATATGGACGCTTAGAAAAGCAAAATTTTCAAGAAATATTGCAAACTATATCCCAGTTGGATTATTGTTAATCAATGGAATGGTTTCAAACCTTTCAGGCGTGTTATGTCCTTGCTTAACATGGCTGCTAGCCTTTTGTTTTGTGGTTAGTGGGCAAGACAAACTTCAAAATATTGAATTAAACAGCGTAAACAAAACAAAAGGAGAAGATAATGATAAATAAAATAGACTATAAAATTGCAGAATTTTTTCATAAAATTTACTTGTGGGGCGGACAATTCACCAATAAAGGTATGGAAGTTATCAGCCTCGTTGCCGAGGCGGGAATATTGTTTTTGATTATAGGATTTGTGCTTGCATTATTTAAGCGCACTCGTAAAATTGGTGGAACAATATTACTATCAGTTGCAATAGGATTTGTAATTACAAATGTGATATTAAAGCCAATAATTGCTCGAGCTAGACCTTTTTCAGGGCTTGGAACTGATTATTATAAATGGTGGCTAGATGCGGGCAGCGCTCGAGAAAGCGGTTATTCATTTCCTTCTGGGCACACAACTGCAACAACAGCTTTTGCCGTGGCAATATTCTTAACCACAAACAAAAATCGTAGTTGGCCTATTTTGTTCTTACCTTTTGTTATGGCAAGTAGCAGAATATATTTGATGGTTCATTATTTTAGTGATTGCATGGGAGCAATTGCCGTAGGAACAACAGCTGCAGTTATAGCTTGGTTAGTCATGTTGTTTGTATACAAGAGTAAAATTAAATTTTTCGTATGGGCAAGGGAGCTGGTTGTTTTTAAACCATATAATAAAAACAAATCAAAACTAGTCGAAGACAAATCAATTCAAACTGATAAAGAGGTGGGCACGCCCCAAGCTGACTATGTATACACAAGTCAAGCAGATGAACAATCCACAAAGAATACACTAGAAAGCACTGCTGAAAACAAAAATGAATAATTTATAAAATTTAAAACCCGAAAAGGGTTTTTATTTTATTCCTTTGACATTTAAATTTTAATTTTATATACTCGTATTAAGGAAGGAATTATGAATATTGAAAACATTGAACAGGAAATTGGTGAATTGATTGAAAAGTTTGAGCTAACAAAATCTTGTCTTAATTTAAAAGAGCTATCTAATAGACTTGCATCTTTGCTAAAAGAAAGAGAGTCGTTGTCATTTTGGTCACACGTTGAGTCGGCAATGAAAACAAACAAAGAAATCAAAAGTTTGCAAAGTCTGTTTGACAACGTAAATAGTATTCAAAAACGTCTTGCTGGATTAAACGAACTTCAGCAAATTTTAAATGAAAGCCAGGACTTTTCTGGTTTAGACGACGTATATTGTGAGGTTGTAGCACTTGCCGAAGATATTGACAATTTAAATATTCGTACACTTTTAGATGGCAAGTATGATGAGTGCAATGCTGTTATTAGCATTCATTCAGGCGCAGGCGGAACAGAATCTCAAGACTGGGTTAGTATGTTATTTAGAATGTATAACATGTATTGCTCTAATAACAATTTAGACCTAACCATTGTTGATAGTGTTGATGGCGGAGGTGTTGGGCTTAAAAGTATAACTTTTGTTGTGAAGGGAGAATATGCATATGGTAAACTCCAAGGCGAAAAGGGGGTTCATCGTTTAGTTAGAATTTCTCCTTTTGACGCATCAAAGCGTAGGCACACTACTTTTGCAAGTGTGGAAGTTTCACCTGAAATAATATCTGACAATGAAATCGTTATTAACAATGAAGATTTAAAAATTGACACTTATCGTAGTTCCGGAGCGGGTGGTCAGCATGTAAATACTACCGATTCAGCGGTAAGAATTACACATTTGCCAAGTGGAATTGTGGTTACCTGTCAAAACGAACGCAGTCAACTTCAAAATCGTGAAAATGCTTTAAAAATATTAAAAAGCAAGATCATGGCACTAAAAATTGAGCAAGATCAATCACAAATGAAAGAAATTAAGGGAGAACTTAAAAAGATTGAATGGGGCAGCCAAATTAGAAGTTATATATTCCAGCCATACACAATGGTTAAAGACCATCGCACCGAATACGAAACCAGCGATGTTGATAGCGTAATCGATGGCGAGCTACAACCTTTAATTAATGAATATCTTAAAAAATCACATACCACTTAGACAAATCGCCCATTATAGTTTAAAATATTTTAATTAACAAAAAAATTCACCAGTTGTTGGTGAATTTTTATTTACTAATCTTCTTTTGGTGGTTGCATTGGTGGACGTTGCATTGCTCTTTGTACTGGCTGCGCTGGACGTGCCATTGATTGTGATTGAGCTGCCCTTTGCGCCATTATAGCTTGTTGAGACATGCCGGCGCTATATTCGCCGTTTAAAGCTCCGCTTGTTGCCCCCTTAAAAGCTTCGGATTTTGACTTATGTTTTCTTATCAATTCTCCACGACAAGCTATTTTAAACTTTTCAATATCTACAACAGAATATCCACTTGTAGTACTGTCGATTGCTAAACGATAAAATTCTTGATAAAGTTTTGCAGAATTTAGTGTGCAAAGCAATCCATTATACGCTTCTTTTGCTCTTTGAATATATTGTGGATTATTTTTAACCTCTGTACCATTTAGCGCAACCACATCTAAACAATTAAAAGCATTTTCTAAACTTTCTTTTTTGGCCTCATAGTTTTTATCGTACATAACCACATCTCTATCCAGCAAATCAATAATATTGTTACGAGTAAGATATAATATTACTACTGCAAATATAGCAATAACAATACCTGCAACACCTCCCCACATAGCAATTTTTTCCATAATTAATCCCCCTATTATTTTAAATAAAACTTTTTGATATATTTAGTATATCACAAAGCAAGTTCAAAATTCAAACATTTTATATACTTTTGGCAATATATTTTAAAATATTTTTTTAATTATCTCCCAAACCTCTATATCTTTAGGTTGAATAATAATATCAACTTTTCCGACCAATGTTTTTTTGTTAAAACCACCATGCATTGATGAGTCCTTTGATAAGTTCCAATTATCTCCCAATACAAACACTTCGTTTTGTGGCACTTTAAAGCCAACTATCACGTTTCCATCATATACAATTTGTGAACTATATTTATCATTTCCCAACACGCAGGTTGAAAAGTTTTGATATGTTTCATACCCGCCTTCTTGATAAGGTTTTGAATATAGCACTTTACCATTTACCACCACATTATATTGCTGCCCGTCCCAAATTATGTTTACAACATCATTTTCTAACGCAATTAGTCGTTTTATTGCATATCCTCCAAAATTAGGGTTTGTTCGTAAATCCAACACCACAATATCATTAACACTAACATCGTCAAACCTGTTTATGTACACAACATCATTTTTGCCAGTTTTTTCCGCACTCAAATTTAATGTTGGATACATTGAACTTCCATTTACAGGCGTTCTTATATAAAAAACATTTAACAATATGTAACAGCTGCTAAGCAACGAAAAAAACACCACAACAACTGTGATAATGCGCAATAACCATATTTTTTTTGTTGGCATTTTATACATATCCATATTATATCTAATAATTAAAAATTTTACAAGCCTATTTGTATAATTTATCAACTATCTTCGTTGGGTTATATACAACAATGCTTATTGACAATTATTAAAAAAATTAAATTTATTCAAAATAAATATTGATTAATCAGTTTTTATATGATAAAATAGTATACATGAAAACTTGCGAGATAATTATAAACAAGTCACGCTTTATAGGTGTTATGCGGGAACTAACTTGTGAACAAGATATAACCGACACTTTACAGCAACTAAAAGCTGAACACAAAAAAGCAAATCATATATGCTACGCTTATGTGTACAGCATTGATAAAGTGCTTGAAAAATGTAGTGATGATGGCGAACCAAAAGGCACAGCTGGCGCACCTATAATGAATGTGATTAAAAAGCGTGGTTGTAAAAACACTCTGATTGCAGTTATAAGATACTTCGGGGGAATAAAATTGGGAGCTGGCGGCTTGGTTAGAGCTTACAGCAAAACAGCTGGAAGTTTATTTAATTAAAAGGAAAAATTATGAATTTAAAACAAGAAATATTTGATGTATTAAATCAATTAACTGATTATGGCGATTTAAGTAGTTTGTTAATCGAAAGTATTGATGAAACTAAAGGCGATTATTGTTTGCCTTGTTTTTCACTTGCAAAAACTTTACATAAGCCACCGATGATTATTGCTGAAGAAATTGCCAGCAAAATTGATACCAGTAATTCAAACATCGAAAAAGTTGAATGTGTAGCAGGTTATGTAAACTTTTTTCTAAACAAAGCCAAAGTTGGCGAAAATGTGTTAAATAGTTACACTATTACAAACCCTAAAAATAATAACAAGGTTGTTTGTATTGATTACTGCTCGGTAAACCTTGCAAAATATATGCATATAGGCCATCTTAAAAATACTTTCCTTGGCGAAAGCTTGGCAAGATTGTTTGAAAACTTTGGATATAAAGTTGTTCGTATCAATTATATTGGCGACTATGGCACACCATATGGTAAAATAATTGCAGGCATTCAACTTTGGGGTTCTGAAGAAGATATTAAGGCTCGTGGCATTGATGCGTTGCAAGAATATTATGTTAAATTTTGCGCAGCCGAAGCTGAAGATGAAAAATTACAGCAATTAGCACGTGATATTTCTAAAAAGATTGAAGATGAAGATAATGAAATATATCCTATCTACCAACAGGTAATTGAAGTTGCTCGTAAAGAAGCTGAACGCTTGCTTGAAATTCTTGGCATACATTTTGATTCGTGGAAAGGAGAGGCGAGTTATGCTAAAGAAGTAAATAATGTTGTTGAAATGTTAAAAGAAAAAGGGTTGATTTCAATCAGCCAAGGCGCAACCGTTGTTGATTTGGAAAAATTTGATATGCCTCCATGCTTAATTAGGCGTAGTGATGGCGCAAGCATTTATGCTTCTCGTGATATCGCTGCCGCTATTGATAGATATAATGATTATAAATATGATGCCATGCTATACTTAACCGCAGTTGAACAAAAATTGCACTTTTCACAATTCTTTAAAGTGTTAGAGTTGGCCGGTATGCCATTTGCTGGTGGGTTGGAGCATATTTCTTACGGAAGATTTAGTTTGCCTGATGGTAAAATTTCATCACGCCGTGGCAAACAAGCCGTATTGGTAGACTTAATTGATTATGTGCTAAACAAAGCAAATGATGTAATCAAAAACCGTACATTTACCATCGAAAAACCCGAAGATGTTGCAATGAAAGTGGCACGTGGAATATTAAGTTTTAATGCAATCAACATTGACCGCAACAAAGACGCTATATTTGATATCGAGCGCGCCTTTAGCTTTGAGGGCGAAACTGCGCCATATATGCAATATACATACACACGTATTATGAGCATTATGCGTAAAGCCAGTGCCTTGGCTGTTGACGGTGTTAATGCTGATTATTCTTGCCTAAACCAAACTCAAGCTTTTGAACTTATCAAAATGTGTTGCAATCTTGATAATACTTTAACATTAGCCCTTGAAAAACGTGACCCAAGTATTATACTAAAGTATTGTATGGAAATTTGTAAAACACTTAACAAATACTATACCGTTTGCAAAATTCTTGATGATAACCTTGCTCAAGTTAAAGCAAAGCTTGAGTTGTTAAACCTTGTTAAGCAAACCCTTGCACATGCATTTAATATAATTTGTATTGAAACAATTGAAGAAATGTAATAAAAAATCTCTACATATGTAGAGGTTTTTTATTTTAAATTTAATTGTTGATTAAACACTTCCAAAATATTGTCTGGAGTGATTGTAATTGGTGTTACAAGCTTAAATCTTTTAAATTCTTGACCATTTTTAACCACTATATCGAAAAATTCTTCTATAGGTCTGTCATGGAAAGTTTTGTCCTGCATGCCAATATACAAAACTCGTTGTTGGTCATCTGATGATGCGCTTAAACCAACCACCAATACTGTGCCGCCTTTAAAATGTTGATAAATTCCTGTTTGAAATTCCATAAATCCTCCTATTCGTCGTCAGTAATTGCGCCTACTGGGCAAATATCCTTACAAGTGCCACATTTAATGCACTTCTTTTTATCAATTTCAGCCTTGCCGCCTTTCATGCTGATTGCGCCTACTGGACACATTGAAGCACAGGCACCACAACCCAAACATTTGTTTTTATCTACTTTCATAATCTTCTCCTTACACTAATTTAATTATATTACTTTCGATACAATTTGTCAAATTATACAACCAAACATATTTAAATTTATTCCACAACCCTAATAAAAAGTTCAAACACTAGTTCTGGGTGGCTAAGCGGTGTGATATACACAACTGCATCGCCCACTTGTTTAGTTTCTATTACAATAATAGATGCATCGAAACTAAAAATTTTAATTACTGGACTATCTGTTGTGCAATCTACTAGTTGAAAATCGGTATTTGTAAGCTCATAATCTATTCCAAAGTTATATTTGCTGAGCTTGATTTCAATATGGTTTCCATCTATTACTTGTCCGCCCGCGCCAAATATAATACCTATATCACTTTCAATAATTTTTGGCTTTATTGTTATATAAATTGTATCTGTAATTATTATATTGTTATAATTTATCGTTATATCAATTTTTGCCAAACCATCTAGCTTGGCAGTAACAAAATTATCTTTTATTGATATATTATCGGTGTAATCATATGTAATTTTAGTGTTTGTTGGATATTTTAGCTCAACAATTTCATCTAACATCACACCATCTTCAACATACATCACTTGATTTTTAATTTGTTTTATATACATACTGGTAGAACTGTTATAGCCATCAACTACATTAATCGAAATTTTATCATGCCACGAATATGTTGCACTGGTTTTAACCATGCACTTTAATATGTGTTTTCCGGTTTGGCTAAACTTATATTTACCTTCTTTAATTTTAATTTCTTCGCCACTGCTAGATTTTGTAATTGTAAACTCCGGTTCGAAACTGCAGCTTGATGGTGTTATTGTAACCATACTTTTATCTATTATCAAGTAATTATCAATCGACATCTCAAATCCGCTAATATTACTATTAAATTTAATGTTTTTGCCATAAACAAGTTTGTATTCTTTTTTGTTTGCAACAACAATTATGCTAATCAAAGTTACGATTAGCGTGACAACTATTACAAAAATCGACAAAATTCGACGCTTCATACCCATATATTAACGCAAATATGTGATTATGACAATTAAATTTCCATAAATTTACCAATTTTTTATTTAAATTATGCTTTTTATTAATACTATATTTGATAATATTTTTAAATATTCCTCTCATCTTTGACAAATAGTTAAATTTGTTGTATTATTTACCCAAAGGAAGGTTATATGAATTGTAATATTTGCCCACGACATTGTAATATTGACAGAAACTTAAATGCCGGGTTTTGCAATGCTAACAATAATTTAAAGATTGCCAAATATATGTTGCATATGTGGGAAGAACCAATTATTTCAGGAACAAACGGTAGTGGTGCAATATTTTTTTCGCATTGTAATTTAAAGTGCGTGTATTGCCAAAACGCCGAAATTAGCTCGCTTGGCAAAGGCAAAGAAATTTCCACCAATGAATTTGTTGGTATTATAAAACAGCTTGAAACCTTGGGCGCACATAATATAAACCTTGTAACACCAAGCCATTATACTATGCAAATAATAAAGGCTTTAAAATTATATAAACCTTCAATACCTGTTGTGTGGAATAGCAATGGTTATGAAAATGTTGAAACCATAAAACAAATTAAAGATATTGTTGATATCTACTTGGTTGATATGAAATATATGGACAATGACCTAGCCTCAACTTTATCCAAAGCCAAAGATTATCCACAAATTTGCCAGCAAGCAATACTTCAAATGCGCAAAAATCAACCTATTGATATACTTGAAAATGGGTTAATGAAAAAAGGCGTTATAGTCCGCCACCTAGTCATCCCCAATGAGGTTGATAATAGCTTTGAAGTCCTTGACTGGATACACAACAATCTTGGCAATAATACATACATTAGTTTAATGTCGCAATACACCCCTTATCATCTAGCCAAAGATATGCCAAAATACAACCGCCAGTTAAAGGCAATCGAGTATAAGCGAGTGGTAAACCACCTAAATCAATTAGGATTTATAAATGGTTTTCAACAAGAACTAACCAGCTCTAGCACCTGCTATATCCCAGATTTTAACAACTAAAAAAATAAAGCCCAATTGGCTTTATTTTTCTTTTATTGTATTTATCTATAGCCTTCAAAACTCTAAAATATATTTTGTTTTATTAAACGACTTATACTAATACATATGAAGAATATTTTAAATACTATAATAACACCTTCATAATACTTTCATATTTGTCTTTAACAAGCTCTTGTGTTTCCTTACTCATTTTAGCATAACTCTTTTTAATTTTATTCTTTACAAAATTATTGCAGGTCATTATATCATCGCCACGGTATGCTCTCCAGCATATTAACTCTACAACATTGTCTAAATGGCTAAGAGCATCGGCGTCTGCAACGCATATTTCTTCAATAGAAAACTTTTCTTTCAAAACGCTTGCTCGGTGATTTATAATACAAGATTTTACTTTATTAATAAATTCTTGATTAAAACCATCTTGTTTTAAAATTTTCTCAGCTAATTCTGCGCCCAAAATGTGGTGATTATCACTATTAGCAAAATCTATTAAATTGGCGTAATCGTGAAAAATTGCACCGAGCTCCACAACGTCTTTATCCGCATTATAAATTTCTGCCAATTTGCAAGCATTGTTAATAACTGGAAGTAAATGAAATTGCCAAGTTTGCCCCTCGCTGCAATTTTGAGTTTTGTCATAAATCTTTGATTGTTCTTCTATTAGCTTGTAGTACTTATCGTATTTCATATATTCTCCTATATATCATATGATTATAAATTTGTATAAAGCAAATGTATATACCAACATCGGTCGGTTATATTTTGATTTTGGTGCGTCTATCAGGATTCGAACCCGAACTAATGGTTCCGAAGACCATTGTGCTATCCATTACACCATAGGCGCATATTATGGCTTATATACTGCTTTAGTACACAATTATTATATCACAAATATTGGATATGCGCAAGTTGTTACATAAAGTATGTGTAAGATTTGTTAATCAGTTTAATATTTTAATAAACTAATACAATTATATAATTACGCAACACAAAAAATATAATACTTTCAGCTAGCAACAACAGTATTATCATGGTTAATATTGGTAAACACTCGGCAAAAGCGCGTTTAAAATAAAAGTTGTCATTTTGACATTCTAAACAATTTAAAAACAACTCTAGCATTAAGAAAAACATAACAAACATAATAATCAGCATGCAAAATGCTATTACTAAGGTATTGATTATGCCATATTCTAATACAAAAGCAATAAGCGTTAAGCTTTGTGCATACACATAATAAGAATAAAAGAATACTCCTATACTTATTGTGTATTTTTTACAACTTGAAGATATAATAATTAAACTAAATATGCTGATTGCAAATATATTTGAAAACAGCATTCCGCCAAATCCACTGCTTCCACGTAAAAATTTGACAATAGTTACATTGGAAAAGCTGATTAAAAGTGAACTATTGCTAAACTTAATACCTGACATAACCGCACAAAAAATACATGCCGCCGTAAGAATTAAAATCAAGCTTACAAAACCGCGGTGCTTTTTTAATGGCTCAGTTAATGAATATGAAAACTTTGGCGGGATTTTCATATTTTAAATATACTATTTATAGGTTTAAAATATTCTTTAGATGTGACCCAAGCTTGCTAAATAAGTAATTATTGGAGTTTGTTGGTCTGTTTAAGCAAAACTTTGCATATTTTGTAAAATAATATAAATTTATTGGTTTTTTTGTTTGACATGGGTTAATTTGATTGCTAAAATAATTGTATAAGTTAAATTGGGCTTATTAGATGTTGTGTGGTTTTACAGCCATACGATGTTTACAGGGGGAAAAATGATTAAAAAGAAATCCAATGCGCAAAATGTAATTATTATTGTGCTATGTATATTATTAGTTGTTTCAATAGGCTTTGGTGTTACCTATTCGTACTACAACGGACGTACTGATTTGGTTAAAGGTACTATTACAACCGCAAATTTAGCAGTCGAATTAGACAATGATACCGACTTTACCAAAGCTGAATTCTTCTTGTCAACACATATTGACGATGCTATTTATGCTCCTGGCGACGAGTTGGAAAATGCCGAATTGAATATTTATAACAAATGTAAAATTGAAACTTATATGGTAATTGTTTATTCATTATCTGCCCACAAAAAAGGTAATGTAAATGACACCGTCGATGTCAGCAATACTCCTGCTGTTGCATTTAATTTAAATAACGTTAATACAACCGACTGGGCACCTATTGAATATGTTTGTCAAAACACACAAGCCACATACACATGCTTGGTTGGTAAAAATATATTCCCGGGGTGGACAGCATCTTCAACTGAACCATATGGTAAGAAAATTGGTGTTATTGAATATCGTGCATTAAAAATACCGGGAGAAAAATGGGGAAATGAATTGCAAGGTTGCAGTGTTACCATATCTGTTAGAGCTTACGCTATACAAGCAACCGGATTGGACCCTAAATATGACAAAGTTAATTCATTTGACGAATCTGTAAGAATTAACGCAATTGCCAATGCTGTACTTGAAATTTGTAAAGTAGATGCAGCGCATCAACCATAATAATAAAAAATCACAACGCGTGTTGTGATTTTTTGTACAATATTTTATTAGACATTATATATGTCTATTTTTTATCCTTCATCATTTCCTTCATAAGCTTTGCAACCATTAACGATTCATCTTTGCTTTGTTTGAAATTATATTTAGAAATATCATAAAGCTTTTCAAACATGGAATGACTATGGAATGAAAAGTAATCATCTTCGGTAACAATTATATGGTCGTCCATAGGAATACCCAAGCTTATACTCATATCCATAAACTTTTTAGTTGCAACAACGTCCATTTCGGTTGGATTTTTATCTCCACCCGGATGATTATGGATTATTACAAAAACTTTTGCACCTGATGCTGAAATGCTTCCAGCAACTGAGCTCATTCCAACATTGACCGTTGACGCTAAACCAGTTCCTATAATCGAACTTGAAATCAGTCTACGCTTTGCGTCTAAACATAACAAATAAAACTCTTCAACAGGCTTCAATTTGTATTTCGACCTAAAATAATTTACGCATTTATTAGGCACATCTAAAATTAAAGCATCTTTTGTTTTGGATTCGTTGTATTTCAGCATTATATCTTTAAACAACGTTATAAATAATGCGCTTTCACTACCGAGTCCTGGAAAGTTCTTTAACTGGTCAAAACTTGCGTCAAACAATGCACCAAAACTTCCAAAATGGTCAAGAAGTTTATGTGCTATTGGATTTGTATCTTTTCTTGGAATTACATATGTTAGCCATAACTCCAATATCTCATGATATGGCCAATGTGAAATCCCAGCCTCTTTTGCCTTTTCTTTTAAGCGTTGTCGATGGCCGTAATGAGTGTGTTTTTTATCATTTGTCATACACACCACCTTGATTATTCATTGATTTCTTGTTCTTCAGTCGCTAATTCTTCAGTTTCTTCATCTTCTTGTCTGTCAACTACTGATACGGCAACAATTTTACAACCAGAGGTATTCATTAGTTTTACACCAAGAGCTGTACGCCCAACCTCATTAATTTGCTCGGCATGTGTGCGAATTACAATACCGTTAGATGTCATTGCCAAGATGTCTTGGCCTTCAACTATTGGACATATTGCAACGATGTCACCAGTTTTGTCGTTAAATCTTCCAGCCTTTGTACCTTTACCCCTACGAGATTGCAGCCTATAATCCTCAACCTTGGTGCGTTTTGCATATCCTAGTTCAGTTACTGTTAAGATGTCCTTGTTAGGGTCTAACACTATCATATCGATAATCTTTTCACCTTCATCAATCTTCATACCCTTAACACCGCGAGAGCTTCTGCCAAGTGTTCGAACGTCCTTTTCGCTAAAGCGCACACATTTTCCGTTGTTAGAAGCAATTAATAGCTCATCTTCGCCACTAACAGCCTTAACACTGACAAGTTGGTCGCCTTCCATCAATTTGATGGCTATTTTGCCGTTTTTACGCAATAATTCAAACTCTTTCATACTGGTCTTCTTGATATAGCCTTGTTCGGTTGCCATAAACAACGATTGTTTGTCCTTTGCGTTGTCTACAATAGTGGTAATCTTTTCATCAGTTTGTAGTGGCAATAAATTTATAATTGCGCGGCCCTTTGAAGTTTTCGTTGCTTCTGGAATTGCATAAGCCTTCATTGTGTAAACCTTTCCAAGATTGGTAAAGAACAACAAATCATCATGACTATTGCAGCTGCCCATTCCAACAATAATATCTTCATCTTTAGCCTTGTGCCCCACAACACCCTTTCCACCACGATTTTGGCTCTTGTATTCGCTTGCAGGCATACGTTTGATATAGCCTTCTTCGGTAAGTGAAATAACAACTTCGTGTTTAGCAATCAAATCGCCAATGTCAATATCATCATAATCCAAACTTACTTCACTTTTACGAGGGCGAGCATATTTATCCTTAATCTCCAAAATTTCTTCACGGATAATACCTAGAATACGGGCAGGAGATGCAAGAATTTCGCTTAACTCCTTAATTGTTGCACACAACTCTTCAAGTTCTGCATTAAGTTTTTCAACTTCCAAGCCTGTTAAACGTGATAACTTCATTTCAAGTATTGCATTAGATTGCTTTTCAGACAAATCAAATTTATCTTGCAACTTTTGCATTGCATCTTGCTTGTCTTTTGACTTTTTAATAATTGCAATTACTTCATCAATATTTCTAACAGCAATTACCAAACCTTCAATTATATGTTCACGTTCTTTTGCCTTTTCAAGGTCATATGTGGTACGACGTGTTATAACTTCCACTTGGAAATCACGATATTCTTCTAAAATTTGCTTTAAGTTTAATAGTTGTGGTTTGTTGTGCGATAAGCATAACAATATAATACCATTAGAAACTTGAAGTTGTGACATTTTGTATAATTGATTTAACACAATTTGCGCATTAGCATCTTTCTTAATTTCAATAACAATGCGTAGACCATCTTTATCACTTTCATCGCGAATATCACTAATGCCTTCAATACGCTTATCCTTTACAAGATCCGCAATTTGCATAATAAGCTTTGCTTTGTTTACTTGGTAAGGGATTTCAGTAACAACTATACGATAACGCTTACCATCGCCATAAGTTTCAATTTCAGCACGTGAACGAATAATATATCCACCACGACCAGTACGATAAGCTTCCTTAATTGCGCCTAAGCCTAACACTACCCCTCCAGTAGGGAAATCTGGAGCTGGAACAACTTGCATTAGTTCATCAACGCCAATTTCAGGATTGTCAATTAGCGCAACCACACCATCAATAACCTCACCAAGATTGTGTGGAGGAATATTTGTTGCCATACCAACCGCAATACCATCACTTCCATTTACCAATAAGTTAGGGAAACGGCTTGGTATAACCACTGGTTGCATACGAGTATTATCAAAGTTTGGATAAAAATCAACTGTATCTTTATCAATATCTCTCAACAACTCGTTAGAAATCTTGCTTAAACGCGCCTCGGTATAACGATATGCCGCTGCTTTATCTCCATCCACCGAACCAAAGTTACCATGACCATCAACCAACAATTCGTTAATTGAAAAGTTTTGCGCCAAACGGACCAACGCATCGTAAACAGAACTATCGCCGTGTGGATGATAACGTCCTAACACGTCACCGACAATTTTAGCACATTTTCTAAATGGTTTATCACTCCACAAGCCTTCTTCGCTCATAGCATACAAAATACGACGATGTACTGGCTTTAAGCCGTCACGCACGTCAGGAATTGCGCGTGATACGTTAACAGCCATCGCATAGTCCATAAACGACTCTTTCATTTCATGTTCAAGATTGCGCTCTAAATATCTAGTATTATCTATTTTTTCAAATGTTTCACTTTTTTTCATAATTCATTTTCCTATATATCAAGATTTTTCACTTTGTCAGCATTTTCGTTAATAAAGTCACGTCTTAACTCTGGACGTTCACCCATTAGCATATCAAATATTTCATTTGCTTGAATTGCGTCATCAATTTTAACTTGAAGAAGTGTACGTGTTTGAGGGTCCATGGTAGTTTCCCAAAGTTGATCTGGGTCCATTTCGCCAAGACCTTTATAACGCTGCACTTCCGCGCCTTTGCTTCCGTTAAGTTCTAAATCTCTATTTAATTCTTCATCGCTATAACAATAAGTTGATTTTTTACCACGTTGAACTTTGTATAGTGGAGGTTGAGCAATATAGATATGGCCTCCTTCCACTAACGGACGCATAAATCTAAAGAAGAATGTTAGTAGCAATATTCTAATATGCGCACCATCTACGTCCGCATCGGTCATACATACAATCTTATCATATCTTAATTTGCTTAAATCACATGTTTGTCCAATACCACAACCAAATGCTGTAATCATTGCTTGAATTTCAGCATTTTCAAGCGCCTTTGCTTCACGCACCTTTTCAACGTTTAATATTTTACCTCTTAGTGGCAATATTGCTTGGAAACGACGGTCACGACCTTGTTTTGCGCTTCCGCCAGCCGAATCTCCTTCGACTATAAATATTTCGCACACGCTAGGGTCCTTTTCACTACAATCTGCAAGCTTTCCAGGCAACGCTGTATTTTCAAGCACCGACTTACGTCTTGTCGCCTCACGTGCATTTCTAGCCGCTTCACGCGCCTTTTGGCTAAGCAAGCATTTGTTGATTAATTCTTTTGCTTGACGTGGATGTTCTTCCAAATATATTTCCAATGCCTCACTTACAGCCTTGGTTGTATAAGTTCTAATTTCGTCATTACCCAACTTGGTTTTTGTTTGACCTTCAAATTGAGGTTCTTCCACCTTTACACTAATAACCGCAACAAGACCTTCACGAGTATCTTCACCACTTAGCTTTTGAGTGTCTTTCACAAGTTTGTTGGCAATAGCATAATCATTAACCACTTTTGCAACTGCCGATTTAAATCCTTCTAAGTGCTTTCCACCTTCTTCAGTACGGATATTGTTGGCATAAGTGTGAATATTTTCACTATAGCTATCAATGTATTGGAAGCTTGCTTCAATTTCGCATTGTGCTGGCACCATTTCGCCATTTTCATTTTTGCGCTTGTATGAATAAATCTTGTCTACATAAATAGGTGCATCAAATACATTTTCCTTGGTTGATGTTAATTCGCCAACAAATTCGTTGATACCGCCTTCAAATACGTAGTTGTCAACTTGCTCTTGACCTTCGCGTTGGTCTTCAATGCGGATTTTTAAACCTTTATTTAAGAAAGCCAACTCACGAAGACGAACTTTAAGCGTATCATAATTGAATATGGTTGTATCAAATATTTGGTCATCTGGCATAAATGTTACACTTGTACCAGTTTTTTCAATTTTGCCAACCACCTCAAGTCTACCAGTTGGTCTACCACGATGATATTCTTGGTGATAATGTTCGCCCTTTTGGAAGATATCAAGTAGCAATGTGCTAGATAGCGCATTAACAACCGACAAACCAACGCCGTGCAAACCACCAGATATCTTGTATCCGCCACCACCAAACTTACCACCGGCATGCAACTTTGTCAACACCAACTCTGCCGCACTAACGCCTTCCTTTGGATGAATTCCTGTAGGGATTCCGCGCCCATTATCTATTACTTGCACTGAGCCATCTTTAAGGATTGTAACACTAATCTCGGTACAATAGCCTGCAAGAGCCTCGTCAATACTGTTATCTACAATTTCAGTTACCAAGTGATGAAGTCCACGCTCATCAGTAGAACCAATGTACATGCCAGGACGTTTACGCACTGGCTCTAACCCTTCTAATACTTGAATATTACTCTCATCATAACTGGTAACTTTGCTTAATTCATCTGCCATAATTTACTCCTAAAAAATATCAAGACAAACCTTATTAAGTTCAATCTTTTGGGATATTATTCCCTAAACAAACTAAACTTAATCCAGTTTCTCTATATATTAAATATATTATAGCATATTTATTAATATAATAAAAGTATTTTGCGCCAAAAACTTTGCAAAACGCAACAAAAAATCCACAAAAAATGTCTCTTTTGTGGATAAATCAACTTTAAATTATAGCTCCGAGCCCATTGATAAGTTATGTATATCTTCGGTTATTAGTTCATCAATAATTTCCAATACCTCAAGGTATTTTTCACCATCGATTATTCCCAACATAAAGTCAGCCTTAGCCTTGCGCAATTTAGTTACAACTTCTTCAATGTAATTCTCGTCAAATATTGTTGGATGTGAACTCGCACCAAACTTTAGATGATACATTATTTGCACTAGCAATTCATCACCCTTATAAACCCCCATAAGCATAACAAATTCATCATCAAAATTATTCCTTTCTTCAATCGCCTCAACACGCTCAGCAATAATGCGTTTGCTTAACGATTTTTTGCCCTTATTATTAGACTTTGTTTGTGCACGATTAAACTGTTCTCTTCTTAATTTTACCTTGCCAACATTTGTATTATACACTTTCATAATTTTCTCCTAAATATAGTGCCATTATATCACACATTAATCCGCTTGTAAATAGCAAAAATCCACAAACTTATAACATTTGTGGATTAATTTAATTGTATAAAATTAATTGTCAAATTCGTCACAAATCTTTTGAAGATTTTCGCTAATTAAAATCAAACTATCATAAAATATTTTTCGGTCATGGTCGCTTAACCCTACGCTAGCCAGGTCAACATAACTATCTACTTTTTGAACCAATTTTTCAGCTGCAAATTTGCCTTTTTCGGTTAAAAATAACGGGCTTTTATATCGTTTTTCAGTCTTTGATTCGCAAGCCAAAAAGCCTTCAGCTTCCAAATATTTTATAGCACGCGAAACCGCTGCCTTATCTTCATCGCAAGCATCGCATAACTCTTTTGCAGTCAACTGGTTATTATTTTTGTACAAATAGTATAAACACGAAACATGAGATGTTTTTAAATTAAACTCCGACATCTCTTCACTTTTAAGTTTTTGAATACAACGATTAATTTTTGATATCAATATAGTAAAGGTTTCAAATCGCTTTTCCATAATTTTCTCCGCAAATAATTTTATCACTTTAAATATTTATTGTCAACCAATAAAATTTAATTGACATACAAAAAATAGATATCATAAATGTTATTGATATCTATTTTCTATGTATTTACGCACTCTTTTTGTTTAAGAATGTAAATGTTCCATAAACTAATGCACTAATAATACTGATTACTAGCATAGCAGGTTGATATACACCAACACTAACGCTAGCACTTATCTTAGCCAATCCTGCAAGTGTTGGAACCATTGGAAGCACTTGTGTTGCACCAGCCTCAGTCAACTTAGCAGTTAATCCTGCAGCAAACTTCCCTCTTGCTTGTAAGATTGCAGCGCCAGATGTTTCCATAGCATTTGCATATGCATTAGATGAAATAAGCAATCCAATTGTAGCAACTAATAGTAGTACAAATAAGCAAATTCCTACGATATCAAAAATCTTGCTTTCACGCTTAATTGCATTCAAGTTCTTTAATAGCACAACAATTGCGTATACTATTAATAAAATTGAAACAATTAAAGTGATGATTGCAAAAACTTTCATTATCATAAACTCTTTGCCAATTCCTGCCAATTTTGCTTGATCATACAATTCACCATCAGTAAGAACCTTAAATCCTTTAGCAGCACTTTCAAAACTTTGACTAGGATCCATACCTAATTGACTTTGCAATGCGCTTGCATCAATCTTTCCAACAGCTTTCATACCTGTACAAGCAGACAATGCCAAACCACAAACACCAGCAACAAAGCTAATTATGCAACTAGCCCATTTCTTTAAAAATGTCATACCCTTCCTCCTTTTACAAATTTATGCCAACAAATCAACAAATATAACCAATTAAACTTGCCGCATGTTGAAAAGCAAAGCTAATGATTACACTTGTTGATTTGTCAACAGGATTAGTATAATATATATCTTGTTGATTTGTCAACAAGTTTTTAACACTTTACGCAAAATCCTTTAAAAACATTAAAAAATCCACAAATCTTTTACAACTTGTGGATAAATTATTTTTTGTTTATTTAGCAGCACTCGCTTCCATCCGCGATAATGTCTTTTTCAGGGCTTAATAGTGAGATGTTACCAATTTCATCTTCGGCACACACAATCATACCCTCGCTTAAATAACCTTTCATTTCACGTGGTGGAAGATTGGTTACCACAACCACCTTTTTGCCAACCATTTGCTCTGGCGTATATGCCTTTGCAATACCACTTAGTATTGAAAGTGTTTTAGTTCCAACCCTTACAGTTGAGTGTAATAGTTTTGATTTTGGCACTGCTTCACAGGCAATAACTTGGCCTATTTTCATTTGTACTTTTGCAAAGTCATCAATAGTAATTGGTTCTGCTTCCTTAAACTCTATAACTGGTGCATTTTCAGCCTTTTGACGCGCAACAATGTCGTCAATTGTTGGCTTAATATCTTCGAATTTAATACGATTAAATAATATTTGTGGATTGTTTGTAACATTAAATTCTTCGGTTAATCCAAAATTATCAATATCAGCAAAATCACGTGCAGTTACACCCAACTCGCCAAATATTTTATTTGCGGTTTCAGGCATAAATGGAGCAAGCAAATTTGCACCAATATTAATTGCTTCAAGCAAATTAAATAGCACGGTTGAAAGGCGTTCACTCTTGCTTTCGTCCTTATTTAAATTCCAAGGTTCGGTTTCGTCAATATATTTGTTGGCACGTCTAAACACAAGCCACAATTCTTCAAGCGCATCAGCAATTTTATACTCGTTAATTTTAGCAAACACCTTTTCTTTTGCACTGGTTACAATGGCTTTCAAATCTTCATCCATTGTGTCGGCAATATTATAATTCTTAACCTTTCCATTAAAATATTGATTGCTCATGCTTAATGTGCGTCTAACAAGGTTACCCATTACATTACTTAGATCAGAGTTGTTCTTCTCGGTCAATAGCTCCCATGTAATTGTTCCATCTGACACAAATGGCATTTCTCTAAGAACATAATAACGCACACTATCTACACCAAAAATTGATGCCAAGTCATCAAAGTACAATACATTACCTTTAGATTTACTCATCTTTTCGCCACCTTGAAGTAGCCAAGGATGCCCCAACACTTGTTTAGGCAATTCCTCGCCCATAGCCATTAGGAAAATTGGCCAATAAATAGTGTGGAAACGCACAATATCTTTACCCACAACATGAACATCTGCTGGCCATAACTTTTTGTATTGCTCGCTTGGATTTTCAGTATCATAACCAATACCTGTAATATAGTTGTTTAACGCATCAAGCCATACATATACAACGTGCTTGTTATCGAATTCAACCGGAATTCCCCAAGTAAATGTGCTACGACTTACACACAAATCTTGAAGTTTGGTTTTAATTGTTCCATTTTCAATAGCTTCAAGCAATTCTTCATCACTCTTACCAATAAACTCATCAGCAAGTATAAAGTTGTTTAACATCTCGTTTTTTCGCGTTGTAGGAGTCATAAATTCTGGATTAGTAATAATATGCTTTAAAAGTCTGTTTGCATAATTGCTCATCTTAAAGAAATATGCTTCTTCTTGACTAGGTTTTACTTCACGACCACAATCTGGGCACTTGCCGTCAATCAATTGACTTTCAGTCCAAAAACTTTCACAAGGCGTACAATATAATCCTTCATAATGCCCTTTATAAATATCGCCCTGCTCATAGAACTTTTTAAATATCTTTTGCACACATTTTTCGTGGTTCTCATCAGTTGTGCGAATAAATTTATCGTACGAAATATTCATAAAGTCCCAAAGCGCCTTTATATCTCCCGCAATATTGTCAACAAAAGCTTTAGGTGTTAAACCCTTTTCTTTTGCCTTCATTTCAATCTTTTCACCATGCTCGTCCGTTCCTGTCATAAAGAAAACATCATACCCTTGCATTCGCTTTGCACGCGCTATAGCGTCCGACAAAATAATCTCATATGTATTCCCAATATGAGGCTTGCCCGAAGTATAGGCAATAGCAGTTGTAATATAAAATTTTTCTTTATTTTCCATAATTTTCTCCTTATTTTGTTAAATCAGTTTCAAGCATTTCATAATACCCAACATTGTAGTATTTATCAAATCTCACTTCGTGGTCACGGATTGTTCCAACATAGGTCATTCCACATTTTTCCATAACCCTACCACTAGCTGGATTAATACCAAAATATCTTGCAATAATGCTATGTAATCCCAAATTTTTAAAACCATATTCTAGCATTGCCTTTGCAGCCTCAGTGGCAATACCTTGTTTCCAGTATTTTCTGCCAACCCAATAGCCCATTTCGCCACGTTTAGCCACTGGATTAATATCCATCAACGATACACAGCCTATTACCTTATCTGGATTTTCTTTAAAACAAATTGCAAATTCATAAGATGTTCCACTCTCAGCCCTTGCAGGTTGCTTTGAAATCCAACCTTTAGCCATTTCTTCAGTATAGGGCCAAGGCATGCCTAATGTTGTTTTAACAACTTCATAATCATTGCAACACTCATAAACATCTTTAGCATCATCTAGTGTAAACTTTCTTATAATCAATCTTTCAGTTTGCATCATAATCCTTCTCCTTCCCTTGTTATATGTTTATCTTAGCCACGTAGAATTATTATCCATACGCTCGTCTTGCATATATTCATTTAAGTCTAATCTTACATTAGAAATAGCCATCATTACGTCCAAAGCCATTCTAACCTCGCCACTACTATTCTTTTCTTTTATGGCTTTTGTCAGCCTATTTAACTTATATTGAAGTCTTTCAATGCTCTTGTTTTTTCTTCCTAAAAAAGGCATTCCAAAACTATTTTCCGCAAACACATCTCCTGGTTTTGCTTTTTCTAATTCTTCCAAATATCTATCTAACACATCTACGCTAATTGCATAACCAACGCCATTGTTGTGTTTTAAATTTTTATTATTTAGCTTGTAAATATTTCCAAACGAAGAATTGAAATGAAAGTGCGGTAATGTTGTGTATTTTTTATATAAATTATTTTCATACATTCGTGGTAACACATCGTTTTTGTGTGGCGTTACACAATGGTCGTATCGTGTTAATAGTATTGCCGAACTAGGACAACCTTTTTCCAATCCTCTTTGCAAATAATACTGATGAATTGAAAAATCTGTTGTTTTTTCAGCCAGGTTACATATGTCATAAAGTGAAGCTCTGTTGCCTTCTTGCATCAGTCTGTCAAACTCGGCAATCGTGGTTTTCATAATGCCAGCAGCGATAATGGTTTTCTTGGTTGGAAGTTTAAACTGTATTGTAGTCAAAAAATATCCCACATTATTAGTATTATAAATTTTACCTCTTGAAAGGAAAGAAAAGTTATACATTCTCAGTTGTGTTGTGCTTGTTTCCTTTTCCACTACACTTCGTTGAAACATTCCAAGATTTACTAATTGCTTAGGTGTTTGCATTAATGCATCCCACATTTCCGCAGTAATAAGAATATTCTTTTCCTGAAATTTATCAGTATCTACAACCGAGTTAATAAAATCATCCTTAACATCTCTCGACAGTCTTACTTTCATTTTAGGAAATTCAGTATAAATCTCTGCCCCTAAATCCGCCCAATTTTGCTCAATAAAGGCATTATAGGCCTCATTAATTTCTTGTTGGTTTGTTAGCTCAGAGCCGTGTATTAACCCGTCTCCCAACCCTTTGGGCAAGTCTTCTATATTTTTTATAATACCATAATCTAATTCAGCCATAAATCCCCCTAATACTCTTGCACTAAATTAATAGGGCCATCTAGCACGGTGTAGATTTCCATATGCTCGGCAAATCGTCCCATTTTAACTGTTAGCCCATATTCGTTAATAAGTTCAGTTTGAAGCGCTTGGTATAGCTCTATAGCCTTGTCCTTGGGTGCACTTAGTGTAAAGTCAGGGCGCGCGCCGCCACCACCTTTGCGGTCACATAATGTAAAATTGGACACCAACAATACTTCGCCACCCACTTGTGCAATATTATTGTTTAACTTATCGTTTTCATCTTTGAAAAGTCGCACCGTTGCAATACGCCTAGCCACACGTTTAACATTTTCCATTGTGTCATCACGCGTAACGCCAACAAAAACATTATAGCCATGTCCAATTTCGCTTACAACTTCATTATCTACTTCCAGTCTTGCCTTATGTACTCTTTGAATTACTATTTTCATACACTTTCCTTATTTATTTAAACTTTCAATTTCTTGCAATTCAAATCTATCTTCTTGCTTAACATTTGGATACTTAACCGCATCAACACGGCTAGCAAACATATCATAAGGTCGCACATATCTTGTACCATCGCCATATAGCGCACGATAAAGCACCATCTTTCCCTTGGTTTCTGAGTCTATTACAATATCTTCAACCAAATAATAATCACCCTTAAAATGTTTACAAACTCTCCCAACCTTAATTTCTTTTGTCATAACCCTCTCCTTAAATATTTAATAGATTACTTACTTAATTCTTGGCTTTGCCCTTTTACAAACATATCTTCACTATCATACACTCGTTTTACCATATCATAATCATTCTCAATAGTAATATCCATCATTTGCCTATTGTCAGTTTTCCACTTCATTAACAATTGGCGCAATGTTATTGTATTTCCATATCGTCTTTGAAAATAATTATCCTTATATGAGCGGTGTACGCTCTTTGTTTCAATCGCAAATATGCTAAAGCCATTAAACTCACAATGATATAACCCAGACCTATATCCCGAAGGTGGATTTATTTCGTGTATATCTCCAGAGTTGGCTCCAGTTAATTGTCTGAATTTGGAAGGCATATTTATTCTATTACCTCTTTCTACATTAAATGCTATGCCATCTATATCTTTACCACCCATTTGAAAGTAGTGTATTTCTCCGTCTTTATTTTCCAATCTAACAATCTTTTCACAAGGAATCTTCATATCTAGCATTTCATCAAATGACTTTTGAGCAATACGTTCCTGAGCTATCTCTCTTAAAGTCACTCTTTCTTCTTTCTTTAATTCTTTTTCTTTTTGTCTTGCTTGCCTCATATCGCTTATCTTCTTGATTAAGCCCATAATTTTTTCCTTTTAAAACTAAATATTCCCCTTAAGTGTTTAATCTCAATTAAATGCCTTAATATTTGTTTCTTTGTTACTTCCTTACCATGAAAGAAAGTAAATAATTATCCTCTAGCAATTTTATTTACAAGTTGCATATCAACCTTGCCAGCAAAGTTTGCTTTAAAATGTTTCATAATGCTTGGCATTGACTTATCTTCCATACCGGCAATAATGTTACGGATTTCATCTTCACTCATCATTTGTGGAAGATATTTTTCAAGGATTAGTTTTTGCGCATTAATTTCTTCCACTTGTGCAGTGTTGCCAACCTTTGCATAGTTTTCAGCCTCTTCAGTTAATTCCTTAATGGTCTTTTGAAGTATTGCCACCATATCAGCGTCAGTCATTTCTCCGCCAGTTTTACGCTTTTCGATGTTTTGTAACATAAACTTGTTTACCACAACACCATAAATTGTGCGTGCAACAGCATTTTTATCTTTCATTGCTTGCACGTTATCTTTCTTAATTTCATCAATAATCATAATTATTCTCCTTTATATTTTCTTTCTATAATACAAAACCAGTGCATTATCTTCCTCTTTATATATTTGATGTTTTACAAATTCATTATAACCCCAGTGTAAATATATTCCTAAATTTCTGCTTTCTTTAGCCTCTGCACCAATTGTTAAATATTTAATACCCTTTTCTTTTGCATACGCTTCGGCCATTTTTACAAGTTTGGAAATATGACCTTGATTTTCGTATTCTTTTTGTATCCTAAAAGCATTCATATTTGCCGTATCTTTATCATTACAAAGCAATAAATCATCTTTTATGCTTTCACATTTAGATGAAAATAATATTGTAATTTCTCCTACCGGATTGTCATTATCTAAAACAACAAAAGTCACACATTTGTTGTTTAAATTATCATTAATATATCTCTCTTTCCATTTTACCCATCTATTATCTTCTGGATTTTCTTTAATGTTTTTATCCCAAATTTTTTCCAAATCCGATAAAGTTGCTTTCCTATACTCCATACATCACCTCTTTAGTTGTTAGAATGCGCTGTCAATATCGTCGCTTGCTACTGGGATTAGTTCCTCAGTGCTATTGTTTACATAATTAACAGGAGCTTCGCTTAAACGATTTGCTTTAGGTTCTTCAAATCTTGTATATTCCTTATGCCACTTTAACGAAATTGTACCGAGCGAGCCGTTACGATGCTTAGCAATAATAAGTTTACAAGCCTCGCCATCGCCAGCGTCTTGTTCTATTGGCTCATCGCTATCGGTAAGTTCTTGATTTGCTTCGTTAACACGGTCGATAAACATAACAATGTCGGCGTCTTGCTCGATTGCACCCGATTCACGCAAGTCGCTAAGTTGAGGCTTGTGGTCGTTACGCTTTTCAATATCACGTGATAACTGAGATAGTACGATAATAGGACACTCCAACTCACGCGCTGCAATCTTTAGGCTACGGGTTAAATCTGCTACTTCTTGTTGACGGTTAACTTCGCCTTTACCTGTACGGTCGGCTTTCATAAGTTGAAGGTAGTCAATCATAATAAGATCAAGGCCTTTTTCAGCCTTAAGCCTACGACATTTAGATATAATTTGTGTAGGAGTAGTAAGTGATGAGTCGTCTACATACAAACCAGCATTTGACAATTCTTCTTTGGTTTGCATAACAGTTTCCCACACCTTACTATCGGTTGTTCCACTAGTTGCATTATCCATAGTGATATTACCCACGCTACACATTGCTCTTTGCGCAATTTGGCTAATAGGCATTTCTAGCGAGAATACCGCCACCACCGCGCCACCATAAAGTGCTGCATTACTACAAATATTAAGCGCAAGTGAAGTTTTACCAATACCTGGACGAGCTGCAAGCAATATCAAGTCGCCCTTATGGAAACCTTTGGTAATAACATCAAGGGTTGGGAATCCCGTTTTGATGCCGCGGAATGCGTTTTTGTCTATTGACAATTTTTCCATACGGTCAATTACTTGATTTACACCTTCACTAATTTGCACAAGTTCACTAATATCTTTTTCCTTTGACAAGTCAAAGATTTGTTTTTCAAGATACTGTAATGCAGTTTTTGAATTAGTGTTGTCAAAACAATAATTGATACCATCTTGGCAAAGTTCAATTAAACGGCGCATTGTTGCATCATTTTGCACAATTTCCATATAGTTTTTAAAGTTTGAGGCACTTGGCACAGCATTGGTTAGGTCCGCAATATATTCAATTCCGCCAACGTCTTCCAATTCGCCACGAGCATCTAAAGTTTTAGCAACGGTTACATAATCAACACCTTTGTTTCCAATAAAATTCTCATACATCGCCTTAAAAATCTTTTGGTGGCCCGTCGAATAAAAGTCGCTAGCTTGCATTTTTGCAAAACATTCTCCTTGCGCCTTTTGGTTTAAAAACAAACAACCTAATAAACTTTGCTCAACCTCCAAATTATGTGGTAAAATTCTTGGTGCTTTTTCCATAAGTTCCCTCCTTGATATAATGCGAAAAGTCCGCATTTATTTTTGATTATTTAAACACATCTTCGTCTTTGTGTAATATTTTCTTTTTCAATTCTTTTTTAGTTGCAACTTTTAAATGGATATATTCCTCAATTGCAATAACCACAGCCATGAATAGAGTAAATATTGTTATTGTTCCAGCTCTATTTAAGTCCCTTAACAAGTACCCAACAATTATCAAGGCTGGCAAGCAGCATAGTATTGTAATACCTATGCGCTTAACATAGCCTTTTATAATAACGCTTTGTTCATACTTATTCATTAATCCACCACCACAGGCTTATGGCTTTTTGCACGTAGTTGGTGGTCAAGTATTGCTTTACGTATGCGAATACTCTTAGGTGTAACTTCAACATATTCATCATCAGCAATAAATTCGATTGCCATTTCCAAGCTCATATCTTGAATAGGTATCAAACGAAGCGCTTCGTCGCTTGCAGATGTACGCATATTGGTCAGTTGTTTTTTCTTACATACGTTTACAACAATATCATCACCTTTAGGGTTTGCTCCTACTACCATACCCATATATACTGGGTCACCAGCACGCACAAGTAGTCTTCCACGACCTTGAGCATTAAACAACCCATAAGTGATTGCATCACCAGTTTCATAGGCAATAAGCGAGCCAAAGTTACGACTAGAAATGTCGCCCTTGTATGGTTGATATTCGTGGAATACAGAACTCATAATACCTTCACCTCTTGTGTCAGTAAGCATTTGAGATTTATACCCAAACAAGCCGCGAGAAGGAATTAAAAACTCTAATCTCATACGGCTGCCAATTGGGTGCATGCTAACTAGTTCGCCCTTACGATTACCCATAGCGGTCATAATGTTGCCAACACTATCTTCTGGCACATCAAGGATAACCTTATCAATAGGTTCACATCTAACGCCATCAATTTCTCTATACAATACACGTGGGCGGCTTACTTGGAACTCATAACCGTCACGGCGCATATTTTCAATCAAAATACTTAGATGCATCTCTCCACGGCCGCTAACCTTAAAGCTTTCAGCAGTATCGCCATCACGCACCTTAAGTGATAAATCTTTCATTGCCTCTTTATACAATCTGTCACGAATATGACGACTGGTTACAAACTTGCCTTCCTTGCCAGCAAATGGGCTATCGTTTACCATAAATGTCATTTCAACGCTTGGCTCACTAATTTTTACAAAAGGTATAGCTTCCATATCAGCGCTTTCGCTAATCGTGTCGCCAATGGTAATATCCGGAATACCTGCAATAAGCACAACGTCGCCAGCTCCACCCTCAGTGATTGTATTACGCTTTAATCCTTCAAAGTTAAATATATTTACAACCTTGCCGGTATAAGATTTACTCTCATCAAAATAATTTTTTACATAAACCGTTTGATTTGCCTTAACTTTACCATTTTCAATTTTACCAACAGCAAGCTTACCAAGATAATCACTGTGTTCAACAGATGAAACTAACATTTGGAATGGTTTTTCATCTTCGCCCTTAGGTGGGTCAATATGTTCAAGTATTGCTTCAAACAAAGGATTCATATTTTCAGCTGGTTCATTTGGATTTTTTGTACATATGCCATTACGAGCAGAACAATATAGCACAGGACTGTCAAGTTGCTCGTCATTTGCGTTTAGGTCAAACAACAATTCCAACACTTCGTCTGGAACTTCATTAAGTCTTGCATCTGGGCGGTCAATCTTGTTGATAACAATAATAACCTTAAGATTTAACTCTAGCGCTTTTTCAAGCACAAAACGAGTTTGAGGCATTGGACCTTCATACGCATCAACTACCAATAAAACACCGTCTACCATTTTTAGTACACGTTCCACTTCTCCACCAAAATCTGCGTGGCCAGGGGTGTCAACAATGTTAATTTTTGTATCCTTATACATTGCTGAACAGTTTTTAGACAAAATTGTAATGCCACGTTCACGTTCCAAGGCATTACTATCCATAACGCGGTCTTGAACCTCTTGATTCTCTCTAAATACACCACCTTGAACTAGCAAAGCATTAACTAATGATGTTTTACCATGGTCAACGTGGGCAATAATTGCAATATTTCTAATGTTTTTCATAACTTTTTCCTCTTTTAAACTACATCTGATTACATTTTGATTATATCCCAATCAAAATGTTTTATTATTAATAAATATATAGCTTATATATTTTAGCACATTATTACTAAAATTTAAAGAGTTTTTGCAAAATTTGTGTTAAAAACTTTGTTTTAGGGTATATTGAATAGTATAAAGTGCTAAATATAGCTTAAAAATAGGCGCAAATTTGATTTTTTTGCAAAATTTAGTTGACTTTTATAAAAAAAGTTTGTTAGACTTTTAATAGTTATAGCAAAGGCTATTACAAGAAAAGGAGATTTATTTATGAAAACTATGAACGCAGGCGATTTTTACAGAGCAGTTGCTGAAGAAACTGGTGTTTCTATTGCTCAAACAAAGGCAATCTTTGGCGCTGGCCTTGAAGTGTTGAAAGACGCTCTACAAAGAGGCGACAAAGTTCAATTTATTGGCTTTGGTACATTTGATGTAAAAAAGAAAGCTGGTGGAACAAAGGTTAATCCTTTCACAAAGCAAAAGATGACAATCAAAGCTTGTAAAGTTCCTACTTTCAAGATGAGTGCAACTTTAAAGAACTTATTAAAGTAATTTTAAGTTAAATCAAATCTCACACAAAAAGAGCAACTATCGTTGCCCTTTTTTCTTGCCACCACATCGATATGGTTTGTTGTTTTACCCTAAAGCATTAAACTAATAACTTGCGTCATTTATTTGCAAAACACACAACTTTGTACTATAATACTTTAATAAGGAGTATTTTATGGAAAACAAATTACAAAATTTAACAATTTTATTAAGCAGCTGCGATAAGTATGAAGATTTATGGGAACCATTCTTTAAGTTATTTAAGAAGTATGGTGGCGAACTTGCTAGTTGCCCAATTGTGTTAAACACCGAATCTAAACAATATTCTTATGAAGGGCTTAATATCACTTGCCCTAACAATTATACCGAAAATATTGAATGGGGACGCAGACTTAGACAAACCCTTGAAACAATAAATACTGATTATGTACTTTTTGTGTTAGACGATTTCTTTTTACAAAAGCCTGCTGATTGCGATACTATTTCACAATGTATAAAATGGCTTGACGAAAACAAAAACGTTGGAGCTTTTAATTTAACTCCTATTGAACCTGCAAATAAAGAACATGAAATATTTAAAAACTTCTGTTATATGCCAGTAAAAATGAACTATCGCTTTAACGCCCAAGTTTGCATTTGGAGAAAAAATGTTTTATATGATAGTATTTTAGATATAGAAAGTCCTTGGGATTGGGAAGTGTATGGAAATCAAAGAAATCAATACATATTTAAACACTGTGAGCTTTATGCACTTAAATATAACGCACCTGCACCATATGATTATAACTTTGTTATATACGAACAAAGCACTCCTAAAAACATCGTGGTACATTCAGCTATTATGAGAGGTAAATGGGATTTATCTTGTATTGAAACCTGCTTTAAAGAAAACGATATTAATATTGACTACTCAATAAGAGGATTATACAAACCTGAAACTAATAAACCAAATAATAAAATTAAAGAGTTTATACTCAAATTAACTAAACCAATAAGAAAAATCTTTTTCAAAAGTGAAAAATATAAAACTTTGGTTTACCTTCCTATAAAAGAATATAAGGCTAAAATTAAATTAAATAAAAAAGGCTTATAACAAGCCTTTTTTATTTTATTATTTAGCTTTTGATTTAAATATTATGCCTTTTAACCATGATGCAGTATCCTTAAATTCCCTTGTTGGTAAATACATAATTACTAATAGTGCCGTAGCCACAACGGCGCACACAACAACTTTTAACAACAGCCATAATACGCCCGCGCCTGGAATAAACGAACATACAAAATAACAGGCCACTGCTGCAAGTATTGTAATTAAAATATCTCGTATATATCCTATGAAATAATTTTTTACACTCTTTTTAAAATAATATTTATGCAGCACCAAAGGTTCAACCCATATCGGTGCCACTATTGTGCTTACAATGGTTCCTATAATAATCCCATTTAGTCCCATAAAAATTCCTAGTACTATAGACACAATCAGATTTACAACAGCCTCCACCAATGCCTTCCACTGGTCTTGCTTGAATAACCCAGCACACTCCTTAAACATTCCCGTTGCTATACGCATTCTTCCCAAATAAAAGCTTATGCATAATAATATCACGCTAGAAAAGTTTAATAGATATGTAACATCTCCCCTTGTCCAAACCCAAATAAATGGTTGAAATAGAACAATTAAACAAATCGTACAAAAAGCAGTTAAAAACGAAAACATAAAGTTAATTTGCTTATACTTTTTATACACATATTCCTTGTCTTCGCTAGCAATTAAATTACCAATACTCCCCATTAAAGCGTTGCTTAACAAAACATAAACAGAAATTAATGTTGTTATGATTAAATAATAGTTTGAATACGCGCCCAATAACACCAAGCCAAGAAGCGATGAAATCAATATATTATCAGTAGAAAATACAATTGCACTACCAATTTTATGCATGCTGATTGCTTTTACATTTTTCCATATAGTCTTTTTTTCTTCAGCGTCAACTGGATTTGCCTTACCATTAATCTGCGGATACAGCTTGTTAGCACACAAGTGTATTAAAATGCACTCAATAATTGTAAATATTATATTAACAGTAAAATAGATATAGTAATTTTTGGTTGTAACCAGTACAATAATTTGCAAAAGTGTCATACCAAACAAACATATTGTTTTTACCTTGTTTTCAACATCATTTCTTTGATATGCGAACAACAATGACCTCTTGTGCGCCGAAAAATATCCTACCAATGTGCTAATTAAATACAGCGTGTACAAAAGATATATATTAATATCAACTGTAACTTTACCGTTGATAAAAAACTTTAAGAATGGGAGAACCGCAATACCCAACACTAAAACAACAACACTTATAATAATATAAAATCGTTTGTATAAATTTTGTAATGCTTTAACCTTTTCAGTATCGCCCTCTGCAATAGGCTTATACATACTAAATACTATTGCTGTACCAATACCCAGTTCTGCAAGATTTAAAAATGTGAATATATTTGAAAACAATCCATTAAGTCCCAAATACTCCACTCCCATATAGTATATTAAAACAGTACGCAAAACAAACTGCAAAAATATTTGTGCAGCAAATTTTATAGTATTAAAAATTAAATTGTTTTTTATATTATGAGTTCTGCTATTTTCCATTTTTAAACTTATATAACACCTTTAATATCCCCAGTTTTTTCTTATACACCAACCAGTCAATCATTTTATCTCTAAAACTTCTTTTTTGTTTACAATAAATTTTGTATCCAGTTTTGTTAATTTTAAATACTTCGTCTATCTCATTTTTCTTGTTCTTATATATATCTAAATTTTGCGATGCGGCTATTCCTAAAATCACTTCTTTATATCGCGCAAATTTATATCCATATAAATCCTGTTCGTCAACCTTATTCTTCAAAACATCAAAAACTCTTTTAGCAAATTCTATGCGCTTTGCTATTTTTTCTTCATTCATAACCGTCATAGTACTACCCTCACGGATTAAATAGTTGTACAAATGTTCGTTAACATATGAAATCTTTACATCCGGGCTAACTAATGAACAATTAAATAAGAAATCTTCACCAATAGTTTGGTTTTCAAATCTTTTATCTCCAATAATATTTTTGCTGTATAAACACGACCATATATTGGGCGCTATATTCCCTGTTACAATTACATTCCCACTTTTTATATATGTTCCACTTATATAATAATTTATGATATTAGCAGAGTTTATCTTGGCTAAATTATTTTCAATTACCGGTATTACCTCGCCATTCTCATACACCCTATTATACATACATCTAACAATATCCGCATTGTTTTGAATTGCTGTCTTTATCAGCTTTTCATACATTGTTGTATCAATGTAATCATCGCTATCAACAAATGCTATATATTCCCCATTGGCTATATCCAATGCCATATTCCTGGCACTGACCTGACCGCCATTTTCTTTATGTATAACCTTGATTCTGTCATCTTTCTTTGCCCATTCATCACATATTTGTGGACAATTGTCAGGGCTGCCATCATCTACTAAAATTATCTCTAGGTTTTTATATGTTTGATTTACAATACTCTCAACACATTTATTTAAGTATTTTTCTACTTTATATACCGGAACTATAATTGAAATTTTATCCACTGTAACAATCTCCTTACTTTTGGTTATAAACCATATCAAAGAACTTATCTTTTATTTTTTCATTATCAAAATTATATGAACTTGTCTTGTGTTTGATGCTAGTAATCTTATTTTTATTATCTATAACTTGTTTTAATTTATTATAAATATCATCTTCATTATTTTCGCAAACACATTCTTTATCTTCTATAATTTCGTCTACCGAACAAACCTTTGTTGTTAATACCGGCACACTTAAAATCATCGCCTCAATCAACACCAATCCCCACGATTCGAAATATGAGCCTAAATATAATAAATCGGCTGATTTAATATATGGATAAGGATTAGATTTGCTTCCATACAATTTTACATATTCGGACATGTCGTTTTCAGTTATATAATTTTCAACATTTCTTTTATCAATACCATCTCCTATAATATGCCAAACAAAATCATATCCCTCTTCATGTAATTTTTTTAACACTTTTAAAGACCTTGTATATCCTTTAACCGCATCAACAATTCTTGATACAGACACCAAATTGAAAGTTGTTGGATAATCAACCTCAAATTGCGTAGATAATTCTTTAATCTTTTCAACGTTTTGAAAATTATATAAATAATCTACCTTATTGGCAAATTGGGGATACGCTGTTTTAAAAACTTCTGCTGAAGCTTTTGAAACGCATAATATCTTATCGAATTTTTCATATTGTTTTAGGGCGCATTTATTTATAGGATATTTGCTCACATCTTCATGAACATATACCCATTTTTTATTTGCTTTAACTTTCTTTAATGCAAGTTCACAGCAAACTTCATCCTGTCCGCAATAGCATAAAGATAAGTCGTATTGTTTTTTTAACTTTTTAGTTGTAAACAATGCAATAAATGATAAGAACTTACGAATCCCCAGTTTATTATAAATAAATTTTGCAAACTTCCTAAATTTACTTGAAGGCTTTGAAGTTGTTGCTGAACCAAATCCTTTAACCGAACCGCTAAATTTAACCAACCCATTCCCTTCATACACTTTAATATCTTCCGGAAGTCTGTCCTTTAATTCACCCTCATAATTGCAAATATAGGCCTCTATATCAACATCTTCTTCCATTGCTTTTATAAAATTCAAAAAAGACGTTTCAATCCCTCCCGGATTTAAACTTCTATTAACTATTAACATTTTAACTGATTTATTATTCAAATTATCTATCTACCTTTTTAGTTTACTATACATCTTCCCCGCCAAACCAAATGTGCATATGTTTGCAATCTTTTTAATTTTGCTCATAAACTTTTGTTTTGGTGTATACCAAGACGCATTATACCAATGAATCGAATACGTGTTTTGTGTTGTTTTTTTCTTATTTGTAACAACATCTATTGGGCTAAAATACTCTGATGCATAAAATCTTGTATTGCCAATTGTTTGGTTTTTATTTTCACGGCTTAAACCCTTTTGTGCAAAATATTTAGTAAACACTTCGCAAACCGTAAGCCCCATTAAATTATTTATATCAAACTTTAAACCCTTATATATTTGCAGTATGTTTTTTAAGTCCTCATTGCCTTGATTGCTTGCAATAAACAATCCGGGGTTTAATAAATTTGAAGTTTCAAAACCCATAACACAATCAGCATCTTCCAAAATATTATCGATTGGCTTAATCAACTCAACATCCACGTCAAAATATATTCCGCCATAAGTATATAAAATTTCAGTACGCAACACATCTGATGCAAACGCATATTTCTTGTTATCTAGTGCATCTTTTACAAACTGATATTTGCTTAAATCAAGATTACTTTCGTCCCAACGCTTTATCTCATAATCTGGACAAAACTTTTTCCAACTTTCAATACATTTTTCTGCAATCTTAGGCAATTCTTTACCGCCAAGCCAAATATAATGAATAATTTTAGGTATCACAACATATTCTCCTTGCATTGATTATAGCACAATTTGTAAAAATTCCAAAATGATAATACAAAAAATCCTAAATCAATTTTAATATGACTTAGGATTTTAATTAAAATTTATTGCGCTTTCCAAAGACCATGCAAGTTGCAATACGCATACACGGCCTCAACCTCATCGTCTTGACGAATTAAAAATTCAACATAAGGTTTACTATCTGGAATTAAAACCTTTCTTTGGTTTCCTTGTTTGGTTTGTATCGAAACCCACTCAATATAATGCTCTGCACTCATCGGATGCTCAACCGAACCAACATTAACTTTAACCACATTGTTTACAACTCTATATGTAGGTATATGCTTTTCTGCCGAAGCTTCAACTGTTCCAGCCACAATTTGTTCCATTTGTCTTCCACAACACATTACCGGCACTCCCGTTTGCTTTACTATTGCAACTATTTGCCCACACACACTACATTTATAAAATTTTTGCTCCATTCTTTTCCTCCATAAGTTTATTATATCATAAGCTTTTTAAAAATGCCAAGCCTTTATAGTAAAAACAAAAATTAATCAACATCAACGCCTTTATTAAGCTCTTTTTTTGTCAACAAATAAAATAATGCTGTAATAACTGAATACACCATAATACCGGTTATAAGCACGCTAATAAATGTCGAACTTGAAAGAACTAGAGTGGTGCTTGAAAGCTTTACTCCATTAATAAGCAGTACAATAATCATCATAATAGAAAGAGCTGTAAGCGCGGCAAACGACATTAATGCAGTTATTAAAAATGTTTTTAACACTCTCTTTTCCTTTGTTCTATATGCAACGACCATTGAAAAGTAAATAATTGCAATAAACATTAAAAACTCAACAACAACCAATACAATAAATAAAGTTATTATACCAAATAACGAAACCTTGCCCAAAACAACTGTTGAAATTAAAAGCCTTAAGGTCTCAAAAAATGAAGATGAATAAAACATAATTAAAAGCGAAACAACCAAAGTTGCAAATCCTAAAACTATCTCAATTATGGCAGTCAAAAACTTTGAATTAACCAATTGACTCTTTGTAACCGGAAGTGTGTGCGTTAAATATGATTCATCACCATACATCGACTTTGAAAAATTTAAAAAATTTCTTAAAAATGGGTGCAGAATGACATTTACCGCCAAAGCGTAAAACACGGAATCAAAGAAAATACCAAGAATTTTAAAAAACACCATGTTCTCGCCAAGTTCCTTACATCCACGCGTCACACACGCCACCATAATTGTCGTCACAAACAAAATCCACATCCAACGCATATTCTTTTTTAGGTCATTTTTTAGTAACTTACTTAACATAAAATTTCCTCCTAAATATTTCATCAATCGAAGCCTTTTCTTTTTTGCGAAGTTCTTCAGCGTCCGCCTTAAGCACAACTTGCCCATCATCAATAAATACAACTTCGTCTAAAATCTTTTCAATATCAGCAATCATATGCGTTGAAATAAATAATGTTGCTTTCTTATCAAAATTTTTTAATATAGTATTTAAGATATAATCCCTGCTTGCAGGGTCCACCCCTCCAAGAGGTTCATCTAAAATATATATTTTAGCTTTTCTGCTCATCACCAATACTAACTGGACCTTTTCTTTCATCCCCTTACTCATTTTAGAAAGTCGCATATCCAGGTCTAGCTCTAATTCATTTAACAACCTTTCAGCCTTGGCTTTATCAAAATCTTCATAAAAGGTTTCAAATAATTTAACGGCTTCACACACCTTTAAACTTGAATCCAAATATGTACGCTCTGGAAGATATGAAACAACCTTTTTACTTTCAACTCCAATATGCTTTCCATCAACCAAAATCTCTCCACTTGAAAGTGTAAGCAAATCATTTGCCAGTTTAAAAAGAGTAGACTTTCCGCTACCATTCTTACCCAACAGCCCCACAATCTTTCCAGACTCTATCTTGAGATTAACATCTTTTAAAACCTGTTTGTGTCCAAAACTTTTACATACGTCTTTATATTCTAAAACAACACCCATATTATCCCCTTCTATAGTTTATAATTATTACAATCCTTGCATTAAACAATCTCAGCGCACCAATACTATATCAATTAGCTTGATTCAAATTTATTGCTTATCTTTGTTTTCAAAAATCTCTTCCATAAAAGCCAAATAGTTGTCATACTTGCTAATTGCAATACCCTTTTTAATATCTCCAAACAAAATCAAACTATCTCCACTTTTGATATCAAACACTTCTCTTGCCTCTTTAGGTATTACAATCTGCCCCTTATCTCCAACTTTAGCCGTCCAAATAAACTTTTCTTTTTTCATACTTTTCCCACCTGTCTAACTTTTCTCACCTTTAGAATATCACAACAAAATTATAAAAGTCAAGCAAAAAAACACCTTTGTAAAAATATACAAAAGCGTTTATAATTTGCTTTACATAATATTACTTATCTCTGTTTCTAACATATATTGCATGCTTTGTTAAAACAGTAAAGATAAGCCAAATAGTTGCAATTAAAACTAAAATGTAAATAATAATTGAGCCAGCATTGTGTCCACCAAAAATCCAATCTACAAGATTAAAATTAAAAATTCCAACCAAGCCCCAATTTAATCCACCGATAAACAAAACAATTAAACTTATAATATTGGCAATAATCATACAATTACCTCCCCAATATTATTGTTTTCATTTATGATAAATTTATGCAATATAAAAAACAAACCTAATCAAAACGCATAATGTTCGGATTAGGTTCTGCCTGGCGGAGAGTTAGGGGCGACTCCGTTTAAAAAAGTTGCCCTTTGGCAAGTTTTTAGCACAAAGCGGGAGCAACTTGTTGCGGTCTGGGTCGACAGACCGAACCCTTTACGGGTCGAATCCCGTCCTAAAGTAAAAAAAATAACCCAATCAAAACACAAACTGTTCGAATTGGGTTATACTTGGCGGAGAGTTAGGGATTCGAACCCCAGGAAGCTCGCACTTCAACGGTTTTCAAGACCGCCGCTTTCGACCGCTCAGCCAACTCTCCATATTTAGATATGCAAATTGCTCTTTTCAGTTTGCTTTTTTATTATACATTATTTATCTTGTTATGTCAAGTATTTTTTTAAAGTTTTTGATGTAGTGTTAATTTTAATATTAAATCAGCATTTACAACTTTAACTCCAGACTAAATCACAACCTTTATCAAAACACACTTATATTTTGCCAATTTATCGAAAAATAATAGAAAGATATTGCAAAATTTATAAAAATTAGCCATTATTGGTGTAGTTTTTGGTAAAATATTGACATTTTTTGTCGACAATCCTATAATTATCACAATCAAATGGAGTGATTATGCATTTTTTAAATTATGATGAATTGGTTGAACATTTAATAAACCAACCATCTCAAGCCAGACAATTAGAAGAATTAATTAAATATTTTATTGATAATGTTGAGTATGATTATGTTATGATTGAGCATATTAACGAAATTGTAACACCAAAGTTTGCTAAATACACAGATTCACTCTTTCCAAACACCTCGTCCAAATTTAGAGAAAAAGCTATAAACTATATGCGCAATTCTTCAAATATGTCCAACGCCTATTGGTCTCGCTTAAGAAAGATTTATCTAACTCCTGAAATTAATATCGATGGCTCAACCCGGCAAGTTTCAATGATTGAAGCACTAAACTCCATGTCTCCAGAAGTAATTGAATATAATGGATTGCTACGAAAAGGCACATCAGAGCATATTGTACAGTTTGCAAAAAAGCTTTGCGATGATGTCAATATTCCATGTTTGATTATAAATGGAATATCTAGTGGCAAAATGACACACTTCTGGCTAGATATTAGCGCTGACAACATGGAATTATTTTACGATATTAGCTACGCAATCTACACGCGAGACAATTTTTGCTGTATGGGCAAAAGGTATTCACAAAAAGATTGGTTAGGCATAACACCAAAACAATTATACAAAAATCAGTGCACACGTACAATTATTACACCTCAGGGATTTGACTTGCAAGACTTGGGATTGAATAATCTTCCATTAAAAATGATTGATATTGCCAACTAGCATACAGCTGGCAATATTTTTAACCAATACTAATTGTCATACATCCAGTCAACGTACACACCAAAACCTTTGGTCGGGTCGTTAATAAACACGTGCGTAACTGCACCAACAAGCTTGTTGTTTTGAATAATTGGACAACCACTCATACCCTGAATAATTCCGCCTGTTTTTTCAATCAACTCTTTGTCAGTAACCTTAAACACAATGCTTTTGTCATCTGCATTATCTTGATGATTGGTTTTAATTATTTTAATATCATAAGCCTTAACCCCACCATCATCAAGGCAAGCAAAAATCTTGGCTTTCCCAGGCTTAATGCTCATACGACCACCCAAGCAGTAATCATCAATTAAGTTTAATTTGTTTACATTTAAAATATTTCCGTACACGCCATATTTACAATTAGTGTCTGCCACACCTATAGCATCATCAGACAGTTTCATTGTGCTCCTAATTTCGCCAGGAGCATTTTTTGTGCCCTTCTTTATTCCTAAAAGGTTGCACAAGTAAACATCTCCTTCTGCAACTTTATAATTATCCCCAAAAGTCGCATCAGTAAGCGAATGTCCCACCGCCCCAAAACGGTTGTTGTCCTTTTTTACATAAGTAAGCGTACCCACTCCACTAGTGCTATTTTTAACCCACAAACCAAGCTTATATTTTTGTGTGAATATATCTAAAGCTGGTGTTATGCTACACTTAAATTCTTCATTATCTCTATTAACTGTAATTTCAACATCTTTGCCGGCATATTCAACGCTATTTAAAACCTTATCAATGTCATAAACCGATTTAATCTCTTGTCCTTCAATAAATTTAATATTGTCGCCCTCCTTAAGCCCTGACGCAACGATTGGTTCACAACTTCCTTCACGTGTAAACACGGCATTTGAACCAACTATTACCACTCCTTCAGTGTTTAAACTAAACCCCACAATGTTGCCGCCAACATATACTTCAGGCGAATTAATAAGTTTGACTTTAACCTTTTTTAGGGGTAAAAAACCAAACAACTTAATACGCATAGTAGTTGCGGTTACTTCTTCGCCATTAACTGGAATAGTGTTGCTAAGTCCAAACTTAATAAATGGCGCAAAGTCGCTACTTTCATTTGCAAACTTAATATCATCAGTTGTTACATACATATTGTTAGGATAGTCAATCGCCTCGTTAATGGGTTGTACCACATAAAAATATCCCATTACAAAAAAAGATATGATAAATACAATAAGACCAACTTTCTTCATATTTACTCCATATCTTTTAGTATAAGTTTTATATTAAATTTTATTCTTTTGACAATTTTATTTGTTCAATTCCTTTTCTATAATTTTAGCACTGTCTATAAATATTTCCAATCCAAAATCATCATTAAACATTTCACAAAAAACATTTCTCATTATTGTTGCAATTTGGTTGTCATCCATCCCTTTACTAATCTTTTGATATATTATTTTACTCTCTTTATCAAATTCATCTTTAGGACAACCACCTTCTAGTAAACAATAAACATCAATATTATCAATCTGTTCCTTAATTGTTAAAAACAATTTTGTCTGTTTATAATCCACTATACTTTACCTCTTTTGCTATAATTCCAAGTTTGCTTTTGGTCCAAGGCTTCCATCGGCAAATGGTTTGCCAAGTAGTACGTCAAAATAAGCACTACTGCCAATCATTGCCGCATTGTCGGTGCAATATTTTAGGTCTGGAAGATAGCATTTTATACCATTTTGTGCACACTTTGTGGATAACTCTTGTCGTAATAATTTGTTTGCCGATACTCCACCAGCAACCACAACCTTATCAAGCCCGCTGTCCAAGGTTGCTTTAATTGTTTTATCCACAAGCTCATCAACTGCACAGCGCTGGAAACTAGCACAAATATCGTTAACTGGGATAGTTAAATTCTTTTGTTCTAAGTTGTGAATATAGTTAATAACCGCAGTCTTTTTACCACTAAAACTAAAGTTATAGCCCAAACTATCATTTGGTTTTACAAACACAATATTATCCTTGCCAGTTTCGGCACACTTAGATACTTTTGGTCCGCCAGGGTAGCCCAAGCCCATTACACGCGCCACCTTATCAAAACTTTCGCCCACCGCGTCATCAAGAGTGTTGCCTACAACCGTATGTTGATTATATTCGTCAACCTTAATAATAGCAGTATGCCCACCACTAACCAGCAAGCACATAAAAGGCGGTTTTAAATCTGGATATGTAATATAGTTAGATGCAATGTGACCATTAATATGATTAACCGCAATCAAAGGCTTACCTGTTGCAAACGATAGAGCTTTTGCATAACTAATACCAACCAACAAGCATCCAACCAAGCCAGCACCATAAGTTACCGCAACAGCATCAATATCTTCTAGTGTTTTATCAGCTGCTTTAAGCGCTTCCGTAACCACATTATCAATAGCAGTTATATGATTGCGCGATGCAACTTCTGGCACAACCCCACCAAACAATGTATGTATATCAATCTGGCTAGACACCACATTGGAAAGAACAGTTCTGCCATCTACCACCACGGCACAACTAGTTTCATCACAACTACTTTCAATTGCTAAAATTGTATAATTCTTTTTCATACCCTTATTATATTACAATCTACACCAAAAATCAAGTAGTAAATTATAATCACAAAAAATAGCAACTTTTACATTGCTATTTTATATTTAAATTATTGGGCACTGCTTTCTAATGCTTTAATTTCTGATGGAACGTCTAATACAACATTGGTTTTGTTAAATGTATAATATTCCTTATATTGGTCGTTATATCTTACTTCCATTTTACTAATTTCTTCAGCATTAAATATATATTTATACTTCCAAACATCAGGATGGTCTTCTTCAGTTACAGTTAATTCATAATATTGTCCTCCTGAACTAATATCTATTGTACAATCACTTAAGTCATAAACACCAAAAACAACGCTAATAAGATGGCTTTCCCAAGTGCTTATATTTTCTTTATATGCACGGTCACTATCACTTTCCTTTGAATACCAATAATTCCCATTAGTCCAATACCACTTATTAAACTCTCCATATTCACGGTATATAATATTATTATTTACATCATATTTTACATATATTTTGGTAGTATTTGTAGTATTATCAAAAACACTTACCTCCAAATCACTTTCAAGATAATCATTCATTAGGTCTTTTAAATCGGAGGCTCTATCAATAACATTAATAGTTGCACTACTTTCCATCGCCTTAATTTCTGCTGGAACTTCCAATGTTATAGGAGCATAATTAAAGTTATATTCCCAAGTTTCAGGGTCATTATCTTCACATTCGATTTTTAATAAAAAATCGTCATTAAAGATATATTTATATGTAAGTTCATAGTCCTCATCAGTCGTCGTTGCCGTCAACACATAATTAATTCCATGTTTTTCAACCGATTCAATCGTCCAAATGTCTCCATCAATATCTTTACCAGTTTCCAAAATTTCTAAAATACTATATGTATGCCAATATTTAGATTGCCAATCCCAGTCGCTTGCTAATGTTTTAGTACAAGATTCTTCATAAGATGCGTAATCATATGTAACATTATTATTCAACCAAGCGTAGCCTACCCAGCCATCATCTACATCAGTGCTTTTCATTATTTTATTATCAACGTCTATTTGCATAGTATTATTTCCAACTGAAAGGGTAATATCCTTATCGAGGTTGGCCTCAACTACTTCCTTTAATAGATATCTTTCGTCTACCACATTGGCATACATTGTAGCGGTCTTTTCGCCATAATTTATTGTTAGATTATATTGCCCAACGTTTTTTAATTTTTCCTTATCAGTTTCACTAAACATACTCTCAAGCACATCAACTATTTTTGTGCTTCCATCTTCATACATTACAGTCATGGTTATATTTGTGCGTGCAAAATGGCCTTTAATAATATAGCCAGGTAAACTATCAGCATTAATACTGATTCCACTAACCACTTTATTTTCATCTTGAGTTTGCTCGTTTTGAGTTTTGTCCACTTCTTCAGTAGCATCACAGCCACTTAGCATAAAGCCACCTGTTAACGCACTTGCACCCGCCAAACCAAGTGCTAAAAATTTGTTAAACTTTTTCATAAATACTTTTCTCCTTTTGTGATATTACTATTATATAAGTAGAATTCTACTAAGTCAAGTAATTTAAGTAAATTTCTACTAGTATTTTAGTATGAAAGAGAATTTATCTAAACGATTATTTCAATTAAGAAAAGAAAGAAATTTGTCACAGCAACAAGTTGCTAAAGCAATAGGAGTTACTCAAAAAGCAATTGATTTTTGGGAAAAAGACATCAATGAACCAAAGGCAACCTATATTGTCAATTTGGCAACCTATTTCGGCGTATCTGCTGGATATTTATTGGGGTTAGAAGATTAATCAGCAATGCTTGTGGATAATTTTTATTTTATTTAACACACTAATAGTATGAAAAAATTAAAAAAATTTAAAACCAAACACTTTGGCAAACCTAACAAATTTGATGTAAGCGGCTCATACACTGGCACAGGTTTAATTAATGATATTCCAGTACAAGACGTAGATGACTTATAAAAAATTCTCACACGATGTGAGATTTTTTGTTTTTTATGTTATTAACAAACAGTCAGTTATCAACCTTTTAAATTTATTTATTAATATGATTCAATGTTATAAAATCATATAACGGCTTCATTGTTTTGTTTACTAAATCGATATAATAACATCTTCCTTCGTATATGCCTCGATTGCCTCGTATAATATTAAAACCATTGAAATCTGGATTAACTTCTATCAGCAATTCATCAAATGGCATATCATCAACAACTTGTGTACCATTATATTGCAACTTTAACCAAACACCAGTTTGCATTGCCCTAAGTGTTTCGGCATGAAGACTTACACCAATTGCAGGCATTGTGTGGCTGTTGCTTAACATATTATTTAATATTTGATTTAAATTATTATCATATTCAACGATAATATGTTTATCATCAATAACAACTTCAGCTTTATTACTACTTACGATATAACTTTTAATATCTTTATTTTCCATATTTCCACCTACCAACATTGTAGCACACATACAAGCGCAAAGCAAAGTTTTAAACATAATCACCTCATGTAAGCTATATTTTCCACTTTGATTAATTTTATTTACAAATTTGTTTGCGAAAAATAATAGAACATTATTTTAACCTTACCTTAAACTATTTTTTATACTTGCTTATTATGATATACTTTAATTATGATTACAAAAGAACTTGATTTTACAATACATGAACCAAACATATTAGATGAAAAAGCAGTACTTGAAATGCAACAAGAATTTTTTAATACAAATTGTAAATTTAATGGTACAAGTGATTTAAACCTTTTTAATAACTATATTGATTGGTTAGCCAATACAATTAATCAAACTCATTGCTATAATTTTAATAATATGCCAGGAAGCAAACTTACATACCTTGCAACAATTAATCATACCCTGGTTGGCATGCTAGAGATTGTTTGTTATACAAATATTAACAACATCAACTGTGCCCACATAATAGAATGCATTAGGCCATTTTGTAGACGGTTAGGATATAGTAAGCCATTACTTAAAAAGGCTATTGAAGAATGTAACTCGTTTGGCATCCGTAAAAACAATATTACATTTGAATATAATAACAAAGCAAGTAGCGACACCATGACAAAAATTATGGATTTTTAAAAATAGGAAGATGTATTTCTTCCTATTTTTTATCTATTCAGTTTGTAACCATTGTCGACTAATATCATTATAATCAAATGCATCTTTACACATATCATATCTATTATTTTTAAACCATTCAGTATCTTTTAATACAGTGGTATTATTGCTGCAATACACACTAACATCAACATCGTCCTTCTTTGCCATTATTACAATATTGCCATTGAATGATACAAATTCATCATTATGGTAATCCACGCAAAGGGTTGTTACGTAAACTTTGGTTGTAAATCTAGACACATTTTCAATAAATATTTTCGTTGGGAATTGGTTTTCAACAGCACTAGTGTATTCACTACTTCCAGCACAACAGCACACACAAACAATTTTTGGTTTAATTACATCTAACAACTCAATTGATGATGATGTTTTACTTCCATGGTGGCCTGCCTTGTACACTTCAACACAAAAATCAGTTTGATGTAATACCGGATTACGACTTTCTTGCACCAAATACTCTTCGCCCTCTGTTTCCAAATCGCCAGTAAAGATAAAATATTTATCTCCCTGATTTAAAAGAGTACAAACCGAATAATCATTTTCATGCCCTTCATTTTCGTAATAATAGTTATTTAATATCTGTAAATTAATATTATTTGCTTGATCTAACTCAATTTTACCATCAGTATATTGTTCTAATACTTCACTTGCTGTTAAGTGTGTTGGATAATTTCCTGCTTTTTCGCCTTTTGTAAGCTTTGTTTCCAATTCTGCAGTTAATTCTCGGTTAAAGTTTGCATATAATGTGCTTGTTGAAGTTGTTGTTTCGCTATAGCTTGTAATACCCAATTTAGAAATATGTTGTTTTGTATCTATTGTTTCTTCCTTATATTGGGTTGGCATTTTTTGGTTTGTGGTTGCAAATGTAATTATTGTTTCACATTCATACAAATCAAATATACTATCAACCTTTGCTGTTGTTGCAAAACCCGCATAATGGTCTTGGTGCGCATGAGTTACAATCACGTACTCCAACACCCCATCTGTTACATATTGATTTAGATAATTACTAACCGTTGCAACACTATTTGATTTTGAACCACAGTCAATTAGTATATCAATATTTTCACCAACTTTAATATATGTACAATCGCCTGTATATTTATTTCCAACTTCTAAAAAGTGTACCGACACAGCCCCAGCTTCGGCTTGCTGTACGCCTTCAGCTAGTTTAATAGTATCACCCTCAGCAGATTTAGAAAAATACACACTTTCAGTTTCAATCAGCTCTTCATTATATGGCAATGTTATGTAGGCAAGCGTGCCCACACCACCAATACCACCAATAACAAACATTATTAATGATAAAAATATTACTAACGCTTTATTTTTCATGTTTTTCCCTCCTTAGTCCACTTCGTTGTCTGGTGTACTTTCAACAAAAGTAATCAATCGTATGCGTTGAACGGTAAATATTTTACCATACTTTATATCGTCAACCCTATAAATTATATAATATGTTCCAACCTCATCGGCATAATAAGTTCGGTTTGGATTTTGCTTTAAGTTGGTTTCAATATAAACTTTATCGCTTACATCTCTACCAAAAGACACCACTTTTACGCCCTCATCATTATAGCAATTGTTAAGTCCCCATTCTTCATTTTCATCCTTTAATGTAAGTGTGATTTCGTCTTTACCAATAATAACAAACTGGTCGTCCAACGTTAAATACCAGCACACACCAGCGCCAATTGCTGCACCTATAATTGTTACAAGTAAAATAATTAAGATTGCCTTAAATCCCAATTTCTTAATTGTTCTATTAGTCTTACGCTTTGTTGTTCGTGACGCTTTACCATTACGACTTTCTGGCGCATCCCAGCCCCAGTTTATTTTTGCTTTTGTTTGTACTTTTTTCGCTTCTTTTGCCATATTTATCTCCTTTTATAAATATTTTAACATATATAAATATATTTCTCCTAATACTTTTTTAAATTTATTATAATAAATCAAAATATGTTTTTGACAAAATACGTAAAATTTTAGCTTAATATTTAGTTGTTATTTTTAATTTTTAATGTTATAATAAATTAAGCATGTTGAAATTATATTTTTTTAGGAGAAACTGATGAATAAAATAATAATAACCACTGAAGATACTTGCGACCTAACTCCGGAACTATGCAAGCAATATAACATTGCAACTATCGGACTAAATTTAATTGTTGATGAAGTTGAGTACAATTCTCAAAGTAACCCAATTAGCACCGAAAACTTTTACAAAGCCATGCGTGCAGATAAAAAAGTTAGCACTAGTTTGGTTAACGAATTTGATGCATTAGCATTTTTTGAAAATCTATTAAAACAAGATTATGATATAGTTCATATTGGTTTTAGTAAAAATTTGAGCGGCACATACAACAATATTATTAATGCTAGCGAACAATTAAAACAAACCTACGGCGACCGCATACGCGTTGTTGACAGTTTATCCGCCAGTATGGGCGAAGGTCTAATTGCGGTTATGGCCAGCATTTACAATGATGGAACTAAATCATTAGACGAAATTGCAGAATATGCTTTAAACGTTAGCAAGCAAATGAGTCACCTATTCATTGTTGATAGCTTAAAATATTTGGCACGTACTGGACGTATCAGTAAACTGACAGCTGGTATTGGAACATTGCTTCAAATTAAACCAGTACTGCACGCTGATGATGAGGGCAGATTAACAAACATTCAAAAAGTTATCAGCCGTAAAAAATCAATTAATGTATTGGCTGACAAAGTAATAAGTTCTAAAAACAATCTTTCAGATATAGTATTTATAGCTCACGCCGATTGTATTGATGATGCAAATCTTCTTGCATCATTAATTGAAAAGGGATTATCTATAAAACCAATTATTTCTAACATCGGCCCAATTGTTGGTTCACACGCTGGACCTGGAACACTTGCAATATTCTTCACATCAGATACAAGACAATAATTATTAAAAAAATAAAAGCATTTAAATTATGCTTTTATTTTTTATTTAAATATTATTAAATATTTCTTAATTGTATTATTTGATATAATTATTATATTTAAATACCGCAATTTAACACTTATTTATAGCATTTTCTCGATTTTATAGATATATTTATTTTAAATAAATAATTTTTATTAAAAATTATTTTTTATATTAAAATACTTATTCTATATTTTAATATAATTTATTTTTTATTTAAATTATTTTTAAATTCGTTGCATTTAAATTTTGCTTCTTGTGCAACTTGAAGAGCTTGTGCATTTTCACCAACACCCATTAGTCGAGCAATTTCAAAATACAATTCTCTATCTTTAATTTTTGTTAACCTTGTGTGAGTTGTGTCATCACTATATTTTTCCACCCTAAAATTCGTATCTGCCATAGACGCCAATTGCGGTAAGTGTGAAATTGTAATAACTTGTTTGATTCTTGACAGCTTTGCCAAACATTCCGCAACTACTCCAGCCATTTTACCGCTAAGTCCTGTATCTATCTCATCAAAAATCAATGTATTAATTTCATCTAGCTCTGCTACAACAATTTTATACGCCAACATAAATCTACTAAGCTCGCCACCAGACGCAATTTTTGCAAGCGGTTTACACTCAAAACCAATATTAGCTGAAAACATAAACTCCACCACGTCTTGCCCCTTTAAAGTATAAGGTTCCGTGCGCTTACTTAAGTTTATTTTTACACTCGCATTCGGCATACCCAACAAGCTTATTTCATCTTGAATTTTGCTAGCCATACTTATTGCGTTTTTAGTTCGTATTGCAGTTATATTATCTTGCACTTTTTGTATTTGCATCAACAATTTATCTTTTCTTTCTAACAAATCTTTATGCACAGCCTCACTATTAATCAAATTGTTAAGTTTTTCAGTTATATCATTATAATATTTGATTAGGCTTTCATAATCGCCACCATACTTTCTAAACAAGTCTTTAATATAATCTGCGCGTTCGTCTAGCTGTTGCAACAAGGCAGCATCAAAATTTCCACTATTTAAATACTCATTTATAGTTTTAGCAATATCATCAAGCTCTACAGACACACTTTCAAGCCTATTACTTAACACAACATATTTTTCACCAAACTCTTGTAATCCAGAAATTTGTCTACACGTATCTGAAATTAAATCACTTGCTGGGGTTACATATCCATTTGAAGCCAAATTTGAATAACTAGCTTGCAACTTTTCAGCAATTTTTTCATACGATTTCATTTCCTTAATTTGCTGTAAAATATCCTCGTATTCTCCCTGTTTTATTCCTGCATTGTCTATTTCATTAATTTGATATGTGTACAAGTCAATAAGATTTTGTTTTTGTTCTAGATTTCCACCAAGTCCACTTAATTTAGTGTTAATACAATTTAACTCTTCAATCAACGCATGCAAGTTATCTAAATATGGTTCAATTTCGCCTTTTGAAAACAAATCTAATATATCCAGCTGATATTCATTGTCCATAAGAGATTGATGTTCATGTTGCCCATGAATGTCAATTAACCTACTACTAACCTTCTTTAAAATAGTAGTGTTTACACTTTCGCCATTTATTTTGCATATGGTTTTGCCTGTATCATAATATTCACGTGTAATTACCATTTCATCTTCAATTTCTATACCGGCATATTCTTTTAAAAATGTTTTAAATCCACTATCAAGTTCGTCAAAAAAGGCATCGACACGCATGTTGTCGGTACCTTCTCTAAGCAACGTTTTGTCAAGACGGTCGCCAAACACAAAGCCCATGGCATTAAGCATAATACTTTTACCTGAGCCAGTTTCGCCACTTATTACATTTAAACGATTATCAAAAGTTATATCTAAACTATCAATCAACGCCACATTTTTAATTTTTAAATTAACTAACATAATTACGTCCTTTGTATTATATGGTGTATTTTTTTACCTTAACCACCTCTTTTAGACATAGCCCCTTACTATAATCTCCAAACTTTTCTCTCATTGCCAGTCTTAACTTCTCAATTAATTCAAGCTTACAACCTTTTGCTTCAACAAAATCATTAAATGCATTAAATATCTCGTTAAATTGGTCCTTTTTAACCTCTTGAGATTTAATATACTTTAATTCAGTAAATCTATTTAGTAAATTAGTTTTAGCCCTACTTATTTTTACCTCATCAGAGTCAAAATGCGCATACCACTTTAATGCTTGATTAGAAGACAATCTTACCTCTTTTGCTTTTATTTTATTATGTGACATTAAAGCCTTAATAATCTCCAACATATCAGCATACATAGTTTTAACCTTTGCAACAAGTTTACATTTTTCAGCTTCGGCAAAAGTCTGCAAAAACAAGGAATGTAAAGCATTTTCATATTCCTCATTTTTCAAAACTACACATTGCCCCTGATAGCCTTTTTCTGATAAATTATTTAGGGCGCTATTTCTAACTATACTTCCTAAATTTGCCATTATACCATTTTCTCTCTTATTAATTTTTCAATTTCATCAGCCAATTCTGGTGTATTTTGTAAATATGTTATTACATTGTCACGTCCTTGACCAATTTTATTTCCATTATAACTAAACCAAGAACCGCTTTTTTCAACAATATTAAATTCAATAGCCATATCAAGCAAACATCCAAGCATTGAAATTCCTTCACCATACATAATGTCAAATTCCGCCTGTTTAAATGGTGGAGCAACCTTATTTTTTACCACTTTAACACGTGTTCTACTACCAACCATATCTTGTCCGCTTTTTAAAGTTTCTACTTTACGAACATCCATACGTACACTTGAATAGAACTTTAGCGCCTTACCACCCGGTGTTGTTTCAGGTGAGCCAAACATTACGCCAACTTTTTCACGCAACTGGTTAATAAATATAACCAAAGTATTACTTTTAGCTATACCAGATGTTAACTTTCTTAAGGCCTGACTCATAAGTCTAGCTTGCAAACCAATAAAACTATCACCCATTTCGCCGTCAATTTCAGCTTTTGGTGTAAGCGCTGCAACTGAGTCTACAACCACAATATCCACGCCGCCACTACGAACCAATTGTTCGGTAATTTCAAGTGCCTGTTCACCAGTATCCGGTTGAGATACATATAAGTTATTGATATCTACACCCAATTTACTAGCATAATTAGGGTCAAGCGCATGCTCAGCATCAATAAAGGCTGCCACTCCCCCCATCTTCTGAGCTTCTGCCACAACGTGCAAAGCAACTGTTGTTTTACCAGAAGATTCAGGGCCATAAATTTCAATAATACGCCCTCTTGGAAGGCCACCAACACCCAAAGCGTAGTCAAGCGTTAAACAGCCAGTTGGTATCACTTCAATATCCTTTCTAGCCTCTTCATCCATCTTAATAATAGAGCCTTTGCCAAATTGCTTTTCAATTTGCAATATTACTTGGCTAAGCACTTTTTGTTTTTCCTCTCTATCCATATTCATTCCTTTTTATGTTTTAAGTTTTGAATTTAAAACAAACAATTTAGCACTATTTAGTGCTAATAACTTGTTTGTTCTTTACGATATAGTTTACCCCGGAAATTACGGTTAATACAGCCGAAACGCCAATTAACACATAACATACTACAGAAAAAACTGTCAAACCAACTGTTCCGTCAAATTTTGCTATTCCATTAAAGAATGATAACAAGATACATAATGGCATTGTCCAGCATTGAACCATAGTTTTAGCTTTACCAATAATATCAGCGGCCAAAACAATACCCTTAGTGCAAGCAATTAGCCTAAATGCATCAATAATAAGCTCACGACTAATAATTACTGTAAGCACAATAACGCCCCATGGACCTGGAACTGTACCATCAACAACAATCATAATCAATACACTTATTACAAGTAATTTATCTGCAATTGGATCCAAAAATTTACCAAAATCCGTTACAAGATTATACTTCCTAGCTATATAACCATCTAAGAAATCAGTAAATGCTGCGATTACAAATAAAGCTAATGCAATTATCTTACCAAAAGGTATAGCATCAACCATGTAAAACACCATTACTAGCGGTATCATAATTACACGTAAAATAGTTAATTTGTTAGGTAGATTCATAAAATCCCCTCCTTTTAATTACTAATATCATAGCAAACAAATCAAAATTTTACAAACAATTTTAACAAGTTGATTATAAATTTAAAAATTTTATTCAACCAATAATAGATTCCTAAATTTTTAAGCGTTTTATATTAGTATAAAATAAACATGTGTCTATTTTAGTTGACAATTCCTTTTATAATAATATATAATATTATCATTGTTATACATAAAGGAGAAAACTATGGCTAAAGTTGGTATTGTTACCGATAATAGTTCGGGCTTCACAATTCAAGAAGCAAATAAATTAGGAATTAAAATGACTTACATACCTTTCCTTATTAATGGTGAGGAATATAGTGAAGATAAAAATTTAACACAATCATTGTTTTATGAAAAATTAGATAGTTCTGCAAGTGTATCAACATCTCAACCAAGTCAAGAACTGGTTAAATCCGTTTGGAATGAAATGCTAAAAGAATATGATGAAATTGTTTACATTCCTTTATCAAGTGGCTTAAGTTCTACATATCAATCATCAATGTTTTCAGCCAGCAATTACAACGGAAAAGTCCATGTTGTAAATAATAAACGCGTATCAGTTACTCTTAAATTAGATGTTTTGGAGGCTTTAGAACTTGCAAAACAAGGTAAATCAGCACTTGAAATTAAAAACATTTTGGAACAAAACTGTTTAAATTCTAGTATTTATATTATGGTTCCTACCCTTAAATATCTTAAGAAGGGTGGACGTATAACTCCTGCAGCGGCAGCTATTGGCTCTTTGCTTAGCATTAAGCCAGTACTTCAAATCCAAGGAGATAAATTAGATTCTTATGCAAAAGTATTAACGGTTAAACAAGCAAAATCAAAAATGATTAATGCTATTAAAAAAGATATTCAAACAAGATTTAACAATATTCCATCTAATAAAAAGATTGTACTAGCACTAGCCCATACAACGTCAGATGATAACGAACTAAAAATGTTTAAAAATGAAGTTGAAAGTGAATTAAACGACTATCCAATTAGTTTTATTGACCCACTTCCTCTTGCAATTGCTTGCCACATTGGGAAAGGAGCTTTAGCAATGGCTTGCTGTGTTGTTGATAATAATATCGCAAATAATTAAATATAAAAAACTCTTGGCATGACCAAGAGTTTTTTATTGATGTTTACCCTGTTAATTATTACAATTAAATCCAATAATTTGTTATTAAGTATACCAATCCATACCTATATATATTATATACGCACGCGCATATATAATATATATAGTATATTTATTATATATATACATTATATAATACGTAATCTTTAGTCCGCTTAAATATATCATATAATATACCTATCTATCATATCTATTTGTAGTAATATATATTTGAATCTTAAAACAGCCACTATTCAACTTACTGTTATTATACATTTGTATTAATGTAATTATTCAAAAAAACACAATTAAGTATTATATCATTATATCAATTTAAAAATAAAATTTATCATTTGTATTTTTAATAAATTTTATCATTTGTTTTTAATTTTTATTAAATTTATTGACTATTTGTTATTTTTTGATATAATTAAAATGATTTGATATATATTTTATATATTAATTTGATTTATTAAAACAATATGAAAATTAATAGCATTAAACTTACCAACTTTAGAAATTATACTAACTCCATAATTAAATTTAGTAATGGAGTAAATTTTGTGTTGGGTAAAAATGCGCAAGGGAAAACCAATTTGCTAGAAAGTATATATTTGTGTGCTATTAGTAAAAGCCCTCGCACCAGTAAAGAAAAGCAAATGATTAAGTTTGAAAACGAGTATGCACAAGTTAGCTTGGATTTTAATACAATTGGTGGAACTAAAAATATTGAGGTTACATTAAACAATTCTAACAAAAAAGTAATTAAGATTAATAAAATACCAATTGTAAAACTTACACAACTTATTGGAGAGCTTAATGTTGTATATTTCTCACCAGATGAATTAAGATTAGTTAAAGAAACTCCTGAAGATAGAAGACATTTTTTAGATATATCTATTAGCCAATTTGATAAACAATATATGTTTGACTTAATACGCTACGATAAAATATTAAAACAACGTAATTGTGTGTTAAAATCAAATATAAGTAATCAATCTAAAATAGAGCAATTAAATATATGGACACCACAACTCATATTGATAGCTGAAAAAATAATTAAAAAAAGAATTTTATTTATTGAAAATTTGAAAAAATATTCGAAAATGATTTACAATTCAATTATTTTAGGTGAAACTCTTGATATTTCCTACTCTTTTGCAGAAAAAAATAATATTTCTATTTTTGACGATTTAACCAGTCAATTTAATTTAAATTTAAATAAAGAGCTGGAAATGCAACATACCTTAATTGGTCCACACCGAGATGATATTATTTTTAAAGTTAATAATCAGGACTGCAGATATTTTTCATCTCAAGGTCAACAACGAACAGTAGCACTAACGTTAAAACTTGCATTAATGGAAATTATAAAAGAAGAAGTTAAAGAATATCCTGTTCTTTTGTTGGACGATGTGTTAAGTGAACTAGACAACAATCGCCAAGAAAGGCTCCTTGGTATTGTTAAAAATTATCAAACAATTATTTCATGTGCTGATATAAATTTAAACCTCGATGGAAATAAAATATATATTGAAAATGGTACACAAAAGTAAAACTTAATGTTTTGCTTTTTTTGTTGAGTAGAAACCATACTTGCTAGAATTTGCTAAAATTTTGAATTGGTTTTATTTTTAGCATTGACATTTTAATAAATTAAGTGTATAATATTATTAATTATAACTAAAAAATTTGTAAATATATTTATTAAGAGGTGTGTTATGTTGCAAGAACAATGGAATAATGTTTTAAGTGTGTTACAAAATCAAGTGACAGCAATCACTTTTGATTTGTGGATTAATACTCTTAAGCCAATTAGCTATCATGACGATGAACTAATTTTGCAAGCTCCTAGTAGTTCGGCTAAACATCAAGCAACTAATTCTAACATTTTGTCAAAAATCCAATCAGCTGTTCATCAAGTATTTAATCTTTATACAGAGGTTAGGATTATTGAAGAAAAGGAAATTGAAAATCTTCAACCAAAACATATCGAGCAAACTGGCGATGATAAGTTAAAATCAAAATTTAATCAAAAATATACATTTAACAATTTTGTTGTTGGTAAAAGCAATCAATTTGTGCATGCAGCCATGTTAAGTGTTGCTGAAAATCCAAGTTCTAAATTTAATCCATTATTTATTTATGGTGGAGTAGGACTTGGAAAAACCCACTTACTTCATGCCGTAGGTAATCATTTAAACAATACTAGACCCGAGCTTAATGTTTTGTATGTAACATGTGAAAAATTTACAAATGATTATGTTGAATCTATTCGTTCGGGTAAAGATAAAGCAAATTTATTCTTCAGAGAAAAATATCGTAACGTCGACGTATTGATGATTGATGATATCCAGTTTATCTCTAACAAGATGGGAATACAAGAAGAATTCTTCCATACATTTAATGATTTGTATCAGAATAACAAACAAATTATTATTGCATCAGATCGCTCTCCTAAAGATATGTCCGCTTTGGAAGAAAGATTACGTTCTCGCTTTAGCAGTGGATTAATTCAGGATATACAAACTCCGGATTATGAAACTCGTGTTGCAATATTACGTAAAAAAGCTAGTCAGGAAGGCTATTTAGTAGATAATGAAGTGATTGACTTTATTGCACAAAAACTTAATACCAATATTCGTGAAATGGAAGGAATACTTTCAAAGGTGGTCTTCTATTCATCATTGATTGGAAAGTCATCTGCTAATATGGATGACGCTAGAGAAGCTTTAAAAGATAGTGAAGAGCCAGAAAAAGAAACTTTAGATGCAGAACGTATTGTACAAACTGTATGCCAATTCTTTAAAATTTCAAAAGAAGAATTGATTGGAAAAAAGAAAAATAAAGAAATTGTTGAACCTCGTCAACTTTGTATTTATTTAATTAACGAAATGCTAGATATTCCTTTAACTGCTATTGGTACAATATTTGGTGGTAGAGATCATACAACCATTATGCACGCAAGAGATAAGATATCCACACAGATGAAGACTAATCCACATATAAAAACATTGGTTGGAGACATCAAATCGCAGATTTTAAGATACTAAAACGCGAAATTTGGCACTTTTACACAGATTTGTGGGTAAATTGTGTATTATTTTACACTTTTTATCCACAAATTTTTTTGTGCAATTTTACAATATATTGTACTGTTATTGTTTTTAAACACTTTATATGGTGGTATTTTGAGTTATACACATATCCACAGCCCATAATATATCTAATATTTTAAAAAAATAAATATATATAAGTAAATTTTAATTAGCACGTGCGTATTAATAAATCAATATACTTATTTATTAGTAAAATTTATATTTACTAAAACTGGATTTTATCTGTACTCAATCATTTAATAAATATATATACTTAATTTTTATGTTATGCTAAAAAATATAGTACTTAATTTATTAAATGAAAAAAGATGGTTATGTGGATAAAAATTATGGTGCGTTTTGTGGATAAATACATACTTGTCCACATGTCGTGGATAACTTATTTTAAGCACACTATTGAATATTTTAAGCGTATTTGTTATAACATATTATTATAAATTAAGTATACTTTTTTTAACTAATATTTAATAAAGCAGTATACTTATTTATTAATAGTGTCGAAATGGTTAAGATTATTATATTCTAATAAATATAGTTAACATATTATATATAAAAAAATAAAAATATGTGTTAAAATTTTGGCTATAATTATTGACAGATTTAGGGTTGTGTGTTATTATTAAAGTGCTTATAGGAGAAGATTATGTTATTTAGATGTGACGGATTAGATTTATCAGAAGCTGTTAATAAAGTTTTAAAGGCAGTTTCTTCAAAAACAATATCTCCAATTTTGGAAGGTATAAAGATTAGTGCTTTTGGAGACTCAGTAGTTTTGTCAGGCACAGATTTAGAATTGTCTATTCAAAAAACAATTAAAGCTGAAGTTATTGATGAAGGCGAAACAGTTGTTCCTGGTAAATTATTTGGAGAATATTTAAGAAAATTAACTAATGAACAGATTAGTTTGGAACTAAATGAACGCAATCAACTAAGAATTAGTTATTCAGATAGTGAAGGATTTATTCAATGCATGGATGTACTTGAATTTCCAGAGCTTAAGAATATTGATAAAGTGGAATACTTTGAAATTAATAGAAGTGCGTTAAAGAATTTGATTAACACTGTAATATTTGCTGTTGCGGTAGATGATAGCCGACCAATTTTAAAAGGTGTATTGTTTGAAGTTAATAGCGAAAGTGTTCGTGCTGTTGCACTAGATGGATTTAGAATGGCTATGGCAAATCAAAAGATTAATACTACAACTTCAGATTTTAGCTTTATTGTGCCAGCAAGAAGTTTAGCAGAGATTGCAAGAATGTTAGATAATGATGAAACCGTTAAGGTCTATGTACATTCAAACAATTTAATGGTTGATATGATTGATACAGTTATAACAACAAGACTTTTAGAAGGTCAATTTATAAATTATCGTCAAATTTTAAATTCTAACTTTAATACAACGATTACAATTAAGAAATCTCAACTTGAAGATGCTATTGACCGTGCAAGTTTATTATCAAAAGGTGATAAAAACAGTAGAGTTAAGTTTGATATAACTGAAAATTCATTAGTTTTAACATCTGATAGTGAAATTGGTAATGTTAAGGAGAATATTCCAGTAACAATGAAAGGTGCTGATATTGTTATTGCATTCAATTCAAAATACTTTACAGATTGCTTGCGTGCAACTGAAGATGAATATATAAAAATCAACTTTAGCAATGCAATTTCACATTGTATTGTTACGCCAAATGAAAATGAAGACTATTTGTTCTTAATACTACCAGTAAGAATGGTTTAAGACTAAAATAACATTATTTTATATATAATATATATATTTTTAAATAATTGATAATAAAGTTATCCACATTGAAAGTGAATTTTGTGGATAACTTTTTGTTTAAATTTTAAATTATCATTGACAAATCGCAAGATTAAAGTTATAATGCTATTACTTGATTTTGATAAAAGGAGAAGATTATGAAGCAAACTTATCAACCAAAGAAAAGACAAAGAAGTAAAGTTCATGGCTTTAGAGCTAGAATGAAGACATTGTCAGGCAGAAAGGTTTTAAAGAGACGCAGAAATAGAGGAAGAAATAAATTATCAGCATAGGAAGTGGTATGTTAAAACGAATTAACAGAGTAAAGAAAACCAAAGAATTTAATTACATCTATAGAAAAGGTTTGTTTTATAGTTGTAAGTATTTTTCCGTTCACTATGTTGATACAAAATTGCCTGTTGCAAAAGTTGGTATTTCAGTTAGCAATAAGGTTGGTAATTCGGTTACACGCAGTAGGTATAAGCGAATTATGAGCGAAATTGTTAGAGTTAAATTACCAATTTTAGCAATCAAAAATTATATTATAACATTAAAGCCTGAAGCTACTAGTGTAGACTTTATGGTTTTAAATGAACAGTTTAATCAATTTTTAATTAAACATGATTTAATCAAGGATACAAAAGATGTATAAAATGTTAAAAATCGTGCTTTTTCCATTGTTATGTGTAGAGCTTGTATTCTTGATTTTTTATAAATTAATTATATCACCACTGATTGGTTCAAATTGTTCAAAAATGCCAACGTGCTCAATTTATATGATGCGTTGTGTGCTTAAATTTAACGCTGTAACTGGCGTTATTATTGGAACTAAACGTCTTTTTAGATGTACCAAAACGCATAAAGGCGGATTAGATTTAGAACCATTAAATATTTTAGGAGTGTACAAATGGGTGTGTTAAAATTTTCACAATTACTAATAACAAAAGCCTTTTGGGGGAAATTGATTGACTTGTTTGTAAAATGGGTGGGAAATTATGGTTGGGCAATAATATTGCTTACAATTGCAATTAAATTGGTATTAACACCAATTGAAATTATGCAAAAGCGTACAAATGCTCAAAATGCTAAAATGCAGGCCATAATGCAACCAGAACTACAAAAAGTTCAACAACAATATCCAGGAGATAGAAACAAGCTAAACCAAAAACAAATGGAATTAGCTAAAAAATATAACTTTAACATGACAGGGACATGCTTAACACTGCTTGTATCGATGATTATAACCTTAACCGTGTTTACATCATTGTTTATAGGTTTAAAGTCATTGTCAACCAAGCAGGAAAATAAAGCTTTTAATGAAATATATCAAACTTATCAACAAGCTGTAACATATACAGTGGATAATCAAGATGAATTTTTGAAAGATGGAACTGAAATTGACCAAGCTAAAATAGATACATATATTTCTAATCAAGTAAATGCTAAATTTAAAGAGCAATCTAAAAAATATAGCTTTATGTGGGTTAAGAATGTATGGAAAGGAGACTCTAAAACTTCTCCTGTAGTTAATTACTCAGCATTTAAAAAATACGCACTTAAAAATGGTATTGTAGTAGAAGCTAATTTAGAACAATTTGAAGCCGATTATAATAAAATTAAGGGTATTATTGAGTATAAAACACCAAACAATGGTTGTTATTTGTTGATAATATTAGCAGGCGCAATAACTTTCCTAGTACAATTTTTACAAACTAAATTGCAGGAAAAGAAAACGGGTGTTAAAAATCCAAGTACAAAAGTAATGTTGTTTATAATGCCTTTATTTATGGTAATATTTGCAGCAACATCTAGTGCTTTGTTTACTTTGTATATTATTACAAACTCGATAGTATCTGCCATTATATCAACCGTTGTTGATTTGTGTATGCCAACTAATAAAGGTGATAACAATGTTGTATATAAAAAAGGCAATACAGAAGTAGTAGAATACAGTAGAAATTACAATAAAGGATAAGGATTATGAAAGAATATATTAGTATTGGTAAAAATGTAGATGTAGCAATTGAAGATGGGTTAAGAACCATTGGGTTAACTCGTGAAGATGTTGATATTAAGATTTTGGAAACAGGCGGTTTGTTCAAAAAAGCTAAAGTGTGCTTAATGTATGAAGAAAAACCACAAATCGAAGAGGTTAAGGTTGAAGTTGTAGAAGTTGAAGAAAAGGAGACTGAACAAGCACAACCTGAACAAGAATTGATAGAACAAGTTGAAGAAACTGAAGTTGAAACTGTTGAAAGCAGCCCTGTTGAGGTTGTCGAAGAAAAAGTTGAAGCTCAACCTGAAGTTGAAAAAATTGTAAAGGAAGTAAAAATTGTTAGTCCAGATGAATTAAAGGCAAGAGTTGAAGAGTTTTTAATAGAGCTTGCTAAAAATATGAAGATTGATATTGAAATTGAATATCAAATTAATGAAAACGACCTAAGTTTTAACATTAAAGGTCAAAATGTTGGAAAACTTATTGGATACCGTGGCGAAACACTTAATGCTATACAAACTTTGCTTGGAGGATTAAAGCGTGCAGGTGAAGGAAGATATAGAGTTTACCTTGATGTTGAAAATTATAAGAAGGCTCGTGAACAAACTTTGGTTGATTTAGCAAATAAAATGGCTGACAAAGCTGAAGAAATTGAACGTAACGTGCATTTGGACCCAATGAGCGCGTACGAACGTCGTATAGTACATTCAGCACTTCAAGACAGAACTTTGGTAGAAACAGAAAGTATGGGCGAAGGCGAAAAACGTCACGTTGTAATTAAATTTAAAAGATAAAAGTTAAGGCGAAAGCCTTAATTTTTGTTTTTAATATTAGGTTATACACATCTTATGCACTATTTTGTTGAAATTTAAGGATATATTTTATTTATACTACTAGTAAATTGGTTTGATTTGTGATATACTTATAAACGAGGTTTATATGTTAGAAGATACAATTGTGGCACTTGCTACTCCGCCTGGTAAAGCGGGTGTTGCTATAGTTAGAATAAGTGGAGATAAATCACATCAAATACTAAAGAGTATAACAAAGTGTGATAGTGATTTTTTGCCACGATATATGTATTTGAAAGATATATATTTAGATGATATTGTTGATAATGCGCTAGTTGTATATTTTAAAGCGCCAAACTCTTATACGGGTGAAGACATTGCTGAAATTCAATGTCATGGGGGATATTTTATTGCCCAACAAGTTATTTCAGTTTGCCAAAAATTAGGCGCACGTATGGCTGAGCCAGGTGAATATTCTAAACGTGCATTTTTGAATGGAAAGTTAAGTGTTGACCAAGCTGAAGGGATTATTGATATTATAAATTCGGAAAGTGAAGCCCAAGCCAAAGCTGGAAGTGCACTGGCGCAAGGTAAATTATTGCAAATTATATCAGATTTACAAACACAACTTACTGATATTTTAGCCGAAATTGAAGCCAAATTGGATTATCCAGAGTATGAATATACCGATATTGAAAATGAACAAGTGTTGACCAGATTAAAACAAATTGAAGACGAGTTAAATACTTTGCTTGCTACAAAGATTAGTGGAATGAAGATAAAAAATGGAGTTAAAGTGGCAATTGTTGGTGCCCCTAATGCGGGTAAATCAAGTTTGCTTAATTCATTAACTAATAGCGATAAATCCATTGTAACCGATATTGCTGGTACTACACGTGATATTGTTGAGGCTGAATATGTTTATAATGGTATTGTGTTTAGGTTGTTTGATACCGCAGGAATACGTGAAAGTAATGATATTGTTGAACAAATTGGTATTGACCGCGCTAAACAAAGTATTCAAGACGCAGATTTGGTATTAAAACTAATAGATATATCAAATCCTCAAAATATTGAAATGGAAGATAAGCCAACAATAATTGTGTATAACAAAATTGACTTATCCACAACAAAAGAACAAAATGAGGATAATGTAATTTATATTAGTGCTAAAGATGGTACAAATGTTGAATCGCTAAAGCAAATGGTTTTTGATAAAACAATTGCACAAGGGTACAACACATCACAATTTTATTTGTCAAACACGCGCCATATTGAATGCATCAACAACGCAAAAGAGGCGCTAAATAGCGCTATTAACACTTTTACAAGCACAAGCCTTGACTTTGTTGTGGCCGATATTCATATGTGCTGGCAATATTTGGGCGAAGTTAGTGGTGTTAGTTCAAATGAAAAAATAATTGACAGAATTTTTGAAAAGTTCTGTTTAGGGAAATAATATGAAATATGTTGATAATTATGATGCAATAGTTATTGGAAGTGGACATGCAGGTTGTGAAGCGTGTCTTGCTCTTTCGCGTCTAAACTGCAAAACCTTACTTGTAACCCTTAATCTTGACAGCATTGGATTTTTGGCATGCAATCCATCAATAGGAGGAACGGCAAAAGGTCAATTAGCGGGTGAAATTGATGCACTAGGCGGTGAAATGGCAATAAATGCCGATAAGTCATTGTTGCAACTACGTATGCTTAACAGTGGTAAAGGCCCTGCTGTGCAAAGCTTACGTGCTCAAGTAGATAAAGTGGTTTACCATACTGAAATGAAGCGAACATTGGAACGCCAAGCAAATTTAGATGTGTTACAAGCCGAAGTTAGTGATATTATAGTTAAAGATGGCAAGGTTGTTGGAGTTACAACATTGGCTGGCGAAAGCTTTGGCGCCAAGGCGGTAATTGTTTGTACGGGCGTATATTTAAATTCGAAGATTATAATAGGCGATTATTGTAAGTTTACGGGCCCAAACGGCTTTGAACCGGCAAATCATCTAACCAAAAGCTTAATGCGTCTAGGATTTGATATTTTGCGCTTTAAAACAGGAACGCCAGCAAGAGTTGACGGCAAAAGTATTGACTATACACAATTTGAGGTTCAAAATGGAGATGAATTAGGCCATAACTTTTCAATTTTAAACAAAAGCAACACTAAAAACAAACAAATATGTTATTTAGGATACACTAGCGAAAAAATGCACGAAGTAATACGTAACAACATTTCTCGTGCTCCATTATATTCCGGCAAGGTAAAAGGAATTGGGCCTAGATACTGCCCTTCAATTGAAGATAAGGTTATGAGATTTGCGGATAAAGAACGTCATCAATTGTTTTTAGAGCCTGAAAGTGCCTCCACCGATGAAATTTATGTTCAAGGCATTAGCAGTTCAATGCCTGTAGATGTTCAGCGTGAAATGTATAAATGTATACCTGGCTTTGAAAATGTTAAGATAATGAGATTTGCCTATGCTATTGAATATGATTGTATTGATGCAACGCAGCTAAAACCAACATTGGAAAGTAAAAAGATAGATGGATTGTATTTTGCTGGCCAAATTAATGGAACTAGCGGATATGAAGAAGCTGGAGCACAAGGCCTTATGGCTGGCATAAATGCTTCACGAGCAATAAAAGGGCTATCCCCTATCGTTTTGGGCCGAAATCAGGCATATATAGGCGTGTTAATTGATGACCTAGTAACCAAAAATATAGTAGAACCATACCGTATGATGACCAGCCGTGCCGAATATCGTTTGATTTTACGTCAAGATAACTGTGACATACGTTTAACACAACTAGGGCGAGATATTGGCCTTGTAGATGACAAAAGATATCGCCAGTTCAAGAAAAAATTAAAACAAATTAAAGATTTGGAAGTTGTTTTGGATAAAAGATATTCGCCAAAAGAAATAAATGAGTTTTTAAGGACTCACAGTGAAAGTGAAGTTGCAAATGGAATAACTGTGCGTGAGATAGTTAAAAGAAATAATATCAATATCTTTGATTTAAAACAAGAATTAAATTTATTTGAAGGTATTGCTGATGAGGTGTTAAGTTATGTTAATACCGAAATTAAATATGAAGGATACATTAAACGTGAAAATGACAATATAGAGAAAGCTCAAAAGCTTGAAACTATTCAATTGCCAGATGACTTAGATTATTCTCAGTTAAACGGATTAAGATTAGAAGCAAGGCAAAAGCTTAACACTATAAAACCATTAACCCTAGGTCAAGCTAAACGTATTGACGGTGTATCCCCTGCTGACATTAATGTAATTATGATATATTTAAAAATGAAAGGAGTTTTGTAATATGTCAGAGTTTAAAGAGATGTTTTCAATTTTAAATGTAGAGAATTTAGATAATGTTATTAAAAAGTTTGAAATATATTATAATGAACTGATTGATTATAATCAAAAGGTTAACTTAACCGCAATAACCGAAAAAGAAGAAGTGTATACCAAACATTTTTATGATAGCGGATTAGCAATAAATTACATTCCATTAAATGCAAGTGTTGTAGATGTTGGAACGGGAGCAGGATTCCCAGGAGTTCCAATAAAAATCTTAAGACCAGATATAAATTTAAGTTTAGTAGACTCATTAAACAAGAGAATAATATTTTTAGAGTATTTAAAAGATAAATTATCCATAAACTATAACACATATCATTCTAGGGCTGAAGATTTTTGTTCTAATATCAAGTATCGTGAGCAATTCGATATATGTGTATCACGTGCTGTTGCAAAACTAAATACATTGGCCGAGTATTGTTTACCTCTTGTTAAAGTTGGTGGTAGTTTTATAGCTTATAAGTCTGGAGATATTGAACAGGAAGTTGAGGAAAGCACAAATGCAATAAAATTATTAGGTGGAGAAATAATTGAAATTAAAAAATTTAATTTACCTAACAATACTGGTGGCAGAAGTTTGGTTATTATAAAAAAAATAAAAAACACAAACAAAAAATATCCAAGAAATAAAAATCTGCCAAAACTTAAGCCGTTATAAATAAAATAATTAATATTTAATAAAGTTAAATTTATTAAATATTTTTTATTTATTTTCTATTTTATTTATTATGCGTATATCAGATATGTAGATTTAAAAAAGTTTAAAAACATACTCAAAACAGATTACAAACTTTTAAATTTATGCTATAATCTAATTAGAGGTGAATATGGGCAAAATTATATCAATTACTAATCAAAAAGGTGGAGTTGGTAAAACAACTACCTGTGTCAACCTTGCAGCTTTCGTTGCTAAAGCCGGGAACAGAGTTCTAATTATTGATATGGACCCTCAAGGCAATGCTTCCAGTGCTGTTGGAGTTGAACCTACTAAAGAAGATAATACAATATACGAGGTTTTAATTGGCGAATGTTCTACCAAAGAGGCAATTTATCCTAGCGTTATGCAAGGGTTAGATGTATTGCCAAGTACTGTAGACTTATCTGGAGCTGAAGTAGAACTTGTTCATTTAAATAATAGAGAAAATATACTAAAAGAAGCTCTAATACAGGCAAAGCGTGAGTATGATTATATATTTATTGATTGTCCTCCATCGCTTAGTTTGCTTACAGTTAACGCATTAACTGCAACAGATAGCATTATTATACCTATCCAATGCGAATATTTTGCATTAGTTGGTTTAGGTCAACTAATGAACACTGTAAAGCTAATTAAAAAGCACTTAAATCCAACAATTGAAATCGAGGGTGTTTTACTTACAATGAAAGATGCAAGGTCAAATCTTGTAAACCAAGTGGCTGAAGAAATTCAAAGATATTTTAAGGAAAAGGTATATAGTACATTTATTCCAAGAAATATTCGTTTAGCAGAATCGCCTAGTCATGGACAACCTATTGCCATGTACGATGCCAAGAGCAAGGGCGCAATAGCATATCAAAATCTAGCAAATGAATTTTTGGCTAGTAACAAAAGAGTTTAAAGGGGGTATATATGAGAAGAGGTTTAGGTAAAGGGTTAGAAGAGCTATTAGCTATTTACGACAGAGAAGAAACAACAACCAATCCAGTTAAACAAGCAGAAACAGTTAAAAGTTTGGAAGAAAGAACTGCTTATTCCCCTGCAACAAAAGGAAATGTTAGTAAAATTAGTATTTCTGAAATATATCCAAACCCAAATCAGCCAAGAAAAACATTTGATCAAGAAAGTTTGGAAGAACTAGCAGAATCTATACGAGTTCATGGACTTATCCAACCTATTATTGTGAATAAGATGGACGATGGTTATCTTATTATTGCCGGTGAGCGCCGTTACAGAGCATGCAAACTAGCAGGCCTTACTGAGATAGACGCTATAGTAAAAAATTATACTGAAAGACAAATTGCAGAAATTAGTATTATTGAAAATTTACAACGTGAAGACCTTAATCCTATTGAAATTGCTAAAAGCTTACAAAAACTTATGCAAGAATATAATATAACACAAGAACAGGTAGCAGCAAGAATTGGCAAAAATCGTTCAAGCATAGCAAATTATGTTAGATTACTTAGTTTATATCCCGAAGTTATTGATATGGTTGAAAAAGGAAAGGTTTCTCATGGGCATGCAAAATGTTTAGTGGCCGTAACCGATTATCCCACTCAATTAATGTTGGCCAAAAAGGTGGCTCAAAACAAGCTAACTGTAAGAGCTTTAGAAAAAGAAATAGATATTATTTTAGGTAAGGGAAAATCCAAAAAAGCTACACATTTACCATCTGATGAATTGTTAGCCTTTATAAGCGACTTACAAAGAAGATTGGGAACCAAAGTAACACTATTAGGAAATGATAAAAAAGGCAGAATATATATAGATTATTATTCGCAAGATGATCTAGATAGGATTTATGATATAATATTAAAATAATTCAAATAATTTAAAAATAAATAAAAAATAAATAGAAATATTAATAAAAAACAATATTTCTATTTTTTTATACTCAAATTTAAACATTTTAATATAAATAATGTTTCACCCATGTGTTCCACACACAAAAATAATTAAATGTTCCATATAGAACATGTTTTTATATTTATTAAAGTTCTACGTGGAACACTTTTAAAAGTAGTAGAATGTTATATGATGGTTCCATGTGGAACTTTACACATTAATTACAAATTTATTTACAGATAATTTAAATATAAAACCAACAATCTTAAGATATTTTAAAATCGAACCAGTTTTGCTGTTTGGCTGGTATTAATTGACGCAATGTTGGCTCTTGTGGTGGCGCGCTCAATAATGGGCGCAGAGAAAATAAAAATAACAAATTATGTTGACTTTGTGGTGTTGAATCGGGTATAATAATTATATGAAAAAGGTATTTAGAATTGGTTTTATATATATAGGAGTGTTATTGTTGGCGTTTTTGGCAACGACAATATTTTGCGGAGCATTTTTGTTCTTTTATAGAGATGGAAATATATTTGGGATAAAATACATTAGTTCGCGTGATACAATGTATGTAAAGCAAGATAAAGATATTAGCGAGCTAAAAACAATAGATGTTTCGGCTTCGGATTTAAATGTTACGGTTGAGGTTAGTGATAATGTTGATACGTTGGTTGGCGCAATGCATATAAGGATGTTTGGATATGCTTTTGAATCGAAGGCGCATGCAAATCTAGCTATGGAATATAATGAAATTACCAACACTGCGATATTTACAGCTAAAGAGCCTAAAGGATGGTTAAATAAAAAGGGTTCCTACATAAAGATATTTATACCTGAACAGTGGGTGGACAATTATTACAATATAAATATAAAAACGGCTAAAGGAGATATTACTATTGGTGGAACAAAAAATATAAAAACTAACAACTTATCGTTAGAAAGCTCTAAAGGTGATATAAATATTCTTAATTCAACAATTAATAACAATATATACATAGATTGTGGAAAAGGGCTGGCATATATCGATGATAAGTGTGTGACTAATGGTGAAATTTCTGCACAGCTTAGTGTAAATTCTGGAAAAATAAATTTAACAAAAATAAACAGCGAGAAATTTAAATTGGGTGTTGTAGAAATTGTTAAAAATAAAAAAGGGCTAATTGCAATATCTAAAGCGGCAAAGGTTAGTACTTTTGAAAATATTAAAGGCGGAGGAGATGTTCAAATTGGCGAAGTAGATATTATTGATTTTTCAAGTTTGGATACCGATGTTACTGTTGCTAAAATCAATAAACTTTCAAATATAAAAATAACCGGCCGTGGAGATGTGTATGTTAAAGAGGCTGTAGGTATGCTTACTGTTGATGGGTATAATGGGAATATTAAAATTGATAAAGCTTTAAATCATTTGATTTTATATACAAATAAAGGCGGAATAGACATAAACGGGGCAAATAAACTTGTATCTGCCGAGTCTAATTCGGGAGATATTAATATAAGTTTTGATAAAAATGCAGGAGATTTTATATTAGAGGATAATAATAACAGGGCTGTATTTATTTTAACAAACGATGGAACAGTTAATGTTGATGGTTTGCAAAACGGTACTATAAAGGCAACAGGTTCTGGTAAAATTAATTTATTTTATAATAAGGTTGTAGAAGGCAATAGCATTAGTGCGCAGTCGGGAAGTGTGTATATAGTTGTTCCTGCGCCAAAATCAAATATTCATGACAATGACTTAAATTTAAAAGTTGTTAGTTTGGTTGGTGCTGATGTTAAGGTTGGAGTTGGTGGAAATATCGAATATGACTCAACGGCTAAAGAGCAAGACTATATTGGGATATATAATTCCGGTTTAGCTACTTCCAATACTCTCGAAATAACTTCAACAACTGGAAAGATAAAAGTAAGAAGTAGCGATTTGACGGGGTTTTAGGCAATAATAATTTTAAAATAATATTAATAATAAAAAATCACACAAAATACTATAAAATAGTGATGTGTGATTTTTTATGTAATTATTTAAAAATGTTAATTTTATTCAAATTCGTGTTTGTTTTCTCTGGCAAACAAATGTTTCAAAATTTCTTCCGGAGTGGATATGTGGTTAAGAATATTGTAAATTGCTTGGGTTATAGGAAGATCTATATTAAGTTCTTTACCCATCTTTAGCATTGCGCTTGTGGTTGCTACACCCTCGGCTAATTTTGTAAATGGCTCGCCCTTAACAAACATTTCTCCAAATTTTCTATTGTGGCTATGTGGTGAGAATAATGTTGCTTCATAGTCTCCCAAATGGCATAGTCCATATGCGGAAAGTTCTTTACCGCCCTTAGCTTTTATTAATTTTGAAACTTCATGTGCCCCACGAGCCATTAAAGCTCCTTTTAAAACTGAATAGCCAAGACCGTCAAGCATGCCGGCTCCTATTCCCATTACGTTTTTCGCGCCGGCGCCAATTTCGCTTCCAATTATGTCATCTCCCTTATAGAATCTGATTAAATCGCTTGCAAAATTTTCAACTAAATAGTCGATTAGCTGAGGGTTGTGGCTGTCAATAATCATACAATTTGGAACGTGACGAGTAAATTCTTGTATGTGACCAGGGCCCACCCAAACCGCAATTTTGTTTTTATCAACACCGCTTTCGGTTAAAACCTCGCTTAATCTTTTACCAGTACTGTCTTCAATACCTTTCATGCACAATATAAAGGTTTTATCTTTATAAGATGGAATTTTATTAACGTGACTCATAAGGTCACGAACTCCTTGGGCGCTGATTGAAATAATGATTGTGTCCGCATGATTTAATGCCTTATTTAAATCGTGGGTAAGTTGTATTGATTCTGGGAATTCCACATAATCATTTTTTCTAGTTTTAATTAAGTTGTCTAACAGTGGGTCATTTTCGCGTCCCCAAACCATTACGTTATTTTTTTTAATACTATTCATGTACCATGCAATAAATGAGCCCCATCGGCCGCAGCCTAAAAGTGTAATATTCATAAAATCCTCCTAAAAATTGTTTGTAATTTAATATTAAATATTTTATAAAATTTTGTCAATTAATTTTATAAGAATTTTAAATAATTATTTTTTAGATAAATATACAAAAAATAAAATAAATTAAAAGAAATATTTTGCAAAATGCAAATTATTTAATTTTTTATAAAAAATAATGATAAATTGCAAAAAGTCTATAAAATGCATAATTTTGCACAAAAACAGTAATAAAAATAGATTTTAATTTGTTTTTATACGATTAAAACCGGCACGTGTTTTGTGAAAAATGTGCGCAGTTTTTAAAACAAAAAATGTTAAATTTTATACTAAAAAAAAGTGTTAATTGTTTGACTAAAATTGTCGAGTTTTGTTATAATATAATTATATAAATATATAATTACTGACTTAAAGTATAAAAGTTAAGTAATCAAGCATTTATGTTTGATAAGGAACTCTAGCAAGAGTGACAAAACCTAAAAATATCATTAAGGAGAAAATTATGAAGTTGAAGAAAATTTTACTTCCAATATTTGTAGGGGTGGCAATTCTATCGTCAGCCCTTGTTGCCGTTGTGGCGGGTATTGCGATAAAGGAGAATAGGCAATCTCAGAAAGTAAGTGCTAATATTGAGGGTACTGACACTCCTGGCGCATTTAATTTTGTGGTAATGACTATCGAAGGCGAAAATATTGCAGAGGGAGAGACTAAAACCTATTCTTGCACAGTTGGAGATAAAATTGAATACACCATATATTATGAGGACATCGAGAGTCAATATTCTTATTCTCCGGGTACTGGCGAGGATGATGTTATGGCTTCGGTCGAAGTTGAGTATAGTAATTCGAACATTGTTGCGGATTATGGGGAATACTACCTAATTAAAGCAGCGGGCTCTTGTACAATAGAAGTATGTGCTATTGCTGAGGACAGCACTTTGTTGGCAACGATTAACATTACGGCGGAAGAGTCTGAAGAGTCTGAAGATGGCGGGAACCCATATTTTTGGATTGAGGACTCCACCATCTATGCTGGGGAGTATCTTGATGCTTTTATTTCGTGGGGTGCTGCGAATGATGATGGGTATCAGTATATAGAATTTTATTCTTCCGATACATCGTGTGTTGAACTTAGCCCAGGTTATAATAATGAGCTTAGTAGGGATTTTCAATATTTTGTGAATGGGTTAAAATTTGGTTCTGCGGATATAGTATTGAGAGGTAGAAGAACTTCATCAGGTTCCTGGACAACACTGGCAAGCGTAACGGTTACGGTTAAAGGACATGATCCGCTTGAGTTGGTAACAGCGGCAGAGGATAAAGGTGCTATATACTTTAATAGATTATATCACGGAAGTTCATATAATTATGAAATGCCTGACAAAAATGTTTTTGGAATCACAAATAAAACTGGATTAAATATTAAATATAGGCTTCGTAGAACCAGTATGAGAACTGGTATGAGAACCTTAGTGGGGCAATACGAGTCGTCTGCTAGAAAAACAACAGTACAATCAGTTGGAGCAGGTGTGTATAGGTTAGAATACCAGATAGAAGGTGGCGTTTATGATGACATTATTTATCAAGATTCCCCATGGATTAGATTTGAATTGGAAACAACCATTCTATTGGGTGATCCAGATGAACATGTTTCGGTAAGGGAGATAAATTCAACGTATGATGGTGAGGAGCATCAATTAATTGAGTGTGGATACAACGAAACGGATGGCGTTGTGAGATTTATACGTGAAGAAGATTTTAATTATATAGACAATCATTCTGGGCCTTGGAGTGTGCTACCATTTTTTGAAACCGAAGCCCACACTTATGGACTATATTGGAAGCTTGATGGGGGCGAAAATTATAATGATATTTCTCCTCGGTATTTACAGGCTACAATATCTCCAGCCATGGCGAGTGTGGCTGCATCATGTGAAGCATCAATCCAATTGAAAAAGGGCGAATCGCTTGATGTTGAGATTAGTTCGGTTGGTGCGACTTTGGTAGACTGGTATTCGACTTATTTTGCAGCTGCGGAGTGTGTTATAAATTCTACAAATTCAGTAACGATTAAAGCTGGAGATGATGCTGGAACTGCGACAGTTAGATTGATTTTTGAATGGGAAAGTTCTAATTACAGTGCTGGATGTAATAATGTGCCTTGGGAAGAATACGAGCCTTATAACATACAATACTCATATTGTTATAATATACAGGTTACCGTTGTAGATGATGCCCCAGCAAATATTTCGTTATACAAGATAGAAGATGGGGTAACTACGAGTATAAGTGGCGGAGATACGTTAAATTTGATGTATGGTAAATCTATAATAATTGGAATGACTGCAACAACGTCTAATGGTAACGCTATAGAAACTTCTTATATGAGTTCGGTAAAGGATAATTCAAAATATTTAACATTGGTTGATTCAACTTCTGCTAACAAGTTTGAAACATCTATAGCTTGTATTAAAGTAAGCCGTAACTCTTTAGTTGTTTATTTTAATATTGCGGCTAAAAACGGAGAGTGGAGAGCAACTAGTTCATATGTGTTCATAGAAACAATTAAGGCCGGAGGTGTTGAGGGTGGCACTGGAGGTGTGGCTGACCCTGTTGTTATAAGTATTGCAAACATTCCTGTTAATGGAATACCGGTTGGAACAAGTCTTGTCATAAATTATGAAGCAACTGGATTGGTTAACGGAGATACGGTTGATAGTATTGGAGTAAGCCACACAATTGTGGATAGTAAAGGAAAAGACGTTACAGGAACAAGTATCAGTAAATTAAACCCTGGAGTATATACAGTAACACCGGTTGCTGTTAGCAATAATTATAATTTCACTTTACAGGCTTCAACGTTAAGTATTTACCCACCAGATACTGCGGTTTTGGTTACTGGATTTGATTTGATATACACTGGCGGAAACCAAACCTTGGTAGAAGCTAGAGTGTTTAATGGGGAAAATCGCGATATATATTATTCGGTTGGAACTGAATTAAATTCAACTAATTATTCTACAGCCGGCAGCACTTCAACACCAAAGAAAACTGACGCGGGGATATATACTGTATTCTATTATATACCTGCGGTAGATGACCGTGAAGAATTTACAGGAAGTGTAACTGTTGAAATTAAGAGAGCTGATAATAGCCTTGAAATTGATACGCCAGACTTATATATTACTGGTTCGGCACAAGAATTGTTAACAATAAGACCTAAAAATGGAACTGTTTATTACAAAACCATGCAAAACGCTACTTATAACAGCTCAGAGGCATTAAATAAAGACAATTATTCTAGCGAAGGTAGTACGGTAAAACCTACCGGTACTGAGGCTGGTACATACATTGTGTACTATTATGTAAAAAGTAGTAACTATACAGATATTGCTGGTTGGATGTACATTACAATTAAGTCAAATGTATTTGAAAATCCAGCATTGGATATTTCTTGGTATGATACGGTAGATGGGGCAACTGGGCAGGCAGGAAGTGATAGTAAATTAAACTTTGCTGAAACAGCGTATGTAACCCCTATCAACATGCCAGGAGCGTCATTTGCTTACCAATGGTATTATACTGATAAGATTATAAGCGATGGAGCAGTTGTAAATTCTTTAGACAGACTAGATGGAACTGCAATAGATGGTGCAACCTTAGCAAGATGGCTAGTTTCTGGAGAAGTGCAAGGTAAATATATTTATGCTGTGGCAGTTGTGACAAAAGCTGGATTCCATGCTATTATTGTTCATTCGCCAACAATTGGTCCTGTGAACTCAGTAGAGTATAAGATAACACTTACTCATGCGGACGGAACAAATATCAAATATATCGAAGACGGAACAAACCTCGATTATCAATACAAGAGAGCTCCAGAAAAGTGGGAAGCTTCAATTAAATCACATGCAACAGTTGTGGAAGATTATTCAATATTGAGTGTGGATATAGAGGTTAGCCAAGGAAGCTTTATACCAACTATGACGATAAGTCAAAATGTTTTAACAATACAAGACTTAAATCATGAAAATTTAGATGCTGGAACTATTGTAACAATAACCATTACATGTTTGGCAAAAGATGGCTATGCTAGTACAAGTATGACATTTACTATTGCTATTAAAGAATTGGGCAAGATGGAAATTGATATTCAACCAATTACATTGTACTATGGAGAAACTGCAACACTTGTGTTTACAATGAAGGATGCGGAAGAAAATACAATAACGGCACAGGGTTATCAAACATCTCTTGACAATAATGGCAAAACTGTTATAGTAGAAAACAATTCGTCAATGTATGTAACAATACAACAGAAAAGTTCAACAAATCCTTTTGAGTGGCAATTTTATGCCATAAATATGCCTAAAGATGAAGTGGCAACCACGGTGGTATTTACCTTCCCTGGATACACTGAAGCTTATGACGATGTAACCATCAGTATTCTTATAGTTAACTCTCAAGATGATTCTCAAGACACTAAAATCAAAATATTGCAAAGAGACCTTACAATTACTTCATGTGATGCTTCTAAAGATTACGATGGAACTCCGTTAACATGTAATAGATATACTGTATCGTGGATTAAGGTTGGCGGACTTGCAAGTATTGATGGCGTTTCGGATATGTTAAACGTAACCATTACAGGTTCTCAAACCGAATGTGGAGAATCGCCAAACACAATCAGCAGTATAAAGGTTACGCGACCTGATGGAGAAGATGTTACACACGCTTATTCGATAGTTGGGGCAAAAGAAGGGAAGCTAACTGTTAATAAAGCTAAGAATATACTAACAATCGAAAGCTCGTCGGATTTAGTATGTACAGGCAATCCTCAAGATTTATTAACTAGTGTAGAGCATATTAACAGCGATGCTGAAGATATTAAGGGGACTCCTCTTGAGAATGGCTTAGAAAAGATTGTATATTATGGATATCAAGAAATAAATTCTAATAATTATCTTAATAACAGTATTGCAACAACTGAAATTCCTAAAGGGATACACGCCGGTACCTATAATATATATTTATATGTACCAGAAAGTAAGAACTATATGGAAATAGGTGGTGTTGTGGTTGTAGAGATTGCCCAAAACCCAACTTTACCTGTTGTGGGAAATGTTACTTTGAGTGATGTCGGTGTGGTAACTTGGACAGCTCCAACATTTATAACGCTTGGACAATTAAGTATCTCGTACACATATGAGCTAGCAGTGTTTAATGATGCTGATGAGCAAGTAGGCGAAACTATTACAAATATAACTGAAACATCTTATGATGCAAGCGACTTAATGCTTCAATATGCTGATACATATTATGTAAAAGTGTGTGCAATCCCAGTAATTAATGGTTGTGCAGATTTTGATGTTAAATGTGTTGCAAATAGCGAATGGAAAGATTCAAATACTATTACAACATTAGAAGTTACATTTAAGGCTCAAGATGCAACAATTAATGGTCAACCTGTGGGCTATATAAAGGTCTTAAACGGAAACGAGACAAATGAAATTAAACGTATTGTAATGCCTGGGTGGACATTTAGCAGCTTGGACAATGAATTTAAATTTGCGGGTAATCAAGATGACTACAGCTCATTTACATATTCAAATGGTCTTGTTGCACTAGTGTCAATATATCCAGTGGCAGCAATTGTTACAGGATATACAATCAGCTTTGATTATTGGCAGGCAGACAATAGCACTGCTCCAACGGTAATAACCGCATATTTTGTAGGCAATGCCAACACACTAACACTTACAATGAAAGGAAATGCTGAAGATGTTGTGATTCCGGAAAGTGAACATTGGGCTGTTGATGGCACTGATGCAATTAAAACTGTGAATTATCAAGAAACGTATGGAGAATTACCAACTCCAACTAGAGCAGGGTATAAATTTGAGGGTTGGTATGGTGGTAAAAATTTATTAAGTGTTAGTGGAAGAACGGTTGCCCAATTATCTTCTGGGGGAATGAATACCGAAATAAGACAGTTTGAATTTGACAAATATTATCTTGGTTTAGCATATAATAACTATTATAGAAAAACAAGTATAACGGATTATTCTATTAGCAATAATACAATAGTTCAAACAAATGCTTCGGGGTCTACCGGATACGGCATTGGACTACCGGTAAAAGTGAAGCCGAATACAACTTATGTAGTATCAGCAAATTGTGAATTAGCTCAAGCGCAGTATACAAGCTCAGGTGAATACATTACCGGCGGAGTAACTTCGAAATTTACAACAGCTGAAAATTGTGGAATTGTGGTTATTATTACGTATAATGCGGGTGGACAAACGAAGCAATTTACTAATATGCAATTAGAAGAAGGTGAAACTACTACAAGTTATACTCCGTATGTCTATACTGATGCTGATGGCAAAATTACCAGCGATAGCATAGTAAAAACTCATTACAATCATACTGTATATGCAAAGTGGACACCTATTACTTATAGTGTAAAATATAATGGCAATGGTGCAACAGCGGGCGGTTCGACAGCAGAAATTATTGATACGAGAACATGGACATATGATGTTGAACAAAATTTGTGGCCTTGCTATTTTACAAAAACAAACTCAAAATTCTTGGGTTGGTCTAAAACTATAGATGCAACAGCAGCTGAGTATAATACAACCAATCCAGTGAAAAATCTAACAACAACAAACCTAGAAGTTGTCGTGTTGTATGCTGTGTGGGCTGAAAACACATATGTTGCTAATGTGTATGTTGAAAAAACATCTGGCGATGGATTTGATGCTCCACAATTGCATAACATTGCTGCCACTGCAGGACGAGTTATTCATGGTGGTAACATAGCTGCTGAAGCAAGCAAGATTACCGGAGTGGCTGTAGAAAACGGAATAAAATTTGATTACGCAAAATTTGGAAGCAAAAAGATAGGAAATATAAATGCAACACCTGTAAGTGGAGTGACATTTGAAACAAATAAATATTATAGTAAGATTGGCGAAGATTATTTCTTGCTAGCAAATGAGCCTACTGATTGGGCAAATCAAACATATTATACTATTTCAAATAACGACAGCACAGAATGTTTTGTAGTTGTTAGCGATAGTACGACAATAGATTTCTACTTTATTAGACTTGAGTATAAACTAACTCTTAATGCTGGCGAACAAACAGTCATTACAATTGATACAACTGTAACGGCTTATGAAAAAGACAAATATTATACTCTTAACCAGACCACTGGGGAATATAATTTAATTTCAAGCAAACCTCAAGATTGGGGAACGGAAGGATTTAATGTATATATCATAATTGTTCCAACATTTGCAGCTGAAACTGGTTGGACAAAAGTAAGCAACCAAGCTATTTGGAGGGAATATAATTATGGTTTAATATATGGTCAATTGCCACAACCTTCAAAAGCGGGCTACGAATTTAAGGGTTGGAGCACTAATGCTGCAGCAACCGAGGCAGATGCTTCAATTACAGCTGATACAACCATGGGAACAAGCGATGTTACGCTATATGCGGTTTGGAGCGCTGTGAAATATATTGTTTCGTTTAATACCGAATACAACAAAGTTGACACAAGTTTCTTAATATTTAAGGCGGATACATATTACACATTTGATAGTGCAACTAAGCAATTTGTATTGCTAACATCACAACCAGCTGATTGGGGAAGTGCTACCTATTATATTAAAGAGGAATTAACCGTTCCAGCTTCAAAAGATGTGGATTATGCCACACCATATGGCGAGTTGCCAACTCCAACACGTCCTGGATACACTTTTGAATCATGGAATACTTTGCCAGACGGAAAAGGATCAACAATAAAAGATGTTACACTTGTAAGCATTGTTGGAAATCATACTATATATGCTCAGTGGATAGCTAATATTTATAATGTAACATTTGAAGAATATGGATATGACGAAGAACCTGCAGATGTTAAAGTTGTGTTTGGTAGACCTTATGCTGAAGCTTATAACGAGGAAAATCCTTTAACCAATAAAGGATTGCCTGAAATTGGAAATACAGGTTACACACTTGTAGGTTGGAGGATTAAGGAAACCGGCCAAGATATAACCATAATTGATATAAACAATAACATTTATAAAATAGGTGATGATATTGCGGTAGTGTCATATGTTGGCGACCATACATTAATATATTTGTGGGAAGCAAAAGACGATATCATTGTTACAGCCAATGCGGGAGATGGAACAATGCCAGAAACTGAAGGTTGGACCGGCAGTGGAGCAACAGCAACCAAAGCGGTGGTATATGGTCAATCATATGGATTATTACCAGAACCAAGTCGTGAAGGTTATACATTTATAACATGGGCAACAATTGATGCAAGCTCCGATGAAGAGGTTGAAATAGATAGTGATTCATACGTGTTAAATGCTTACAACCATGAGATTTATGCAAAGTGGGAAGCAAACACATATACGGTAACTGCAGATGCTAATGGCGGAACAATTCCAACAACTGATGGCTGGACAGGCAGTGGAGAAACTGCAACCAAATCAGTAACATATGACCAAGAATACAGCACATTGCCAACACCAACTCGAGAAGGTTATGAATTTGATGGTTGGTATGGAAAAAACTTATTTAATATTAATAATTTAGTTGAAACTGAAGATATTATAAAAAATCAAGATAAAAGCATAACAGTAAAAGCATATCCTAGTAGAACAGCTAGCAAGTTGGGTGAATTATGCCCAGAATTAAAGGCGGGGCAGAGTATCGTATTTTCTTTTGTTACAACAGGTTATGGTCAGATATATTTGTATAATGTGGAAAGTGGGTTTAACACATATTTTACAAACGGCTACCAACATATTGTTACCGAAGAGATGTTGGGAAGTGTGGTGTATTTTTATAGGCAAACATCAGCACAAGGTGGTGGAAGTGCAACCATTAAAAACATCCAAATAGAATTAGGCGAAGTTAAAACAAAATATGCTCCTTATGTTTATGTGGGTAATGATGGAAAAATTAGCAGTGATAGCCTAGTAAAAACTCCTTACGACCATACATTGTTTGCTAAATGGAATGCTAGAACAGATATTGTTTTAACAGCTGATGCTAATGGCGGAACAATACCAGTGACTACAGGTTGGAGTCCTGCAGGTTCAACTGAAACAAAAACCAAATCAGTAACGTACAACCAAGCATATGGAACATTACCAACCCCAACACGAGATGGATATACATTTAAAGGCTGGTGGACCGGGAATGGCATTAGTTCGTGGGGAGATGAAGTAAAAGATACAACCGTTGTGACTAACGCTGCAAACCACACTATTTATGCAAAGTGGGATATTAATAATTATGTATTAACTGCAGATGCAAATGGCGGAACAATTCCAACAACCGATGGTTGGACAGGGACTGGAGCCACTGCAACCAAATCAGTAACATTTGGTGAAAGCTACGGCGCGTTGCCAACACCAGTATTGGAAGGATACAGCTTCTTGGGTTGGTTCACGGAAAAAGATGGCGGAACAGAAGTGAACCATCAAAACAAAATGAGTGCAGCTGATGTAACAATTTATGCTCACTGGGAGATTAATGGATATACATTAACATTTGAAGGCAATGGAACTTTAATTGATGGCGAATGTGCAGATATCGAATTTGAAACTGGCGAAACTTGTAAAAAGGTAGTTACTAAACTTTATAACGAAGTGTATGGTGATCTTCCTAATGTTACAAGAACAGGATACCTATTTAGGGGCTGGAACACACAAGCAGACGGTAATGGCGATACTGTTACCAAGGACGATATTATGCCTGCAAACAACGTAACAGTCTACGCTGTGTGGGAAATTAAAAAGGTTACAGTAGTTATCCGCAATTTATCTGGAACATCAGATGAAGGTCAAGTTGTCGTAAACGGCAGTACTGTTGCGATTGCAAACTCGAACAATTATGGCTCCAGCGTTGAATATCATTTTAATGACAAGATAACCCTAGGCACTATTAATGGAATTTACAATTACAACTTTAAAAAGTGGATACGAGTAACTGATATTAATAATATTAATATGGCAAATGTGGAAGAAATTTCTAATACATACTCAATAACCGATGAAGATTGCGGCAACACAACAATTTATTTAGTAGCTTGTTATAAGTATTATATAAAAGTTAGTGCATTAAGCAATTATGTTGGTGGCACGACAATAGGTGGAACTGTTAAAGCTTATAATGGAGATACAAACAACATTTCGGCATCATCGCATTACGAGGGTTGGTATCAAAACCAAACAACAACAACCAATACTATGGTTGCGAGTCCTAAGAATGGATATAAATTTATGGGCTGGTACACAACTTCTCCATACAAAAATTACGAAGAAAACAGACTTTCACAAGATATAAGTTATAACTATAATATGTGGCAAGTAAAGATGAATAAAAGTCAACCATCTAACACGAGCTACGGAGACTATAATTATGAATATAGTTATATTGAATATTATGCACTATTCTTAAGTGAAACAACACTTACAATTAATCCTAATGAAGGATATGTGTTATTGCCTGCCGAGCCACAAGATTGGAATGAGGCGTGGACAAACTATTACAAGTTGGAAAATGGAGAATATGTACAATTGACTTCTATTTCAGCTCCAAAGTTTGCAAATGACACATATTATAGTTTGACAGCAGTAAGCCTCACGGGTGTTTATAATGAAACATTAATAATACCTGACCCAATTAGAGAAAATTATACATTTACAGGCTGGGGATATGATTCGGCAAAAGCAACATTCGATGATTCAAACAAGTTATATACTTTTGGAACCAATGATGTTGAGTTTATAGCTCAATACAATATAAATACTCAAAGCCTAACAATTAATTACAGCCAAGAACTAAGCAATGCTACTGTTTATAGTGATATTAATATATCAACAACAAATAGCGATTGTACTATTTCATCAACAACAATTAATGTTAATGGAAGCTCGGTTGTTAAACATGACTACAACGATAATATAGAGATTTCTATCAACTTTGAGCCATCAACTAATTATAAGGTATATATTGATATTGGTAATGATGGTATTATAGATAATGATGAAGAGTTAACAAATCAACCATATGTATGGACACCAAATCAAGACACTGAAATAACTGTGTATCTTGTGCAATATCATTTAATATACAAGATAAGTATTGAAGAAGGAATTGCAAGCGCTTGGATTGATGTTTATAAAGATGTTACAAATCCAGAAACTATCGTTGAAGGAAATATAACACAAAGTTACTATGTAATAAATGGTTATGATATTGTATTTAATGCAATTGCTTTAGAAGGATATGATAATATTGTATGGGAAGGTGTAAGCTTTACAAGAGATAATATTGTTGAAAATGTAAACAAACAACATAATAGTATCAAAGTGCACGCAGAACCTATTAAATACATATTAACAGCTGATGCAACTGCAGATGGGCTATATCCTGATGCAGAAATTGATATAAGTACCCTTCCTAATGGATGGAATGTGTCGCAAGATATGAAAACAGCAACAAAAGAAGTTGCTTATACCAAAGGGTATGGAATTTTACCAAGCTCTGTTTTGGCAGGTTATGCATTCTCATATTGGACTGATGCAAATGACAATCAAGTAAATAGTATAACTAAAATGATTATTGGTGGTGCAACCATTTATGCAAACTATTCTGCAAATACTTATAAAGTTAAATACGCAAGCAACAAACCTAGTGGAGCAAGCACTGAAATTGTGGGAAGCATGCAAGATGATGAGTTTGTGTATGGTGTAAAACACAACTTAAGTAAAAACGCATACTCCTTGCTAGGCTACACATTCACAGGTTGGGACGAGGTTTCTAGCGGAATCAATAAATATGCAGATAGAGCGCAAGTTAGCAACCTAACAACTGGTGAAGAAATCATATTATATGCACAATGGCGCAAGAATGTTTATTTTGTTAAGTATGATAGCAATGGTGGCGAAGGAGAAATGACTCAAACAAGGTGTACTTATGATACATACTTTACTTTAAATCCAAATGCATATACAAAAACAGGATACATATTTGATAGTTGGAATACTGAAATAGATGGTAAAGGAAAATCATATAATGATGAGGAAACATTAATAAATCTTACTGCTGAAGAAAATGCAGAAATTATACTATATGCTCAATGGGTGGCAGATAAGTATAAAGTAACAGCTAATGCAAATGGCGGAACAATTCTTTCAACTGAAGGCTGGACCGGTAGCGGAACAACTGCAACCAAAATGGTTACTTTTAATTCATATTATGGATTGCTTCCAACTCCGGGAAGAATAGGATACTCATTTATAGGTTGGAACACAGCAGAAGATGGGACTGGTACTTTAATAACTCAAGAAACTAAAGTTTATTTAGCAGAAAATCATACATTGTATGCACAATGGTCTACAGATGAATATACAGTAACACTTAATTACCAAGGCGGAACTGACAACAAATTGAACCACACATTGAATAATGAGTCTACTATTATAGATTATACATATGAAAGCGGAGATATTGGAAAGTATAGTAGCAATTCTCCTATAACAGTTGAAATTAGTGACAATGCATTTAATGGCGAAAAGAGTTTAAGTTATACAATCTTATCAGACAACAATAATGGAACCGCACTATATTATGTTGGCTTATTGCCGGCTGGTGCATATAAGCTAAGTGCATATGTACAATTAGCGCAAGCTGGCAGACTAAATGTTTATCAATTAAGAAGTGCTGATTGGACTGGTTCACACTTCGTTAACAGACTTGTTCAACCAAATATTTGGCATTATGTAGAAGGTGAGTTTACAGTTGCTGAGGGTGATGGAAAAATTGATATATTCTTCTATGGTGACGTAGGTACAACATATTATATTGATGATGTAATGCTAACTCGCACTGATAGCAATAGTGAAAACCCAACATATGATTATGACATAATCACTCCTGAAACCAAGTTGCCTTATGCGGCAAAACCGGGACATACATTCCTAGGTTGGAACACTGAATCAGATGGAAGCGGAAACTGGGTAACAAGTTATAAAGGAACAGATTTAAAGACCGTTACTTACTATGCAATTTACGAGAAATCTCGTGCAAGTGTTAAGGTAGATAGCGACACAACAATTAACTTTAACAGTACAGATGTTACATTAACTGCATCTATTACAAATAATGTAACTGTTGATAATTATCAATGGCAAATCAGTACTGATGGAAACAACTTTAGCGATATAGCAGAAGCAACAAGTAGCACGTACATTCATAAGAAAGATTCTAAAGATATTGGAACATATTATTATAGATGTGTAGTGACTCAAAACGGACTTGTAAAGAAAGCAGATGGTCAAGGAACAACACAATACGAGGGCAATAAACTTGAAACAACATCAAATTATGTAACTGTTGTAGTAAACAAAACCACTACGACCAATGCAACATTAACAAGCAGTGTTACCGAATATGAGTATGGTAATGATGAGTCGTTTAATAATTTTGTAGAAGCTGCTATACAAACATACGACAAGGTAAATTATCAGCCAGAAAGAGCTTATACAGCAGCAGATAACAATATTACAATAACTTATTATTATAATAACGTTAACAATAATTACGGTGGAACGGCTTGGAACGGAATGACTGCTACAGCACTTGATGCAGGAACATACTATATGTATGCCGAAATAAGAGGAAGCATAAATTACTACGATATTATTACCCAAACAATGCAATTTACTGTGGCTAAGGGTAATATGGTTATAACAATAACCAGTCAACATGGCGTAACTCCAGAAGTTGAAAATGGTATAATTGTAGGATTCAGCAAAGTATATGATGGTGAGGAAATGCCTCTATTTGTATCAGCTGATATTGCAACAACGTTAAGCTACGGCACAACTGATAGCTATGGAACTACTTTAAATCCAAATGCTAATGCTATCACTCAAATTGGTGGACAAACTAATACTACTGGTGTAACTGGTGTTACATATTACTATAAGTTTACCGCACCTAACTACAATGATGTGATTGGCCAAGTTACATTAAAAATTACGACCAAATCGGTTAAAGTAGAGTGGGAAGTTGATTCTAGCTACACTTATAATGGTCAAGTTCAAGTTGTTAAGGCATACATTTTAGACACCGACAACACTACCAGAATATATTGTGATGTAACATTTACTGGACAAGATACAATCTTTAAAGATGCAGGAACGTATACAGCACATGCGACATTGGCAGATGCTGACTATACACTAACTGATGCAACTTATGAAGGAATTGTGATTGGTAAATATGCAGTTACAATTGCCGCAAATGATGCAAGTATGCAATATGGTGATAGTGCTCCAGAATTTACTGCTGACATTACACCAGACCCATTTGATGCTTATAATATGGTATACACTATAAAGAACGAACAAAATCAAGATGTTACTGCTAAGATTTCAGAACAAAATATTGGAACTTATACAATACATCCTTCAAGTGATTTGTCGCAGAATAATTATAGTATAAAATACGAAATAGCAAAATTAACAATTGATAGATGTATTTTAACCCAAACCAACACTCAAATTGGTGAAATTCCTGACCAAACATATATTGCTGATGAGATAACACCAATTCCTGAAATAGCAATTCTGCTTGGCTGTGGCAAAACAGTTTCGTTAAATAATTTAACTGACTTTAGCTGTGAATATACAAATAATATTAATGTAGGAACAGCAACTATTACTATAACCGGTACAGGAAATTATGATGGAACAATTAGCACAACATTTAACATTGTTTCAAAAGGAATTTATAAGCCAACCACGGTAACCAGAGAATTCTATTATGATGGAACTGAAAAGGTTATTACCGGTGATGACTTGAATGTATTTGATAGCAACATAATGGTGATTAGGCCAGTTGTTGAAAATTCAAATATTGGCGACAGATTTACTGACGTTGGCAAGTATAAAGTTGTAGTAGGTTTGAAAGATACAACAAACTTTAAGTGGATTGATGACACAACTGCTGATGTTGAAATAGATTGGGAAATTAATAAAGCCAATACCATTTTGACAATTAATCCAAAAGATATAACAATGTATCTAGGACAAACAACTACATTTAGCGCAAAATTAACTTATAGCACAAACAACGGCGTTTCAACTACTGCCACTGGTGCAATTACTGCAATTTCCGATTATGCAACAATAACCGCAAAAGAAGTTGGAGGAAAAGTATTTAACGAAGGTATTGCAACAATTGAGGTTAAGGCAGATAAACGAAGTGTGAACGAAACTCAGACAATTATAGTAACATATGCTGGTGATAAAAACCATAATGGCTCGACTGAAACATTTACTTTATTAATTCCAACAATTACTATTAATATTGTTGATGAAAACAATAATGATGTTTCTGATAAGTTTACAATTACAGGCGTTGAAAACAACCAAAACAACGAAGTTTCTATTGGTTCAGAGATTTCATTAAGTGCAGATAAACTTGGCAATAATGTAGGACTATTAAGTTACAAGCTTCCAGGTGAAGATATTGTTTATAACAACACATCAATTACTGAAGAATACACAATTGAACAAATTAGCGTAATCGAAGAATTAATTGATAAGACAGATAAAAAGGTTGTTGTTGAAGTTAAACTTGATAGCATTGTTGACTTTAAAGTAAACATCAATGACCAAGATGGAGCATTGGGAACACCGGACGTTACAACTTCAGTTGATGGAAATGTTTCTGTGGCTCGTTCATTTGATGATGGATTGTTAAAAGTGTTTGAAAGCTCAACTATTCAGCTTAATACAACTGCAAGTATTATTAATGGGCAATATTATGCTGTTAAGAACATTGACATCAATGGTTACACATTGCAAGGTCCAACGGTAGCATCAGAATTAACATTCAGTAAACAATCATTGATTAATGATGAGGTTTATAATGAAACTGGTGAAAATATTATTACAATTGATGCATCAAAGATATTTGACGCGGAGACTAAAGTGTTGAAAGACACCAAAAATGAAACAATTGCAACTATGGATATAGTTGATATATCTAACAATAATACAGTATTGGTTGATACAAATGACATACCAACAGACACAATTTCTGATGACACTGCATTTGTAATCGAAAATGCTACGGTTAATTATGTGATAACCGAAAATAATTCAGGCTATGGTTTCGTAGGAATTAAGATATATGATGAGGCTGCTGGCACAACAGTAACCAAAGCAAAAGGTCAGCTAAATGCCCACGATTGGACATTTGGTAATACAACCCATGTATGGAATAAGCAACCATTTACTAAAGCATTATCTGAAGCGCAAGCAGTAGTGCTATACAAGTGGTTTAATCCAAACACCACATCAACTAGCCCAATTACGGTTAGTATGCCAGAAAGTGGCGTTGGCGCCGAATTGAAAAACTTTGATACTGGATATTCTTATGCTTTGTCTAATACGTTATTTACTGGCACAAACTCTCAACCTATGTTTGAGGGCGAATGGCAAGTTAATATAACTCAAGGACAAGGAATTACAGCAACAATACAAATAACTTATGTAAATGGTTCAACTGAAAGATTTAGTGCTGGAGATAAATTTGAAATTAACTCTAACGTTAAATCAGTAGCAATTACCATTGCCTAAAACCATAGTGTATCAAAGATTAATATTATATTAGCTTGATGATGCAGAGGGGGCAAAACCCCTCTGGCGCAAGCTTCATCAGTTGATATATTTATATCTATTGATATAATAAATTGGCACAACCTTAAGTTAAGCGATTAATATTAGGGAGTGCAACTTGTGATAGCGCGAATAAGGCATTTGAAGTGAGGGGACTTCAATAAATAACATTATTCCAACCAATAATGAAAAATGTTATCCAACCATAACAATATGGTGTTAGCCTTACGCCAAGGATTTGTCGCTTGACCTTAACAAAGCGATAGCACCGAGTTTGGTGCTGGGTTAGTTTGACCTGAAACAAACTAAAAGGAGGACATTTGTCCTCCTTTTTTGATATATTATTATTTAATAACAACCATAATTTCAACACTTAATCAGAAGCAAGCCAGCATGTCAATGTTTTAATTTTTGATATAAATGTTTTAAGCGGTCGTATTTAAGTTTTAATTGCAGATACTTTTCAGTTTGCTCTTGCTGAACCTTTTCACGCAATAGGGTTAATAGGCCTTTAAATAAAGAAGTTATGTCTTTATCCTGAATGCGTGATGGAATTGTAAAAATTTTTATATGCTCGAGAGTTGAAAGTGGCTTTAGTTTTACCAATATATCTTGTTTTAAAATAGGTTTAAAATTATTTGTATTTATTGCTGTATTAATCATAAGTTAATGATTAACCAATTTTGTAAATATATACTAGCAATAAACAATATCGACAATAATTGCATATATAATAATGTGCAATTATATTTATATTCAAGTCAAGATTTAATAATGAGGGGAGATAGCACTTTTAATATTAGGGCTAATACTGTTTATTGGCTAAATTTGGCGCAAGATCAAATAATATATATTTATAGCACCAGTTGCTGTGGCTGCATTATTTTAAATAAAGAAATAATAGACAACCAATTGCACAGCCAAATAATATTTCATCGAATAAATGACAACACGTTGCTGTGTGAGATAAAGCCATTTGTTGACTATGAACCCACAATAGAATATGCTATATGCAATAGAGTTGTAAAACTTTGCAGCAACACTAACACAACCAATATATATGTTGACGGAAAACATTTCGCAACACTTGACTGTGAGTCGGGTAATACAAAGATTAAAAAGATTGAAAAAGAGAATGAAGAGGTTGGAATATTAGAAATTGGTGGTCACCATAAACACATAATATTATTTAGTAACAAAGGAATAGAATATTGTGGACATTGTTATGACTATGAAATCTTAAATGATAGAATTCAAATATATCGACACAACTCCAATATATTCAATTTAGGACAGCTAATTATTTACAATTTTAAAACAAAGGAATTAGAGTATAAGCAGGTGGCCGACAGAGGTGACGAACAAATACTAATTAATAAAGATTTTTGTTTGATATATTTTGTAGATGCAATCAAATGTGGTCGATACAAATACGCGTATAATTTACTTTCGTATGAATTAAAATCAATAATAAATATTGCTACCATTAAAAAGTATTTTCCACAATTCGATAATTGTATTTATTTGCAAAATCAAGATGTATTTATTATGATTAATAATAAAAAAATTGTTGGAATATATAATATTAAAATTAAAAATAATTTAATAAATAATATATATTAATAAAATACTTAAAATAAGCGTGATGTGAGTGATTTAAATTAATAAATATAATAACAAAAAAATAAATTATTTAAATATAATTAATTATTACTAATAATATTTATTGTAAATTAATTTCAAACAAAAAACTCCTAAATTAATAGGAGTTTTTTACTAACTGTCTTCAGGTGTGATTTGCTTAATGCTATCAAATGCTTTTGTAATCATATGATATACAGGATATGATGTTTCGATTACGATTATTGTAAATAACAATTCGGTTGTCGAAAGGCTTACATAAGTTAGCAAGTTTGGCATAAATATAATAATTGCTAAAGCAAAAGCACTCATTGATATCATCAAAATTGAACGCAACGCATTGAACGGTCGACAAAGATTGAATAATACAATTAACCCTGTACACGTAATAGCAATTGACGCCATTGTTGCCAATGTCATATTTGATATACCCATAAAATGTTGATAAATGTATATTGCTACCGCATTTAAAACCAATGTTAAACCGGCAGGCAATGCATTTTTTAGTAAGTTTGATATAAATTTGCCCTTAATAATATTATGGTTAGGTTGCAGTGCCAAGAAGAATGATGGCAATCCAATTACAAAATATTCTAGTACCATAAATTGTACTGGGCTGAAAGGATAACTTTTTCCCCATATCAAAACCATGATTGATACTATAATAGTAAATAAGGTTTTCATTAAGAATAATGATGAGGACTTTTGAATATTGTTAACAACCCGTCTACCTTCGGCCACCACGCTAGGCATCGAACTAAAGTTGCTATCAAGCAATACTAGATGGGATACACTGCGAGCAGCGTCACTGCCGGCTGCTATTGCTACCGAACAATCTGCTTCCTTTAGTGCTAAAATATCATTAACACCATCACCGGTCATCGCAACGGTTTTGCCTTTAGCCTTTAGTGCCTTCACTAGTGTTGCTTTTTGTTCAGGTGTAACACGGCCAAATATTGTATACTTATCAGCAATTTCAATAACTTCTTGCTTTGATAATCCGTGAAGGCTTATATAGTTATCGTAGTTGTCAATGCCAACTCTACGAGCAACTTCACTAACCGTTACAGGATTATCACCAGAAATAACACGAATATCTACAGAATTTTCTTTAAACCACTTAATTGTGTTTTGTGCATCTTTACGAATATTGTCCTCAAGCAATATAAAGGCTATAGGAGTTGTATTTTCATTTGAAAAGGATTTGTCACATTCAACCAACATCAACACTCTAAATCCTTTAGATGCAAATTCTTCGGCTTGACGTTTAAGTGATGCTGTTGGGCTTTTTGTCACATATTCGTATGCGCCAATTTTAAAGCTGCCAACGCGGTTAAAACTACATCCCATAAACTTACGTTCTGATGAGAAAGGAATTGATTTATCTGCAATAAGAGAGCCTTTTCCAAAGAATGATTTTAATGCGATAGCTGTGTGGTTTGCCTCATGGAAGGCACCAACAATTGATGAAATGATTTTATTAATATCTTTATCTTGGTACTTGTTATTTGAAATGTTTACCATTTCTCTAACCTTCATTGAACCATCGGTCAACGTTCCCGTCTTGTCAAGGCATAGCACATTAACTCGTGCCAACATTTCGATACAATATAGTTCTTGAACTAGTGTACGTTTTTTTGCAAGGCGGACCACGCTTACTGCCAACGCTACAGACGTTAATAAGAACATTCCGGCAGGAATCATACCAATTACGCTACCGGCAGTTTTAGTAATAGTGTGGTATAAATTGCCATCATACACTTTATGGTTGTTGAAGAACATTAATGTTCCGAGTGGGATTATTATAATACCAATTAATCTAATGATAAATGTTAAAGATGATAAAAGTTCACTTTTGGGTTTAGAATATTTTTTGGCTTTGCTAGATAATTTTTCAATGTAGTTAGCACTACCAACTTTTTCAACCTGAGCTTTACAAGTTCCGCTGGATATAAAACTTCCAGCCATAAGGTGGTCGCCAACATTTTTGCGTATTGGTTGAGATTCGCCAGTTAACAAACTTTCGTTAACTTCTACAGTGCCATCAACCACAACGCTGTCCGAAGCTATTTGCATGCCTGAAGCCAAAATTAAAATATCGTCAATTACAACTTCTTTTTTATAAATTTCAATTGCTTCGCCTTCTCGCAACACTTTAGTAAAATTGGAGTTTGTTAGTGTTAATTTGTCAATTGTTCTCTTGGCTTTAATTTCTTGAATTATGCTAATTAACGTGTTTGCTACCACTATTATCATAAAAATGGTATCGGACCAAGAGCCAACAAACCATAAGGCAACTGCACATGCCAAACATATTATATTAAAGAAGGTAAAAATATTGCTTATTAATATCTTGGTATAACTTTTAGATGTTTTGGTTTCAGAATTATTGGTCAACCCCATTAATGTGCGTTCATCAATTTGCTCTTGGTTTAGCCCAAGCTCAATATCAGTTACAAATTTTTTTGATTTTGTAACTGGAGATGAATTCTTTTTTGTTTTAGATTTGCTTAAATTTTTCATAAAACCCCTTTCGTATATATCATTATAATATCATATTGCAATCAATAAAACAAATGCTTGTGTCAAAATTTATAAAAAATTTAATGATTTCACATATTTACAATATTGTATGGACGCAATTTTATAATGTTTAATATAATAACTTTTAACGGGGAAAACAAACAGCCTTATTATATCATGAGGCTGTTTGCTTTAAAACTATTTTGGCTTGCTAAATTTTATTAGGTCGTTTAATTTATTTTTGCTAGTGGCCAAAGCTAAAATATGTTCAGTTATTGTCGAGTTTTGTTTTACAATTAAATTTTTATTATTGTCAAAGATGTCTTGCGCACATATTCGTCCAACCATAAAATTATTTTTAGCGTTATTTACTTGTGAGATTTTGTTAAATTGGGTAAACAATTTTGGTAAAATTTTTACTTTGGTTGTATTAATCGGCTTATTTTTAATTCTATATCTAAATGAGTTAATGTTTACATGTTCGTCTGAATCATAAACTACGATAGATGTTTTGCTGCAAGATGCCAAATATTTAATATTAATTAATTGCTGACTATCTAAAATCAAGCTTTCTATTATATATTTTTCATTAATAACATAATCGGCAACTAGTCCAATATATTCGCCTTGCAATGAAAAGACCTTTACATCAATAGGTAAAATGCAATCATTTATCTGGTTAAAGTTAAGTTCTAAATTTTGCTTGTTTTTAATTGTGATGGCATGTTTTCCGAAACTGTATATATTTTTAGGTTGAATGTAATAGGCAATATCCTCACTATTAATAATTTCAAAAAATTTAATTTTGTTATTTTGTTTGCAAAAATATACTTTGCTAACATTTCCTAAAATTTCACCATCGTATAGGCTTAATATTGGTTTTTGTAATAATTCTTTTAAATACATAATTTACTCCTTACAATATTTGTATTGCAAATTTTAATCTGTATGCTGACGCAATTTGTGGATTTATAATTTAAAATGTAAAAACTAATAATTTTATTTGCTTTTAGCAGATTAAATATTATATAATAATATTAATATTAGGCATAATATCATTAATATCATAAATTTAAAGAATTGTTGCACATACTTGAGATATATTAATGAGTTGTGTTGGTTTGTAAGGGGTAATATGAAAAAGAGATTCTTGTTCGTATTTATATTATTAAGCGCGCTAATGTTTATAGGCTGTGGTGATGACAACAAGATGAAAGGAACGCTGTCAGCGCCACAGGAAATTACTATAAGGTCAGACAATGGCAAAAGTCTGATTATTTTTGATGAGGTTAAAAACGCTGAATACTATAACATATATATAAATGATGTTGCACGCACTGTAAAATCAAATGGTAGTGGAACTGTTCAGTTTGATGCATCTAAAATTATAAATTTGCCACAAACTTATACTATCAAAGTTAAAGCTGGCGCAGACAAGTATTTTGAAAGTGAATTTTCTAGCGAACACATTTACACTCATAAAGAAACATTAGTGGCCCCAATAATAAGTATAGATGGTAAAATTTTAAATTGGAACAAAATTGAAAATGCGGACTTTTATGACGTGTTGGTTACAAATCCTGACACACTAATTCAATCTAGTTATAGATTTTCAACCAATAGATTTGATTTTTCAAATATTTTATCGGATAAGGGTATATATAGCTTTAAAGTTAAAGCCGTAAGTCCAAGTGTTGAATATGGCGATAGTATATATTCAAATCAACTTACATACACACATAATATAACACTGTTAACTCCATATAAATTGCAAGCAAATTACGACATTCAAAATGATGAGCAATTGTTAACATTTGTATCTAGCGAAAAGGTTGAAAGTTTTGTGGTTAAGATTGATGGCACTGAGCACGTATTAACAGGTGCTCAACTAAATTCATATTTAGTAGAGAATGATTTGGGAAACACTTATGTGTTTAAATTGTCGTCGTTTGTAAGAAACAAAAATATACCAATAAACAATTCACGTTTACTCAATGTTAGTATCAAAGCAGACAATAACAATCAACGATATATATATGATTCGGATTTTTCAGACAATATTACTTGCCAGTTCTATAGTGTTTTACAAGCTCCAGAAGTAAATATTACAAAAAGCGGGGATAACTGCACCATTAATATAACCCCTAAAGGAGATTCAACATACCTAAGCGGTTTTGCAATATACTTAAATCAATTAAAGTACAAAACTATATCGTCTAATGTAAAAACGATAGAGATTCCTTGTGATGCTGTTGGCAGTGCGGGTATCAGAGTTCAGGCAGTTAGCAATAACAATAACTGCTACCCATCGATACTAACAGACGCTAAATATCTCGAAACTAACACTCAAACATTGCAAAAACCTACAGTTGAGTATTCTAATTGGCAAATAAATTGGAATTCTGTAGAAAACGCACAGTTATACTATGTTGAGATTTTTAATAAAATATTTAAATATTCAATAACAACCAATCAAACAAGTTTAAGTTTGGTTAATGTGTGTGGCTACGGCAAATACAATGTAAAGGTTATTGCCATGGCTGACGGATATAAGCAAAATGAAGGAACATTATCCATCGAATGCGTAAAGCAATTACAAAAAGTTACAGATGTTAACATAGCTAGAGTTGGAGATAAAACATATCTAGAGTTTATTGGAGATGAAAATGCTTATGGCTATGTAATGTATTTAAATGGAGTAATGAAAGACAAACTTTTTGTAACCAACATTATTGATATTAGTGGATATATAAGTGAACTAAAAACTTACAATATAACCATTCAGGCAGTAGGTGTTGGGATTGATTCAATTAAAAATGGAGAAAAATCCGACCAACATACATTGCAAAATATCAAAACGCTTGCATCACCAATACTAACAATTACTTCAGAGGGCGACAAATATTACTTAAATATTGATGTTGATGAAAATGAAGCGAGCATATCTTCCGGATATGAAGTGTGGATTAATTACACATCAGCATTTGTAGAAACTGAACTTAAAGATTCGGTTAAGGACATAACATCGTATTTTGCTAATGCTGGGGAATATCATTTTATGATTCAAGCAAACGCAGATGAATCTAACACAAACATTAAAGATTCGGTATTATCAAGTGTAACATATAAAATCACAAAACAATTAGATTTGGTTAGCAATATACTAGTTCAAAAATCTAACGAAGATAAATATATTTTAACATTTACAGAACAAACATTGGCTGCCAAATACCTTGTAACAATACGAAAAGCCGAAGATAATACATTTAAAAAACAATTTGAATTAACTACTGGATATGCAGATATCAGTCAGTATATAACTGAAAACGGAGTATATCGTGTGTATGTTAAGGCAATAGCACTAACAGGTGGAGCATACACCGACTCGCCAGATAGCGGAAATCCATATCGAATTGTAAAAGGCGAAACATTGCCTGTGGCACAAAACATTACATTTGACAAAACAGCAGATGGCGAAATATTAGTGAAATGGGCAAAGGTTGAAAATGCTGTGGGCTATCAGATTTACGTGTACTATAATCAAGATGGCATCAACCTATTAAAACAATCAGTATATGTTGCACAAAATGACCAACCAAATATAAACATCGGCTCGGGACAATACAAATGCGTTGGTAAAGAAGGTGTGTACAGTGTGCAAATCAAGGCTTTGGGGGATAATGTTGCATATGAAAATAGCCAACTTGCAGGTTCGGCATACAGCTATGTAATGGAAAATGTTGTAGATTTTGAAAGACATCAAGTGTTTATGTATGGAAAAGAATACGCATATAAGGTTACAAAACTAGAAGATTTAAAAAACTTATTGTGGTATCACTACTTGTACAACAAAGATGTTTGGAATTATAACAATTCTCTAGAATATAACCTAAAAATATATTTTGATGATACAGAATATATTTTAGGCAAGGACCAAGATAATAATGATATTTATGTAGACCCTATATATGAATTAGCAAGAGAAATTTCAGATGATTTTGCAACAAGTGTGTCAGCTTATACCAACAATGCTGACAAGATGAGTGCAATTGCACTAGAGGTGTTGCGTAGATATCCTGAAATTGCAGTATATTCATATCAAAAGATTGATGCTACCGGGGCGCAATACTGGTGCTTTAACGAGCAAGATAACATCTATTTGTTCAGATATCAAAACGAATTAAACGACAATAAGCTTGACAAGGTAGAGCCTAGTGTACAAGTGTTTAAGGAAAAGATTGAAACTGTTAGCGCATTTGACAAGCGTGATGTGGCTTATACATTTGCGATTGATTTAAGAGAAGGTGTTGATGTAACCACAACCGAACAATTGTTTATGGCATTACAATATAACAAAAAACCTAACTTTGTTGGTGATAGTGCGGTGGCGGAAGCAGTATATCAAAATGCAAGATTTGTATTGCGTGAAATATGTTCTGATGATATGTCCGATTATGAAAAGGTGTTGCAAATATACAACTTTTTGTCAAAGAGCATTGTATACAATCATAATGTAAGTTTAGGCCAAGCTGCAACAATTGTTGAGGTGAACAACGGCACAACCATGCGTGGAAACATTTCAGATTTCTATTTGGAAGGCGTATTATATAACTTTGCAACTGGAAGCGATGGGAGATTTAGCAAGATTGAAGATTTTGCGGGTCAAACAGCAGTATGTGACGGACTTTCAAAAGCATTTGTTGTATTATGTAGCATTGAAGGTATTGATAGTATCAAAGTAAAAAATTCATCGCATGCTTGGAACAAGGTGTATATTGATGTAGATGGCGAAGACGGGCTTGAATACACTAAGGCTTGGTATGCTATTGATATTACTGCCGGAATTCAAAACAACAGCTTTAAATTTAATGGCGCAACATATCAAGTTGGGTTACATAACTTATTTTTGGTAAAAGATACTTTGGCACAAACCGCAAGTTATTTGCATAAGAGATTGGGTGACACTACAAGCTATATGGCAGAAACTGAATTTAACTATTATCAAAATACAATTTGCGAGGCAAGTTTTGGCAACTTTTCGATTAACCGAAATCTTGTTGTAAATGATGAAGAGGATATTATTAATCTCTTAGCATACGGAATGCTAAAGGCAAACAAAAAATATCGTGCAATTGTAACAATTAACACAAAAGGTGAAGAAGATATAAATAGATTGATAAGTAACTTTAGTGGGACTTATGGATATACCAATACAGCAAAACAAATGCTAAAAGGCCAATACAATTGTCAAGTTTCAGCAACATTATCTTCAAATGGAAGGTATATTATAATTGCTCTTCAAGGCACTAGTTATGTTAATTAGTGAATAAATTAAAGTTATAAACAAATACTAACACCAATGAAGAGTGCTAGTAAAATACTTAATATTGTACAAAAATCACTGCACTTCAGTACCGATATAAAGGTAAGAGAAGTGCAGTTTTTTGACACGCAATTATTTATTGTGTATATTGCTCCGCTTACGGATAATAATTTGCTTAATGAAAGCGTTATTAAACCACTTGTAGAATTTGACCAAGAGTTAGAGGGTGGAGTCTGCACATTTATTCAAGAGCAAGTGCTGGCAAACAATGAGGTTAAGGAACAAAATGATATAAATCAATTTATAACCGAACTTTTGCAAGGACGAGCGGGAATTATTATAGATAAATCGGGCAAAATGCTTACTTGCGATGTTGAAAAAATTGTAGTGCGCCCAATACAAGAACCTCCAAACTCGGCAGTAATCAAAGGGCCACGTGAAGGGTTTAATGAAAGCTTGAAATACAACTTATCTTTAATCAGGCACAAACTTCCAACGCCAGATTTGGTGATTGATAGTTTTTCGGTGGGCAAATATACCAAGACGCAAATTGCGGTAGTGTATTTGCAAGATGTTGCTGATAAAAATGTGATTAAAGAAGTTGAACGTCGTATATCAAAAATCAATATTGACGGCGTGGTTGATAGTTATTATATTTCAGCATATTTGCAAAGCAAACCAAACTCAATATTTAAGCAAGTGGGCGATACAGAAAAGCCGGATATTTTGGTTGCAAAAATGTTGGAAGGTCGCATTGGAATTATTGTTGATGGTTCGCCAATAGTATTAACGTTACCATTTATATTAATTGAAGATTTGCAAAGTAGTGACGACTATTATTCGCAACCACTCAAAGTTGCTTTTTTGCGTATACTACGACTTATTGGTGTTATACTGGCAGTGTTATTGCCTGGAACTTACGTGGCAATACAGTTATATCATTATAAAATATTGCCGACTGAGTTTTTAATAACCATCATGGACACAACCCAGGGCATACCATTTACACCTTTTACCGAAGTGCTGTTTATTGTACTGCTGTTTGAAATTTTGTACGAAGCCAATTTGCATATGCCGCAATATATGGGTATGGCTTTAAGTATTGTGGGTGCACTAATCTTGGGTGAAACTGCAGTTAATGCAGGGCTTGTGAGCCCACCAGCGGTTATGATTGTAGCACTTAGTGGACTAACATTTTATATTGTGCCAAACCAGGCCTCACAATTTTCAATGCTACGAATATTGTATATTTTTGTTGGTGCAACGTTAGGATTGTTTGGAATATTGGCATTTAGTGTATGGGTGGTATCATATTTAAGCAGTTTCGACACATATGAGTCAGCATATCTTGCACCGTGTACGCCATATATCAAAAGCGATATGAAAGACTTTTTGATAAAATCTCCAATAACTCAAATGAAAACAAGGCCACAAAGCATAGCAAATAATAAGAATAATAGGACACGACAAAAATGAAGATGACATATAGACAAACCACAATAATAATATTTTATATGCTAGTAGCATTTAAAGTTTTGTCACTGCCAAGCTTGATGTATCAAACTTGCAAAAATGATGGATATTTGGCGGTATTGATTATGATGCTGGTTGATGCGGTACTACTTTGGGCATCATTAAAGATTTTAAAACAAGCTAAGGACAAGAATATTTATGATTTTATTAAGGAAAAGACCGGAAGTATTATAGCCAAAATATTTGTAATAGCATTAACTTTGGTTCCGTTAATACATTTAGCAATTAAAACAAAGGGCTTAGAGTGGTTTTTGGTCAAAAACTTGTATACTAAGTTTGAGTGGTTTCAGTTTGCTATACCGATTGCCCTAGTTACTTGCTATATGATATATAAAGGTGTTAGAAATATTGGTAGGGTTTCCGAGTTTTTTGTATGGATAATTATATTTGGAGTGATAGTTATTGTAATTAAAGGGCTTGCGTCGGTGGATTGGACATTTTTTTTGCCAGTACTTAGCAAGGGCTTAAAGCCAGTATTTAAAGCAATTTATGATTATCTTGCATGGTTTGGTATAGGGGGAGAGTTGTTGTTATTTTCCGGCTGTATAGACTTTAAAACCGAAAAGAAATACAGGGTGTTTTTGTACTCTGGTATAGCAATAATATTAGTTCAAATGGTGCTTTGGAGTTTTTATGGTGCATACGGCATTATGGTATCAACACACAATTTTGCAATATCTGACATCAGCCAAATATCTAATGCCAATATGGCATTGGACGAATTATCGTGGTTAATTGTTACCGTTTGGGCAATAGCACAAATATTGCATGTTGCCATATATGGCTATTTGTTTTGCCGAGGATTACAACTGATATTTAATATAAAAAATGACACATTTGCAACATTTATATTATTTATTTTGATTGTGGTTTGGATTTTTTGGGGAGAACATACGGTTGCTCTTGAAAAATTATTCTTGCATCAATCGATTGTTTGGATTGTAATTGTAGGGCAATATATAGTACCGATTATCGTGTTTGCCTTAAGCTTTATTAAAAATAAAAGGAAAGATAAAGCGGATTTAAACAAAACAAGAACCGAAGACAGCAAACAAATTAGGCACAATAAATCCACTAATAAATCAATCAGCAAATCAAAGGCTAAAGGAGGAAAGTATGCAAAAGTTTAAGCAAATATTTTCTCCACGCAAAACAATTATTTGGGTTAGCATATTTGTTCTTATAATATCATTTCAATATACCAACCAGCCTGCACAAAGTCAAACACAAGCAATAGCAACCGCCTTGGCTGTAGAGCAAACTGAAGATAATATGATAGAAGTAAGCGCTGTGATTTTAACGCCAATTCCTGCATCTACTAGCAAGCGTAAAGCGTATACAGCAAAAGGATATGACATAACAAACGCAATTAACAATATTTCGTTGCAGGTTGGCAAACAAATTGGCTTTGGTCAGTGCGATATTATGGCTGTGGGAGACAAATTGTGTGAAACTAATGCATTAAAAGCTTTAGACTATCTAACACGTACCAAACGTGTTGGACGTAATGCAGTATTGTTAAATTTTTCAGGTAAAACTGAAGATTTTGCAAACTGCGTGGTGCAAATAAATGACAGCTTAAGCCTAAAAGTTAGCGAAATTATTAATTTTAATAAAGAGTATATAACAGCAACAGAAACTAATATTGAAAGTTTTTTTAGAGGTTATTATGGCGATTTGGGTGTGTCTACTATGCCTAAAATTAAGATTAGCGAAACTGAAATGGATAATGCAATACCAATTAAGGTTCAAGAAGCTAGCTCATCACAAAGTGAAACATCGGGTAGTGGTGGCTCTAGTAGTGGAGGTGGAGGCAAAGAACTGTATTTTGCAAACGACGGAACTACGTCAATATTTAGAGATGGCAAAAAATTTACAGAAATCACACCAAGCGACATCAAATATGTAAACTTGCTGCAACCTGAAAATGTGTTAGGAACATTCATTCTTGAAAATGTTAATAGCAATTTGTTTAAAGATGCGCGCGTGGTAATAGACTTAACCAACAAGGAAATGATGTTTAAACTAGATTTTGAAAATGGTAAGCCAAAGATTAAATATGACATTCAATTATATATTATGATTGATGAAATTATTGAGGCGGAAAAAACCGAAAATCTATTGCATACAGAAAATTGGTTTGTAGATGATAGTGTTGTTAACGGATTAACTGAAAAGGTGCAAGAAAATCTTGACAAGGTGGTTCAAAAATTAAAAGACCAGAATATGGATATAATTGAAGTTTACGACAAGTTTTATAAATTCAAAAACAAAAAGTTTACTAAATTTTTAAACACGCTTGAAAACAAAGAGGATTTTCTAAAAGAGGTAATCTTTGATTACAAAATTACAATCCATAGTTCGTATTAATAAAAATATAGTGGTCAAATGCCACTATTTTTTAATAGGTTGCTTAAATGCGTGCTAATGCTAAAAAAAGGTGTTATTATAATTAAGATTAATAAGGTTGAGGGAATTGCTTAATAATTAATAAAATTTTTAAAACTTGTTGACAAAATGCTTTGTTGGTGGTAATATAAATATAGGAAGTAAATTTGAAACGAGTTCAAATTTGCTATTGCTAACGCAATAAATTCGTTATACTCATACTTCCTATATATGTATAACCATCAGTTGCTATCAAATGCCACTACGTGTCGCTTGATGACAACTTCCGGTAATATAATATTAATGCGTAAGCAGAAATTTAACAAAAACTGTGAAGATGTATCAGTAGTTTGTTGTTTTCATAAAGGGAGAGTGGTCGCCGATTGAGAGCCACTTATGTTCAAACAATAAATGAATTTCAACATTGGAGTTGCACTTGGTAAACACTAGTTAGTGATTAAGAGTTGCCGGACAAAACCGTAAAAATGTAATGAGGTTTTAAATATACTTAGTATATTAAAATAAATTTAGGTGGTACCACGAGTGATTTCGTCCTAATATTAGGGCGATTTTTTTGTTTTTAAAAGGAGGGTTTATGAAAAGGCTTATCAAGCCTAATTGGAAGAAAAGCAATTTAAATATATCTGCCACGCTTGCTGAATTTTTAGGTGTACTAAACACTAATGCAACTTTGCCAATTCTAAAAAAAGAATTAAGCAAGAGATATAAAAATGTTGTATTTATATGTTTTGATGGCATGGGAATAAATCCTATTGTTAAAAATTTAAACAAAAATGATTTTTTAAGAAGAAATATCAAGAAGACTTTGACTTCAACATTTCCATCAACCACAACAAACGCAACGACTTCGTTAGCCACAAACTTATTGCCACTACAACATGGTTGGTTTGGTTGGAGTTTGCATTTTGAGGATATTAGGCAAAATGTTGATATATATCTTCATGCAAATTCACAAACGGGAGAAAAATTAGATTACAAATATCCAATTGCAGACAATTCAAATTGTTATTTTGATAATGCTAATACGGATTACAATATTACACCGATATTGCCAGTATATGTTCAAACCAAAAGTGAAGACAAAAAGATTGCAATTGAAAATGAGTTTGATTTATGCAAGGCGATTAAAAAGGTGTGCAACAAAAAAGGCAAACAATTTATTTATGCATATTTGCCAGAACCTGATTCAACAATGCATGATTTTGGGATAACTAGCATTGAAGCAAAGAATAAAATCGAAAGCATTAATACTGAAATTGAAAAGCTGTATAATGATTTAGAGAATACTTTAATAATTATAACCGCAGACCATGGTCAGATTGATGTTGAAGATTATATTGAATTTTATAAAGATAAAGAGCTTAATGAGTTGTTAGAATGTGTACCATATTTAGATGCAAGAACACCAGCATTTATTGTCAAAAAAGGTTATGAAAGGCAATTTGAGACCAAGTTTAAACAAAAATACGGCAAAGATTTTAAATTGTTTAAATCAAAAGATTTGATTGATAGAGGTTACTTTGGTACAAGTGGCGAATATGGATATTTGCTTGGAGATTATATTGCAATAGGAACACATACACACAAACAATTTTTGGCACATGAAAAAGCACCAAGATTTAAAGGTCATCACACTTCACTTACCGAAGAAATGAAAGTACCATTAATAATATTAAAAAAAGGAAAGGAGTAAAATATGAAACAAGAAATTGAAAAAGTAAGCATTGAATTTGATAGCGAGATTAAGTCTATTGAAAGTCAAGCACAATTAGAAGAATTAAGAGTTAAATATCTAGGTAAAAGCGGGAAGATTACTGCTATTATGCCTATGATGAAAACAGTACCTGCCGAAGATAAGCGTGAAATGGGTATGTTGATTAATGAATTAAAAGGCAAGATTGAAACGGCAGTTGCATCTATGCAAGAAGAATTTAAGCAACGTGCAATCTTGGAAGAAATCAATAATGCTGAGCGTATTGATATTACCCTTCCAGTTGAAACAAATGTAGGCTCACTTCACCCACGCACAATTGTTCAAAAGGAAATTGAAGATGTGTTCGTGTCAATGGGATTTGTTGTGGAAGAAGGTTATGAGGTTGAAACTGAATATAACAACTTTGACGCAGTTAATGTGCCAAGCAATCACCCAGCGCGTGATATGCAAGATACATTCTGGTTGAGCAATGGTCAAGTGTTAAAAACTCATACATCTGCAGCACAAAACCGCATTTTAAAGAAGTATAAAAACAATATGCCTATTCGTGCAATCTTCCCTGGACGTTGTTTTAGAAATGAAGAGCTAGACGCTGGTCATGAAAATACTTTCTTCCAACTTGAAGGTATTATTGTGGATGAAAATGTGTCAGTTGCAAACTTGATTTATTTTATGAAGGAAATGCTTTCACGTATATTTAAAAAGGAAGTTGATGTACGACTTCGCCCTGGTTTCTTCCCATTTGTAGAACCTGGCTTTGAAATGGATGTTAAGTGCCCATATTGTGATGGCAAGGGTTGTAATGTTTGTAAGCAGGGTGGCTGGATAGAACTTTGCCCATGCGGTATGATACATCCAAATGTGTTAAAGGAGGCAGGTATTGATAGCGAAAAATACAGCGGTTGTGCATTTGGTCTAGGTCTTGACCGCATGGTTATGATGACAATGGGCTTTAAGGATATTCGTGATTTAAATAGCGGAAATCTTAAAATCTTCAAACAATTTAAGGTAGAGAGGTAAATGTATGTATATTTCATTAAATTGGATAAAGGAATTTGTTAATCTTGATGGAATTGAGGTTGATGAAATTGTAAAGCGTTTTGGTCTTGCTACTGCCGAAGTGGAAGGTGTGGAATATAAAGGTCAAAACATTTCAAATATTGTGGTGGCGGAAATTAAGAGTGTTGAAAACCACCCAGATAGCAAAAAATTACACATTTTGCAAGTTGATGACGGACTTGAAAGTTTAACACAAGTTGTGTGTGGTGCACCTAATGTGCGTGTTGGTATGAAAACTGCATTTGCACGTGTTGGTGCACAAGTGCAAGATATTAAAATTGGCAAAGCAAAACTTGCAGGTGTTGATAGTTTTGGTATGTGCTGTGGCGAAGATGAAATTGGCATTGGTAGTGATGGCTCTGGTATTATTGATCTTGACGCTAGTTACAAAAATGGTACTGATATTAAGGAAATTTTTCCTATTGATGACGTGATTATTGAAGTAGACAACAAGTCACTTACCAATCGCCCAGACCTATGGGGACATTATGGTATTGCACGTGAGTTTGCAACAATTTTCAAACGTGAATTAAAATTAGATATCCCAAGAATAGATTTAAGACAATACAGCAATCTACCTAAATTAGATGTTAAGGTTGAAACGCCTGATTGTTATCGTTATAGTGCATTAAGCGTTGATAATGTAACAGTTAAAAAATCTCCACAAGTTATGAAGATAAGACTTAATTATTGCGGTATGCGTGATATTAACCTGCTTGCCGATATGACCAACTATTTAATGTTGGAACTTGGTCAACCAATGCACGCTTTTGATCATAATATTGTTAAAGGGATTCGTGTGGTTACCACAAAGCAACCTACACCAATGTTGACTTTGGAGGGTGAAGAGCATATTGTGGACGAAAATGCTACACTTATTTGTGATGAAAACCATACTCCAGTTGCAATTGCAGGTGTTAAGGGTGGATTAAAGTCTGGTATTAGTGAGCAAACAAATTCATTATTACTTGAAAGTGCAACGTTTAGCCCTATGGCAATTCGTAAAACTAGCCGTAAAATTGGTTTGATTACAGACGCAAGTTTAAGGTACGAAAAATCCCTTGATCCAGAAATGACTACGCTTGCAATTGAAAGACTTGTATATTTATTAAAAAATATTGATAATGGAATTAAAGTAAGTTCAAGTTTAACTGATTGCTATGATTATAAGTATCCAACTAATACTATTAAGTTAAGTGCTGATTTTATCAATCGTCGTGGTGGCGTAAATATTGCAGTTGAAGATATGGTTGATATTCTTGGCCGACTTGGATTTAAGGTGCGCGGGCAAAACAACGATTTGGAAATAACTGTTCCATCTTGGCGTGCAACCAAGGATGTGTCAATTAAAGAAGATTTGGTGGAAGAAATTTTACGTATGTATGGTTATGATAATATCAAACCTGCAACTATGAACATGCCACTAAATCCAGTAGAGCAATTGCCTATTCATAATTTTGAATATAAAACAAAAAGATTGTTGGCTGAAAAGTATGGGTTAAACGAGCTTCATTCATACATTTGGAATTACAAAGACTTCAACGAAGATATGGGTATTAAGCAAGATAGCATTGTAGAACTATTAGATAGTAGCAATAGCGGACAAAGTGGTTTACGTAGTAGATTACTTCCTACAATGTTAAAATTCTTCTATGAAAATAAAAACAATTTTGATGATGTGTCAATTTTTGAAATTGGCCGTACCGCGGAAGGTTTAAATGAAAACAAATTAGTTGAAGAAAAGCGCAAACTTTCAATCGTGCTTGCGTCAATGACAAAAACTGAAAAAGAATTGTATTTTACATTGAAGAAAATTGTAGAAGATTTAAGCGAACTTGCTTCAGTTAAAGTAAATTACAATGTTGATGCTAATGTAAGCGAGTGTTTGCACCCAGTTAATTCTTGTGCAATTAATGATTTTGGCGAAATTGGCGTAATTCATCCAAGTATTGCTAAAAATCTTGACAAACGTTTTAATATTGTTGGTTTAGAATTAGATTTGGAAGAACTTTTAAATGCTGAAAAAACAACTTCTAAGCGTAACACAATTTCAAAATATCAAGCTAGCGACCTTGACTTTAACTTTGTTATGAGTAAGGACAAGGTTTATGGTTATCTTGAAAATGCGTTAAATCAATTTAGATGTAATTATTTACTTGAAATTAAATTGAAAGATATATACATTAATCAAGAAGTATTGCCAGACAAAATTAGTTACACAATGGCAATCAAAGTTACGCCAAAAGACAGAACTTTGGAAGCAAGCGATATTGAAAAATTTAGCAAACGTCTAATCGACCATATGGCAAGTTTTGATATTGCGTTAAGATAATTAATGGTAAGTAAATAAAAATATAAATCACATTAATTCGAGTAAAACATACTTATAATTAGTGTGATTTTTTAATATCTATTTTAAAGTTTAATATTGACAGATTTGGCATTGTATGATATTATACGGATAGTAATGTATAAGGAGAAAAATTATGACAGAAAATAAAAGACCTATAGTATACGTGGCAAGAAAAATAACTTATTATAATGATTACAATATTGAGTGCTTAGGGGGATTTTATGTATCTAAGGCATATTTAAATTTTGCTGGCAAATGTTATGAAAAAGATGGTGGTGTGTCAAAAGAGTATATGGTGGATTTTATAAATCAAATTGAATTAATAGACTCAGAACATGAATTGTTTGCTGAAACTGACCCTAATACATCTAAGACAGAAGTGTTTACAACGTATATAGACTGTAAATATTTTGTAAAAGAACAAAATAACAAATTGGCAACAAGGGTAGGAACTACTTATGCATCAAAAATAGCAAGTCGTGTTGAATTTTATAAAAAAGTTCGTAGACATGGTGAAAAATTAGAGAAAAAATATATTTCGGCCGAAGAACGTGAGAAAATAAGTGAAGATGTAAAAAGTTATTAAGGAGAAAAATGATGGCAGGAAAGTTTCCAATTAGATATGCAGCAAGAGAAGTAAGGGACAACGGTAAAGTGGTTGCATATTTTATATCCAAAGCCTATTTGTTTGAAGAAAGAAAAAAATACAACTCTGACGGAAGCGTTAAGGAGCTTTATGATATTGATTTTGTAACGGCAATACGCAACGAAAGATATGAAATTGAAAATGGCAACACTTATAAAAGCTATTACAAAGACAGGGTGTTTACAAACTTTCAAAATTGTATGGGCTATATAAATGGCCTTAATCGCAAGTTGTGGGCCGAAGCAATTGAAGGATTGGATTTAGATGAGGTTGAGAAAAAACGAAAACAATATAAAAAATATTTTGAATTTGCAAATAAGATAAAAAATAGATATCTTGCAATTGAATTGGATGTACAAAATTTAAAATAATTTAAATAATCATTAAAATACTTAAAAATAGCATAATTTCGATATATTGCGCTATTTTTCTTTTATTTATTTTTAATTAATTTATTTTAATATTTAATTATGAAAAAAATTAAAATAAATAAATCTCAATTAATTAAATATTTTTTAATATTTATTATGTTTTTAGTATTGACCAATGCTAGAGGTTATTCGGTTTCGCCATTTGGTGTTGGTGCACTATTTGCGCTTATGTGGTGTGGACTATATTTGCCTGTAATTGCAGGTGAGTATTTGCTTGCCAACTTGTTACTTATAAACAAAGTTGCAGACATATATTCGGCTATTACAACAGTGTTTGTTTTACTGGTTGTATATTTTATACATAAACGAATTAAAAAACCGATGAATGTGTTTTTGGTTGGTGTATATACATTACTTAGCCAAGTGGTAAGTTTGTATTACATATACAATGTTGGCGGTTGGCTGGACTGCTTGATTTTTGCAATTATTGCAGTTGTGTTTTTGTATGCGTGCGTTAGTGTGTTTCAAGTGGTAGTATTGCGGGGCTGGTTTTACAAACTTACACTAGATGAAATGGTGTGTTTGATTGTTCTTATTGTGGCAATGACATTTGGCATTGCTGAGACCTATATTTTTGATTGTGCTTTATATAAGTTGGTGTCCACATTGGCTATCTTGATTTGTGTGGGGGTAAACAAAAAGAATTTTTCGATAATTATTGGCTTGTCAATAGGCTTGGGCGTAAGTATAGTTACGTCCAGCCCTGAGCCTATAGGAAATATTGCAATACTTACATTAGTTGCAAATATTTTTAGCTATCCCAACAAGTATAAGATTTGTGTTACAACCTTACTGGGGCTGGCAGTTAGTGAAATATATTTTAATGGGTTAAACAGCGATTTAATGTATTCGGTTATTCCTGTTGCATTTGCATGCGTGACATTTTTATGTATACCCAATAAAGCAATTGATAAAATTGCCGACCAATATTTAACTGCTAATGCTGAATTAAGTGTTAGGAATGTGATAACCTCTACACGTAGAAATATACAACAGCGAATGAGTGGGCTTAGTGATGTTTTTGAGCAAATGCAACTGATGTATGTAAAGTTGATAGGGCAAGAGTTGAGCGATGCCCAGACTGTGGCGCTTTTACGTAAGGAGATTTACGAAAGTTTGTGTGCCGAGTGCAAGCATAAAAATATGTGCCATAAAGGTATTGATGATGGCGGGTTAAGCAAACTTATTGAAATTGCGCTAAAAAAAGGAAGGGTTAATATTTTGGATTTGCCATCAAATATGGCTCAAAAGTGCGGAATTGTTAATTTGGTTATTGGTAAAACAAATCAACTTGTTGCAAATTATCAACAATATAGCACCATGCAAAAAGATGTAAACAATGTAAAGTTTTTGCTAGCGGAGCAAATGCATGCTGTGGCGCAACTGTTAAGCGATTTAGGCGAAGATTTAAATCAAAGTATAACATTTGATAGTGCTATGCACAATAAAATTGTAAACAGACTACTAGCTAATAATATAATATGTAGTGAAGTTCTAATATTTAATGAAAAAAATGAAGATGTTAATATAATCGTAATTATAAAAGGTGAAAATGCATATAATCCAGCCATTGAAAAGATTATTAGCAAAATTGTAAGATTTTCGGTAAAAGTGGTAGAGGTTGAGCCAACAGATTTAAATGATTACTTTTCGGTAAAACTGGAACGTGTCTGTAACCGCGATATTGTGTTTGGGATAAGCAGCGTTTGTAAAACTGGTTCGGTTAGTAGTGGCGATAGTCATAGCTTGATAAGGCTTGGCAATAATAAATATCTTCTTGCGCTTTGTGATGGTATGGGGAGTGGTGAAAATGCACGCAAAATGAGTGCGCTAACTATGGGATTGGTAGAAAATTTTTATAAGGCAGGGTTTGAAAATCAATTTGTATTAGATAATATCAATAAGTTGCTTTCGGTTACAAATCAAGAAAATTTCTCTACATTAGACTTGTGCGTGATTGACTTAACTAAAGAGTTTATTGATTTTATTAAGTTGGGAGCTACATATGGGGCGGTTAAGCGAGAAAATTATGTTGAACTGATTGAGGCTGGGGCGTTGCCGATTGGTGTATTAAAACAAATTACGCCAACGATTAGACAAGTTGCTGTAAGCAATAAAGATATGGTTATAATGGTAACCGATGGAATAACTGATGCGTTTGGCGAGTACGAGCAATTTGCTGAGTTTGTAAATGCAATTGTAAGCACCAATCCGCAAGTGGTGGCTCAAACTATTCTTGATGAGGCCATCGCGCGAAATAATGGAAGCCCTAAAGATGATATGACAGTGCTGGTGGCACGAACTTTTATAAAAAGATAATTATGATAAAAATATTAATTAAACAATTATTTAAATATAAAATAAATTACAATCAAATTAATCCAATAAAATGTTAATTAATTTTAATAAAATACTATTTATAGGGCAAATACTCTACCTCCAATTCAAGAAGTATATTATATTTTTGATAAATTTTTTGTTTAATAATTTCAATAAGTGTAAATATGTCTTTTGATGACGCTTGCCCTTTGTTTATTATAAAGCCGGCATGTTTAGTGGATATTTCGGCATTGTTTATACTAAAGCCTTTTAGTCCACACTCATCAATTAGCTTTGCAGGAATTATATTTTCAGTCCGCTTAAAGATACTGCCCGCACTTGGATATTCCATAGGCTGAGAAATTTTGCGTTTGTTGATAAAATTGATTATATTTGTTTGCGTGGTAAGTTTATCTTGTCTTGGTAACTTTAATATTGCAGCTAAAATTATATCAGAAGAGTTTTGAAAAACGCTAGAGTGGTAGCTGAATTTGCAATCAGCAAAATTTAAATATGCTAGGCGGTTATTTCTCAAAACGGTAACTTGCTCAACAAAATCAGAGATTTGGCGGTTGTGCGCGCCAAAATTATTTACGATTGCCCCTCCAAGTCTAGTTGGAATGCCTGCGCAAAATTCAAGCCCGCCAAGACTTTGTTGCATGCAGTAAGAAATCAATTCGTTTGTAATACACCCGCTGTTGGCGTAAAGTAAATTTTCATCAATTTGTTTTAAGCTGTTGTTGTAAACAATTATTGCGCCGTTAAAGCCCATGTCGTCAAATAAAATATTTGAACCACCTCCAATTATCTTGTGGTTAATAGAATGTTGTCTGCATTTTTCCAAAACTTCTAATAGTGATTCGATGTTGTTTGCAAAAATAAAATGCTTGGCATTTCCGCCAACCTTAAAAGTGCAATGATTTGCGAGGGGCTCATTTTTTAGATAAGAAATATTATATATATTAGAAAACATAAAACCTCAAAATGGTTGATATAACTGGAATATAATTTGTAATTTTTAAATCTTTGTAAGTGTAATAATAAAGGGTTTAAATTATATAATTATATCTATGTTTAAAATGTTATAAAAATGTTAAAAATAAATATATTAAATAAAAATATTTTAAAATTAATAAAAATTATTAAATAAATATAAAAATGCTTAAAATAAGGCCGTTATGAAATGTTTATAATAAAAAATATTAAGTGTGTTTTATGTGCACTTAATATTTTATTTAATATTATTTTCATAATTATCATTGTTTTGATAATTTATTAGTTGCTGTATTGTAAATGGGTTGTTTTTAATGTTTGTTTCGTAATAATTAATCAGGTCTTGTTCTATCTCGTCTTTAGCGATAATTTTACAATCAATCAACACCGAAAAACAATCATCTAAATTTTCATATAATTCTTTAGCCTGTGAGTTGGAAAAATGTTTGTTGTAATATATTGCAACATCTTCATCTTTAAATCCCATTTTTATTAAGTTTTCAAACACTGTATTTTTCATGCTTTATATACATAAATTTTAACACACAATTAAAACTAATGCAATAGTTTTTATTAATTATTAGATAATACAAAAGGTTTGAATATTATTAAATAATTAAAAATCATTTTCAAAACAGATTTTATGTGATATAATACTTATATGGAATTATTGCAAGAAAAAATCAAAAATCTACCTACCAATCCGGGTGTTTATTTAATGAAGGATAAATATAACAATGTTATATATGTGGGTAAGGCAAAAAATTTAAAAAAGCGAGCAAGTCAATATTTTTTGCGTAAGCAAGATATACCAAAAGTCCAAGCTATGGTAAGCAATGTTGTTGACTTTGATTTTTTCGTGGTTGCAACCGAATATGATGCATTAGCATTAGAAAGTAATTTAATTAAAAAATACCAGCCGTATTATAATATACTTTTAAAAGATGGTAAGGCATTTGCGTATATCAAGGTTAATTTGCGTGAGGATTTTCCAAAATTTGAAGTGACTCGCAAGATTAATAGCAAGGATAAATTTTTTGGACCATACTTTGCGGGGATTAGCGCAAATGATATTTTAGATATTATTAATTATGCATATCCTGTGCGCAAGTGTGGGCAAGCATTGAGTGAAACGGGGAAAGAAAAAAAGTCATGCCTATACCATGACATGCATTTATGCAGTGCGCCATGTGCTAAAAAGATTGGTAGAGATGAATATCATGAAGTTGTGAACTCGGCAATAAAGTTTTTGCGTGGCGACACAAAAGAAATTAAGGAAATTCTAACCCAAAAAATGGAAACCAGCGCAAAAGCTGAAAACTTTGAAACCGCATTAATTTTGCGTGATAAAATTAAAATGGTGGATAGGCTGAAGGACCGTGTAGTAATGCAACTGCGCAATAATATTGACCTTGACGTGTTTAATATGTGTACCAATGGCGAGTTAAGTGCCATGTGTGTAGTGGTTATACGTGGAGGAAAGGTGCAAGGGGTGCAATCGTTTGATATGCTTAATTTTATTGAAAGAGATGAAGCTTATCAACAGTTTTTAGTTCAATACTATACAACACATATATATAATGTTGATGAAATTATATTGCCAAGCGATGTAAAGGGGCTTGATGTGGTAAAGCAATATATTGAAACAAAGCATAACAAAAAAGTGACTTTTACTCAACCAACCACAAATACGGATAAAATGAAAATACTAAAGATGGCGGAGCAAAATGCTTGTTTGCATCTTGAAAAGAATGTGGAAAACACCAAAAAGAAGATTAACACATCAATCGGTGCTGTTAAGCAATTACAAAAAGAACTTGGCTTAAGCCGTGAGCCAAGGCGAATAGAGTGTTTTGATATATCGCACACTCACGGCGAGTATACCGTTGCATCAATGTCGGTTGTAATTAATGGCGAGAAGGCAAAACAACATTATCGTAAATTTAAGATTAAGAATGTAGACTTTATTGATGATTTTGCTAGCATGAATGAGGTATTGACTAGGCGTATGAACGAATTAAATGGCGACGACATCAGCTTTAGCAGCATCCCTGATTTGATTATTATAGATGGCGGTAAAGGGCAACTTGGTATAGCGCTTGAAGTTGTTAAACAATACGGTTACACTAATGATATTATAAGTTTGGCGGAAAGATTGGAAGAGGTGTTTGTGCCTAATCAAAAGAATTCAATATATTTACCAAGAGGTAGTTATAGTTTACGTTTACTTCAACTTGCACGCGATGAAGCGCACCGCTTTGCTATCACGTACAATCGCCAACTTCGTAGTAAAGGGATGTTCAAAGGAGGGCTTCAGGCAATTAAAGGAGTTGGTCCAACCACTAGGAAAATATTGCTAAGCAAATTTCGCACGCTTGAAAATATTAAAAATGCAACCTTAGAAGAGATACAAAGCACCAAAGGCATATCGAAACCTGTTGCTAAAAATATATATGACGCTTATCATAAACCAATTTAAGCAAAAGGAGAATTTATGAAAAACAGAAGAGTTTTAATAATTTTAGTAAGTTTATTTTTATGTATGCTTATAGGATTATCATTTACAATAACCGATGTTTCGCTAAACAACACTTTAGAACTTTTGGTAAGTTTAGGAATTTTAATTTCATTAGTTGTAGTTATCGTTTTTTCAATAAAGCTAAAAAGGTATAGCCCTAAAAATAAAATTTCAGCTATTGTTGACGAAAATGTGTTAAAAGGGCGCAAAGAATATAAGAGAATATTAAGAGGGCACTTTAAAACTTGGTTATACCTAATATTGGCTGGCACTTTTATTGGGTTTACTATAATAATATTTTATATTATTAAATTTAACTTGTTTATGCTTATTTTCTCTTGCGTGATGATGTTGATTGTGCCTTTATTTATATTTGCAATAACCTACTTTATATCAAAACCATTTTATTTCCCATATAAAGAAATTATTTTTAATAATGAAACCTTTGTTTTGTTTTTGTCAAAAAGAAGTTTCCATAAACGTAGATACGATCCTTGCTTCCATGTTTTTTATAATGGAAATGGATATACGACATTAGGAAGGGAAATTTGGGTGGGAGACGGATTCGATAATCTTTCAATCGCTTTGATTGGTGATTTATTTGATTGGTTTAACGACAAAAAGTTTACAAACTATTTACGTATTGATGTGGACACTGAAAAATCGGGAAGAGTTCAATGTGTTTGTAAGTTGGGTTTAAATCAATTTAGAGTTACAAACGATTTAAACAAATTAAAAGGTTGTTTTGAAATATCTCGAAGTCAGGTTAAGAAAAATAAAAAATAATATTTTACTAAAATGTACACCATAAAAAAAAGAAAGTAAATTAGTTGCTTTCTTTTTTGATATTTTGAATTACTTTTTATAGTAGTCTTGTTTAGATTTTTCAATTTGCTCTGGGGTAAAGGTCATTTTGCCAAGCTGGTTACAGCGGTCTACTAGACGTTTAGCAATCTGCTCTTTGGTTTCACCATTTTTAGTTAATTCCGAATACTTAACTGGTGCGTCAACAATGTACACTTTATCTCTTTTTCTAAAATATGTTACATATATGGGTAAATCTATTCCGCGACGCTTACAAGTTTCTGCCAGGGCAATAAATCCCATATAGAATCCTTCAAGTTCTTCCAAATAACCCTTGGTTGAATCTTCTGGGAAAATTACAATATTTTCGCCATTACGTATAGCTTCGATGCTTTGCTTGATAGTTTTCATAAATCGTTGGTCTTTATATGTTGAAATGAGATTTAGGCCTTTATAAAACAGATTGGTTAAAGGGCTGGCAATTAGGCAAAATGCGCGTGCGGCAAACAAATTCCAGTGTTTTTTTTCGTGATAATAAACCTTGGTTTGATATTTATACATTTTAATAAGCCCAGAATTCATTTCATGTGCGCCCCACATACGGATTGGTGCCTTGCCATAAATTTCAAGTGACATTGGAGCATCTGTTCCTTCGTGATTACTTAAAATTATAGAACTATTTCCAAATTTTTCGCCTAAAAACATAAAGGCAGGCTTTTTGTACCTGATTTTCATAATTTTTTTAAGTAGTTTAAACCACCATTTGCGCTTGCTTTTAACTGTTGTTGTGTTTTCCATAATTAGATATTAACATATTTCGACAATATTCGACAAGCAAAATAATAAAAAAAACAAACCTTTACTAAAAAGTAGGGGTTTGTTGTGAATTATTTGGATTTGGTGCTGTTTTTGCAATGTTGTTGAATTAAATTAATTAGTTCATTAACGTCTTCGCTAATGCAACTTAATTTTAGATATGGCAGGAGTTTGTCATTGTAATACAATATAATTGTTTTGGTTTTGGGTTTAAACATTTTATCTACAATTGCTGTTTTGATTTTATAACCTATAAATTTTGAGTTGTCGCCATAAGTGCAAGCGTCTTCATATGATTTTAGCACGTAATTTTCGTATAAAGTATATTCTACTTTAATTAGCGACTTTTTGACTGCAAATATTGTCCAAACTATACAGCTTAAAATTGTTGCAGATGAAATGGTGATTACTAGCCAATGGTTAAATATTAATATAAATCTAACAAATATAAGAATTAATATTGCAGACAGCACACCCATAATGATTGCATTGGTTTTACGATATTTTTCTACATCAACCTTAATCTCGTGTATCTTTTTGCCAAGCACTGGCGGACATTCGTTAATATGCTTGTGCGGAGATTGGGTTTTTTGTTGATGAATATCTTGTTTGATTAAATTATTCTTTTTCATAACTTATTCCTTATGATTTTATTATATCATAAAATTTAGATTTGTAAATACCTAAACATTAAATTTAAATACTACGATATCGCCGTCTTGCATTACATAATCTTTACCAGCACTTATAATTTTACCCTTTGCTCTTGCATTGGCATAATCGCCGGCTTCGATAAGGTCGTCATATTTAACTACATCAGCACGAATAAAGCCACGCTCAAAGTCGGTGTGAATTTTTCCAGCTGCTTGAGGGGCAAGTGTACCTTTCGTGATTGTCCAAGCACGCACTTCCTTTTCGCCAGCGGTTAGATAACTGATAAGACCTAGCAATGAATAACTTGCGACAATAAGTTTGTCAAGGCCAGAGTGAGAAATTCCAAGTTCTTCCATAAACATTTCACGTTCTTCATCGCTTAGGCTTACAAGTTCTTCTTCAAGTCGGGCACATAAACTTATCATTTCAGCGCCCTCAGATTTTGCAAGGGCTTCAATTTTGGTTAGATTTTCACGTTGATAATCATCAAGGCTATCACTTGTATTTGCTACATATATAATAGGCTTGGTTGTGATTAGGAAAAATCCGTTAACAATTTTTTGTTCTTCTTCATCAAAACTTAGCATACGTGCAGGCTTTTGGTCACCAAGAGTTTTGTAGATACGGTCTAATAGTTCCTTTTCCTTAATAGCGGTTGCGTCGCCACCATGAACTGACTTTTCCACTTTTCCAAGACGTTTTTGCACGGTTTCGATATCTGCAAGGATTAATTCCATATTAATGGTTTCGATATCACGAACTGGGTCAATGCTACCATCAACGTGTATTATGTTGTCATTTTTAAAACATCTAACAACGTGGAGGATTGCGTCCACTTCCTTAATATGGCTTAAGAACTTGTTGCCAAGGCCAGCGCCTTCGCTAGCACCCTTAACAAGACCTGCGATATCCACAAACTCAATTTGAGCTGGGGTAACCTTTTGAGTGTTGTACATTTTAGCCAACACATCAAGGCGAGGATCGTATACGTCTACAACGCCCACGTTTGGTTCGATTGTACAAAAAGGATAATTGGCACTCATTGCGCCAGCCTTTGTAATTGCATTAAATAATGTGCTTTTGCCAACATTTGGCAAACCTACTACACCTAGTTTCATAATTCACCTACATATTATAATATTTTCTAACATATCATACAATAAAATTAAAAATTAATCAAGGTATTTTTATGGTTTTTATTTATATTCTTATAGGAATTGTACAAGGATTGACCGAATTTTTGCCAGTTTCCAGTAGCGGACATATACTTTTGCTGGGCGAAATATTTAATATTGACTTAGATATTATATTTTTAAGTGTGGTTGCGCATTTAGGTACTTTGCTATCGGTTATAATTTGTATGCGTAAAAAACTTGCATACTCAATCAAGCATCCGTTTTGCAAAACTAATTGGCAATTATTGGTTGCAACACTGCCTTGCGTGATAGGGGTGTTGTTATTTAATAATTGGGTGGATAAACTGTACTCAATCTACTTTTTGGTGGCTGGATTTTTGATTACTGGCATTTTACTAATTGTTGCGGACATTGTAAAACAAAAAAATCAAAAGCTTGCTTATAAGCACGCAGTCAGTATGGGCATTATGCAGGCGGTGGCAATACTTCCAGGTATTAGTAGGTCGGGTAGCACTATGGCAGTAGGTATGATGAGTGGGGCAAACAAGGGAGATGCTTGCGAATTTACTTTCCTAATGAGTATACCAATTATAATTGCATCAGCGGTGTTTGAAAGTGTTGAAATGTTTACCACTGGCATAAATATACAAATTATTCCATCAATTATAGTATTTATCACATCATTTATATTTGGAATATTGTCAATCAAACTAATGCTAAAAGTGCTTAAAAATAACAAACTTTATGTGTTTAGTATTTACTTGTTAGTATTGTCGGCGGTTACACTTTTGGTTGTGCTATAAATTTATAATTTTTTCAAGTATGGTATTGAATATGTATCGGGTTTGTGATATAATGTGGGCAAGGAGAAGATGTGTGAGCGAAGGATTAATATCAAAATTGCTGGAAGATAAAGTATTAGACATTGATAGTAATGGTAATTTTTCTTTCCCCAATGCCACGTCTTTATGTAGTGATGCACACGAGTTTGTAGCACATGCTGGTGAGCGTAAAAAGTTTGTGCCTAGTATAAGGATAATGTTGGCAACTAAGCCAGAAGAAATTGACAATTTTTATAAATATGCCAAAATGTGGAGAGCACTGGTGGGCGAATATAAAAGCTTTTTGGGAGAGCGCTATTTAAATCAAAATAAATTTTTGGAAGATGAAGCTATTACTACATTGTATAGAATATGCGTTGTTTTAGGATTTTTCCAAGATGGGCAAAGCAGGCAGTTTAGGGAGAGGTTACACAATTTTATAACATCAGAAATATTTGCTATTGAACCCATAGAATTGTTTATTGTGTATGGGGGACTTAAAACTGAGATAAATGGATACAACAGTGAATTTGCCAAATTTTTTTTGATGAATTATACAAGGCCTAAAATGCAAAATAATATAAAATTGCATTTTATGGAAAGGTTAGAATATGACAGTGTGGCAAATGAAAATAGATTGATTAGATATGGGATAAAGGCTTACAACAAGTGGGATATAATAAGGAATACCCTTCCAACAAAATCAGTATTAAGCGCAAGAGAGCTCGGTAGCAAAAATTTTGGTTTAACAGAAGATGATGTTATTGCGGTTTTGAAAAACGTTAAGTATTTGAATGTTGATGAAGATAACGAAGAAATGCACAATATGGTTAATAAATATTGTTATTCGCAAGAAGATTTTGAAAAGCTTCAATTGTGGTGGAATAAAGCAAAAAAGATAAAGCAGTCCGAAATGATTTTAATGGCTGGATATGATGCGGATAATGAAGATGTAACATATGAAATACTAACCAAAAACAATCCTTTAGGGCTTGTTGTGGGTGAGCCATCTTGTCAACGCGTTGATGGAGAAGCGTCAAGTGCAGTAGAATATGGTGTAACAAAACCAAATTCTGGATTTGTATGTTTTAAAATAAAAGACAAAATATTTGCTCAAGCTTGGATTTGGTATAATAATGAAACTAAAATAGTGTGTTTAGATAATATTGAGTTGTATCGAGTGCCAAATTTGCAAGCAAACGACAATCTTGAATTGGGGCTGATTAAATGCTTGGCCAGACTGGGAAAGAATATAGTTAAACAAATGAATTCAAATGGATATTGTGTAGAAATGGTTACTGTGGGGGCGGGATTTAACACAATTAATGCATTAACAAGATTTAAGTCAATAGACGGAAATTTATCTCCAACACCTAAGGATTATGGTGACGGATATAGCGATGCTAGAATTAAACAATATATTATTTATGACGGTAAACATCAACAAACTAAAGAAGTAACTCGTTAAGGGTTGCTTTTTGTTTTGTAAAATACTTTGATAAGTTTGCGCAACAAATTGACTTTTGATTATTTTAGTGGTAACATATATTAAACAATGATTAGAGAATTGTGAAAAGCGAATAATTAAGGACGCTTTCGCATTATAATAAGATATTTAAACGGAGGTTATATGGCATTATCAGGAGATTATCATACACATACTAAATATAGTAGGCGTGGCCATGGCAAGGGCACGGTAGAAGAACAGGTTAAGGCGGCGGTTGACAAGGGTTTAAGCCAACTTGCTATTACTGACCATGGGTTTAACCAAGTTTTGTATGGGATTAGACGCAGTGATATACCAAAGTTGCGTGAAGACATTGAAGAGGCAAAGTCACGATACCCTATTGAAGTATTGCTAGGTGTGGAGGCCAATCTTATTTCTGCACGTGGCGATATTGATGTGGTGGAAAGCGATTATAAAGATTTGGATGTGTTGCTATGTGGCTATCATAAGTTGGTTAAGGGTGTTAAAAAGCGTGACTTTTTCTTTATATTTAAAAATTTGTTAAGCAGCATATTTCATATCACCACAAAGCGCCAACGTGAACGTAACACTAATGCGTATATCAATGCTATGAAAAAGTACGATATTGATGTGCTTACACATTTAAACCATGGTTGCAAAGTAGATGTACAAAAAGTTGCCAAGGTGGCAAAGGAAACCAATACATATATTGAACTTAACGGCAAGCGTCTTGGTATGAGCGATAAGGAAATTATGATTGCATATAAGGAAGGTGCAAAGTTTATTATCAATAGTGATGCGCATAGCCCTAAACGTGTGGGCGATTGCCATTTGGGCTTGGAAGCAATGTTAAGATTGGGAATACCAGAAAGTGCGGTGGTAAACTATAATAGTTTGCCAACATTTAAGGCAGAAAAACGAAGAAAGGCTAAAAAGTAATGATTAAAAATTTACAAAACGATATATTAGGGGGCATTTCTACAACAAGTTGTTGTAGCAATGCTTTTTTGAGTGCGGTAATTAGTGTGACTAAGGACGAGATTGATGAAAACCAAATGGTGCTTACTTGTCCGGATTTTTTGTACGAAAAATTTTGCACTATACTGCGTAATTTTTATTCAGATTTAAATATTAGATTTTCAAAAGAGGGAATTGTTATTACAGGCTCAACTTTAATAGAATTGCTTACCGAATTGGATATTGCATATCTAAATAATGGTCAATTAGAGTTGTCAAACCCTTGTAACGAAACAATGCTTGCAAGTGAGTGTTGCAGGATAACGTATCTTAAAGGCGTGTTTTTGTGTGTAGGTAAAATTTATTACAATAGCGACTCCAGCGGAAATAGTCAAGGCTATAGTGTGGAGTTTGTGTTTAAGGATTATCAACTGGCGGATGATGTTAAAGCACTTTGCAAGTTTAGGTAGTTCTTCACTAATAACCTTTTCAACACCAGGATTTTGAAGTCCTACGGCATTAATCATACCAGCTTCACATTCTGCAATTCTTGGTGTAGGGTTACCAAAACGAGCGTCTTTAGTTGTGCCTTTGAAAGAGAATGAACCTAAAATATTAATATCATAAAGCTCTGCGAATTCGTAACCATAGCCGAAAGTACCACTTGCAGGAATTAAGGGATTTGAGAGTGTTAAACCACAAAGTGATGTTTCAAGATTTACCATATAATCTCCTCCCTTTCTAAAACAGGACCATCTTTACAGATACGTTTGTTACCGTATTTTGTTTTGCAGGAGCAACCCATACAAGCACCAAAGCCACAACCCATTCTTTCTTCAAAGCTGTATTGACCACTTGTAGTAGCAGTATTTTCAATAGCTTTAAACATTGGCATTGGTCCACAAGTAAAGAAGTAAGAATATGTAAGGTCTTTCATAACGTCTGTTACAAAACCTTTTGTACCAACGCTACCATCAACAGTAGTAACGTAAACTGTTGCACCTAAATTTTCAAATTCTTCTTTGTAGAAAACTTCTTCAGCAGTGTTAAAGCCTAAAATTACAGTTGGCTTTTTGCCCTCTGAGACTAATTTTTTACAAAGACCATACATTGGTGGAACCCCAACGCCACCGCCGATTAAAAGTGGAGTTTCTCCACTTTTATCGGTATTGTAGCCGTTACCAAGTCCTACTAAAATGTCGAACTTCTCACCAGCTACTTTTGTTGACATAATCTGGGTTCCAGCACCAACTACTTTGTAGATAAGTGTAATTGTACTATCGTCATAATCGCAAAC
>JAZQYV010000013.1:0-2495 GCA_045633705.1 Candidatus Onthoplasma sp.
GTTTAAATAAATATCATTAGGATAATTTACTTCTATGTCGTGATAAAAATTATCTGTGAAATAAGTTATATCACCAAAGGGCAACAAACTTTCTTGAATGCTAAGCGTGAATTTCTTTTCATTCTCTTGCGAAACTGCAACGCCACACATAAATAGTGCAATTGCTAATAATAATGTTCTTTTCATAATACTTAATTTATTTAGAAATTACTAATTTGCTAACGCTGTTTTTTGTCTTTATATTATAAACTCCATTTGGCAAATCACTAACATTTACATTATTTACACCAGCAGATAATTCTAAGGCTTTAACTACTTTGCCATTTATGTCTATTATTTCCACTAAACTATCTTCCTGCAATTCTATATTTACAAAATCACGTGTTGGATTTGGATAAATGCTACTTGTTTCACTATTTTTTGTCTCCATTTTTATTGTAGGTTTTAGCCAAGGCATAATATGGTAAGCATTTTTACAATAACCATTTGAATTTAGTGGTGAAACACCTACTTCATACCAAGCGTCAACAACTGCTTTATGTTCATCTGAACATTTTCCAAAGAATATTTGAGATAAATATATACTTATATTTTTAGAATCTCTGTATTTTGAAGTAGGATTTAAACATCTTTCAGTCCATTTTACTAATGTTCTTGCGTCATTTATTCCTATTTCATCATAAATCAGTTGAAACCATTTGCTTTGAACTCCTGAATTTGTATGAACTCCATCAGCTGTTGCATCATTAGGAGTTATCCAATTTTGTCCACCATAGTAACTACATTCTGGATTAGATAAATCTCTTACTACAACTCCTACATCTTCTCCTAGTCTCCAATCATTTCTTCCTAATATGGATCTTTCTGCCAAGTTCGCAAAAATATCTGCAAAAGATTCGTTTAATGCTCCTGATTCTCCTTTGTTTATTAATTTAGAGCTATAATAAGAAATTAAACAATGTGCATATTCATGAGCAACTATATCAATAGTTGAACAGTAATTGCCATTTATCTTGCCTATTTTAATATAATTATATGGTTTCGTGCCAAATAAAGTATTGTATTCACCTTCTCCAAAACTTGAATTAGAAAAACCATCTAACTTAACATATAATTGCAACAAATCATTTATATTAAGACCAAAGGAATTTTTGAAATAATCTTGTGCTTTACATACAGCCCAATGTGCAGTAGTAGTTGGTCGTTCTTCAACAGAAGTCCATACGTTGTCTGAATCTGTTAATGATGTTTTAAATCTGTATCCATAATTTTCATAAGGCATTACATCCGTTGAATATATTTTTTCACAATTTCTTAGTTTATACGTCCACGGAGCAACCCATTTGGTTTCCATATCATATTTACGACCATAATACAGTGTGATTACTTCTCCTTCGTCATTGCAATTATCAATTAAATCATTTTGTTTTATGAGTCTATCTACTATTTGTCCGTTATATTTGTCCACATATATAAATACTGTTTGTAATCCATTTATTGTATCGTATGTTGTTATACCCCATTCGTCTAATAGGTAAGGGATACCATTTATTTTTCTTATTTTTTGGTTTGAAAATGATGGATAGAATGTTGCAGTACTGTCTTCTGTTAATTCTTTTATGTAATTTTCTAAATTTGTATCCTGCCATGCAAAGTTTCCTCCAACATTTTTTAATGCGGATTCTTGTGATGTGGTTTTGGATATTGTTGTTGCTCTTACATCTATGTAGTTTGCAACGTTATCAAAAACTTCTCCGTATGCAAATTGTACATTTCCTGCTTTGGAAAACACAATCATTTGAGAGTTTTCTACTTCTATGTTATTAAAGTAGTGTTTTAATTTATAGACTGCTATGTTTGAATCTATTAATTGTTTGTCTAAATCCATTGTGTCTATAACAAATGAATCGTATCTTGATAATGAAAATGAATTTTTATAAAATTCAACAAAGTTATTTAATGAATACTTTGAGTCTTCTGGTAATACGTACCAATTTTCATCGTGTTCATAATCTTTTATATTTACTTGTCCTATTGCACTTATATTGCATAATAGAAATACTGCTAATAAAATTTTTTTAAGTGTAGCCATAATTTTTTCTTTTGACGTTATAAATATTTTTTATTTTTTTCTGCTTGTTTTCATCGTTGTTTCTTTTTGTTTTTTCTAACGTTAGAATTGCGTTGCTATAGCATTTGCAAAAATATACAAAAAAAACCGAAAAACCTTTGGCAATTTCAGGGAAGTTTTTGGCTGTTTTGAATAATTTTTGGCATAATAAAATAAACTTTTGGCATATTTAAATATTTGTGTTTTTTAATTCATATTTATATGTATTTTTGCCAAAAAATACATACAAATTATGGCTTATGCTCAACAAGATTAAATCTATAGATTTTAAAGAAATATTTGACAACATTGAAGATAGTTGTAAGATAGATTACAATGCTATGTATTCAAGCGATATAAATCTGCTAAAAATCATATCTAATGG
>JAZQYV010000014.1:0-1592 GCA_045633705.1 Candidatus Onthoplasma sp.
CCTGAAAGTGGCAAAAATTCTACTTGGTATAAAAAAATTAAAACAAACGTGTGGGGACCGTTTGATGTTGTTGAAACTGACAGCAGTTATTTTTATTGTGCGACTGACGGTGTTTATGAGTATGTCAAGGGTGGAAATGAAATTCGACAAATTATTTCCGACGAAGCACACGGTTTACTTTTATTTGATAATGATTTGTATGTCAATCTGTATGACAGTATAAAGAAAATTGATTTAGATACGCGAATGATAAGCAATGTGTGGGACGTGTCTATGTTAGACAACAAAAATATTATATACGACCATATATTTGGCTTTGAAATACACGATAGTTATTTATATATTTGGTCTTTAGCTAATTCTATATTTAGAGTGAATCTTGAAGATGGTACGGCAGAACCATTTCTAGAAAATGCTTATCCTGTGGTATTTAGAGAAAATGATTGCCTTTATATTGATCACCATGCGACAAATACATTTTCGGTTTATTCTGTAGATTACATAACAAAAGAACAGCGCCTTATACGAGGCGATGGTAAAAATAGTACAGAAAACAAAACTGTCTACATTGACGATTTATTAAAAGTCGGAGAAGATGTTTTTTATTCGGATCGTCCCACAGGAAAAATATATAAATTAAATGATAACGGGGAAGATCAAATCGTTGTAAGTGTTGATACTTCAGCAAATACAGACGCACTCAATTATGTTGATTTTATTTATTCTTGCTCTGAAGAAGAGTTGTACTATAAGGTTAGCAACAAAGAAGGTTACAAATTGTATAGGTATAATTCTAATGGAGAAGATTTGTTTATCGATGAGTTTAAAAAAGACGTAAGAATTATAGCAATTACTGAGTCATCTGTTATATATGGCGACGATAATACAGTTGATTGTAAGATTATATCTTCATCTAAAGACAAAAACACTGTTGCTGCATCAACGCCTACACAAACAACTACGACGGAAAAATATACACTGGTTGTGCAGGGGCAGGACATCACACAAGGCAATTATGTAAATTTTTGTGAAAACCCTAAATATGTTGCATTACCGTTTACCGCAGTGATGAAAGCGTTAGGAGCAAAGATTCAACAGAAGAGTGAAAACATAATTGAGCTCAATTTTAACAGTGAAACATTTGTTCTTGATACGAAGGCAGTTACCCTTGTAAAGGCCGAAAGTAGCACCAATTTTATTATTCCGGCGCCGGGCAGCAAGGTGTATTATCAGATTGTAGAAAATGAATTTGTTATTGACAATATTACATTTAACACAATTGCAATGATGATGGGGATTAAACTTAAGGTTGATATTAATTATCAACAGCATATTGTAGAAATTGATTATGCCAACGAAGAAGGTTTTGAGGATATTGCCGATTTTCTGTCAAAGGCTATGCAATAAATAAAAAGATAGACAAATGAATCTGTCAATGATAATATATTCGAAATAGTAAACTTTTAAATAAGAAAGGAATATTATCGTGAAAAGATTTAAAACATGTTTATTAGTTTTATTGACATTGCTTGTTGCAGCATCAATGCTGGTAAGTTGCGGACAAAAAAGTGAATCAGAAGCGACGAAGGCTC
>JAZQYV010000015.1:0-1854 GCA_045633705.1 Candidatus Onthoplasma sp.
TTTTTTCTTTTTGTTGACAATTATTAAAGTATTTGATATATTGAAATTAATAAGCATTAGGGGTGTTTTTTATAGCTTTATATAATGACGTTATAATTTGTTTTGGTGACAGTATTACAGAAGGTATGGCAATGAGTCGACCTGACGCTTATCCCGGAGTTTTGGGCAAGCATTTAGAAGGTCAATTTACCGTTTTAAATGCGGGTGTTGGCGGCGAAAACAGTTATACAATTTGCTCTCGTGCAAATGCTTTACCTTTCACTGTTAGGAATGAAGTTGTTTTTGAAAAAGGCGAATTTGAGTATAAGTCTGACTATAAAATCTTTGCCGGCATAAATGGTGAAAATATTTGCTATCGTTACGCTTGTATGGGTCGTCAGTTACCAATAACAAACCCTATTATAGGCGGTAAAAAGTACACCTTGCGTTGCGATAGAGTAGGTAAGGAAGAAAGCGATAAATATGTTTTAAGGCGCGAAAAAGCTGATGAGCGTGAAGTGATACCTGTTGGTACGCTTATTGAGTATGATTATAGTGAAGTGTATGATTATTGTTATTGTACAATACTTTTGCAAGGCGCCAATGATGGAAATATGCCGATTGAAACAGTAATTGAGCGTTACAAAAAAATTGAAGCCCTTAACGATAGATTCATAGCGCTAATTCCACATTATCGTGGTGATGATACCGCTAAACTTTTTAATGAAAACTTCCCAAACAGATGTGTTGATTTAAGAGAATATTGTAAAGAACAGTTTTTTGTCGATAATAATATCGAAAAAGACCAATCTGATATTGATTGCATTAACGATGGAATTATATCAAGTAGGTTCACTTATAAAAATAATCGCCGTGATTGTCATCTTAACGAACTTGGTTACAAAGTTTTGGCTGATTTGGTTTATAAAAAAGGCGTAGAATTAGGATATTGGAAATAAATATATTAAAAATCGCAGTTAAATTATTTGCTGCGATTTTTTTATTTCTTTTTCTTGCAATATAGTATATCTTATAGTATAATACTATATTATATATATTGGGAGATTATATTTTGGATTTTAGCATTACTTCTAATAATATTTTAGAGCAACAATTAGGCTATGCAAAGCGTGTTTTAACATTAGCACCTACCATTTACGGAGACACACCAAAAGCTTGCGTTATAACTTTTGGTTGTCAGCAAAATGTAAGTGATTCCGAGCGCTTAAAAGGTATGCTTTGCGAAATGGGTTATACCATTGTTGACGAAACCGATAATGCTGATTTTATTATTTTTAATACCTGTGCAGTTCGTGAACATGCTGAAGACAGGGTTTTCGGTAATATTGGCACAACTAAAAAAATTAAAAAGGAACGCCCGAATACGATTATTGCAGTATGTGGATGTATGGTTCAGCAAAATCATATTGCCGAAAAAATCCGCAAAAGCTACCCGTATGTTGATTTTGTTTTAGGTACACATGTAGAACATCGTTTGCCTGAGTTTATTTACAAGCGCTTAAACGGTGGGGGTAGAGTTTTCGAGCTTAGTATGCAGGACAATACTATTGTTGAAGATATACCTACTAAGCGTGATGGTAAGTTTAAAGGCTGGTTGCCAATAATGTATGGCTGCAACAATTTTTGTACCTACTGTATAGTGCCTTATGTTAGAGGTCGTGAGCGTTCACGCGACCCGCAAAAAATCTTAGCCGAGTTTAAGCAAATGATTAAGGATGGCTATAAGGATATTACTCTTTTAGGTCAGAATGTTAATTCCTATGGCAAGGGTGAAGCACACGGTGTTAATTTCGCTAAGCTTTTAAGAATGCTCAATGATGTTGAAGGCGAGTTTGTTATAAGGTTTATGACATC
>JAZQYV010000016.1:0-9259 GCA_045633705.1 Candidatus Onthoplasma sp.
ACAAGGTAGCCGTATCGGAAGGTGCGGCTGGATCACCTCCTTTTAAAGAGAATATCTTTAAAGTCGACACAGTATTAAATAATACTGATGAAAATAGTGTAGAGTGGTAACTCTTAAAACATACAACTTGAACTGAAGTTAAGATTAAGATAAATATATGAAATCATAAAGTAAGTAGTTTAACCCACTACTTACTTTTTTTGTTTTATATTATTGATTAAATAAGTTGTGTTTTGTATAAAAATTTGGTAAGATTTTAATGCGTAGAAGTTTTAGTTGTGATTTCTACCGATTTAAAATAGTTACAAAGGAGAAATATATGAAAGATTTATTTGAAAATGCTTGGAGAGGTTTTAAGGGTGCTGACTGGAAAGATGAAATAGATATTTCTAACTTTATTATAAATAATTATACTGAATACAAGGGTGATGATAGCTTTTTGGCTGCACCAACAGACAAGACTAAAGCTGTTTGGAAAAGATGTGAAAAATTGTTAGAAGAAGAAAACAAAAGGGGTGGCTGTCTAGATGTTGAAACCAATATTTTAAGCGGTATTACAGCATTTGCCCCAGGATATATCGACAAGAAAAACGAAGTAATTGTTGGGCTTCAAACCGATGCTCCGTTAAAGCGAATTATCAATATGTATGGCGGAACAAAAATTGCAATGAAGGCATTGGAGGCTCATGGCTATAAAATTAATCAAAAAGTATATGACTATTTTACGAAATATCGTAAAACACACAACGATGGCGTGTTTGATGCCTATACTCCAGCAATTAGACGTGCAAGAAAAAATGGTCTATTAACAGGGTTGCCAGATGGTTATGGAAGAGGCCGTATCATAGGTGATTATCGTAGAATTGCATTATACGGTATTGACAAATTGATTGAGTTTAAAAAGAAAGATTTAAAGCCTGAATTTATTGATGAAATAGATTTGGAAGAAAGCATTAGATTACGTGAAGAGGTTAGCGAACAAATTAGAGCATTGGAAGCGATTAAAGAAATGGCTTTAAGCTATGGTTTTGATATTTCAAAACCTGCACAAAATGCTAGGGAAGCTATGCAATGGGCATATTTTGGATATCTTGCAGGTGCCAAGGAAAATAATGGTGCTGCAACTTCAATGGGGAGAAATGCAACATTTTTTGATGTGTATATAGAACGTGACATTGCTGAAGGAAAGTTGACTGAGGCTGAGGCACAAGAACTTGTTGACCAGTATGTGATAAAGTTGAGATTAATTAGACATTTAAGAACACCTGATTATGACGAATTGTTTGCTGGCGACCCTACATGGGTTACCGAAAGTGTTGCTGGTATGGTTGACGAAACCAGAAGTTTGGTAACTAAAAACTCATTTAGATTTTTGCATACATTAATCAACCTAAACCCAAGTGCTGAACCTAACTTAACAGTATTATGGGCAAAAGGTTTGCCAGAAAACTTTAAAAAGTATTGTGCTAAAATATCGATTGAAACCGATTCAATACAATATGAGGGTGACGATACAATGCGTCCATTATATGGCAATGATTATGCTATTGCGTGCTGTGTTTCTGCGATGAAACAAGGCAAACAAATGCAATTTTTTGGAGCACGCTGTAATCTTGCTAAATCATTGTTATATGCAATTAACGGTGGTTATGATGAAAAGAGTGGAATGTTGGTTGTTGACGGACTAACAAAAAACACGGAAGAAGTGTTGACATACGAAAAAGTAAGACGTGACTATAGCGAAATGATTAAAAAGATTGCAAAAATATACGTTGATGCAAATAACATTATCCACTTTATGCACGACAAATATGCTTATGAGGCAAGCCAAATGGCATTGCACGATACGATTGTTGGTAGATTGATGGCTTTTGGTATTGCGGGATTTTCATCCGCGGTGGACTCACTTTCAGCTATTAAATATGCAAAAGTTAAACCTATTAGAAATGAAGAAGGAATTGCGGTTGGCTTTGAAACAGATGGTGAATTCCCTAAGTTTGGTAACGATGATGAAAGAGTTGACAATATTGCAACAGAGTTGGTTCAAGAGTTCTTTGATGCTATTAATAGTCATAAATTATACAGAGATGCAAAAGCAACTTTGTCGCTATTAACAATTACATCAAATGTTATGTATGGACAAAAAACCGGTGCCACCCCTGATGGTCGAGCTGCCGGAGAGGCATTTGCTCCTGGAGCTAACCCTATGCATGGGCGTGATTGTACTGGAGCATTAAATTCACTAAACTCTGTGGCTAAGATTAAGTTTAAAGATTGCTGTCAAGATGGTGTTTCTAACACATTTTCTATTGTGCCTAGCGCATTAGGTAATAACAAAGATGAACAAGTAGATAACCTCGTATCAATATTAGATGGCTACTTTATGCAAGGTGCTCAACATGTTAATGTAAACGTACTTAACAGAGATTTGTTGATTGATGCAATGAATAACCCTTGGAAGTATCCAAACCTTACAATTCGTGTGTCTGGCTATGCGGTAAACTTTAATAAACTTGATAGAGCTCATCAAGAAGAAGTAATTGCACGTACTTTCCATGAGAAGAAATAATATGATAGGCAAAGTTACAAAAATTGAAACTATGGGTTCGGCTGATGGGCCAGGTGTTAGACTGGTGTTGTTTATGGCTGGGTGTAAACTAAGATGCATATATTGCCACAACCCTGAAACGTGGTGTTTAAGCGGAAAAGAGCAAAATGTAACACCTGAAGAAGTGTTGAAGATGTACAAAAAGTACAGCATATATTACGGAGATAAGGGCGGTGTTACTTTTAGTGGTGGCGAGCCTTTGTTGCAAACCGAATTTGTGTTAGAAACTATTAAACTTTTAAAGCAAAATAATATTCATACGGCAATAGACACATCTGGCGTTGCTGACAACTATGATGAAATATTAAAACTGGTTGACCTTGTAATATTAGATGTAAAATCAACTGATGAAAATGAATATAGACACATTACTGGGCATAATATGGACTGCTTTAATAAGTTTGTTTATAAATGTAAAACCTTAAACAAAAAGTTATGGCTAAGGCAAGTGATTGTGCCAAACATCAATGATGATGAAGCGCATATGTTAAAATTAAAACAATTTGCCAGCACATTAAATAATGTTGAACGAATTGAATTATTGCCATACCACACAATGGGTGTGCATAAATATAACGAATTGGGTTTAGCCTATAAACTTGATGGCGTGCCAGATATGGATAAAGAAAAGTGTAAACAGCTAGCAGAATTATTAAAATAAAAGGAGCAAATTATTTGCTCCTTTTTGCTTGTGTATAATTATTATGCTATTCAAAATCGAAAATTTCATTTGGCGTTGTATTTAACAATTTGCATATTTTAACTATTTGACTATAGTTTAGTTCAAATATTCCATTTTCAAATCTACTATATTGTTGTTGAGTCATATTTAAAGATTTTGCCATTTGTGTTTGTGTTAAACCTTTATATTTTCGAGCTTGTTTGATATTATTTCCAACCATTTTTGACATTTCCATATTATTTATATGCCACAAAGTGATGTAAAATACTTGACATACATCATAAAGTGATGTAAAATAATGTAAAGTTTTGTTGCAAAAGGTTGGTAATGCAATAAAATTATTATAGTAAAAGGAGAAAACATGAAAAAGAAATTATTAAGTTTTATTTTTGCAATTTGTTTAATTATTCCTTGTGCGGTTATATTAAGTGCTTGTGGAAAAGATAAAGACCATAAGTCACCAGTTGCAGAGTCTACTACAATAACAATTACATATCATACAGATTATGGTAATTTATCATTTGAAACGAAAAAAGCAGAGTTAAATAATGGTATATATTTGTTAACTGAAAGTGATTTGCCTGCCATATCTAATGAGGGAGATGAAAGGATTTTTGACTATTGGGCTGATAAAAGTGGTGTAGAATTTGATTTTAATACTCAACTTAATGAAGATATTGAATTGTATGCAACCTTTACTGATGCTGAAATGGTGTGGTTTACAAGTTGGGAATTATATGAAAATTTTAGTTACGGTGTATCAACTTTAACTTTGGGAGTAGGATACAATCAGCAATTCGGTTGGGGGTTGTCGCCATATGACTATGTTGTTAACTATAAAAAGATAAAAGCAGATGAATGTTTGGATAGTTATTATACAAAAAGTGAGATTGAGTCTTCAGATAACAATGGAGGTGGGGCATGTTTTATTACCTCATCTAATGGGGAAAATAAGATTGTAACAAATCAGGACATTACAGATAATACTTATACTTATCAAAGTTTTGTATTTATAGGAAATGAAGCAGTGAATTTTTATTGTAATCTACCAATGGGCGTTGATTTGAATGATGGAATTGTCAATATTGAGCGTGTTATTAAGATGGCTTGTGCGTTTAATGCTATGAAAAATAGTGCAACTCATATCAGATTTAAAGAATTGGTTAAGAGCATACAAATAAATGTTAGCGATTATCAAGATGCCACCATTAAATATTCTGACACATTGCTTAATAAAGCGTATAAAGATATAACGTTAGATGATATTCTAGGATTTTCTGATAGTTGTGATAATTTGAATTATAATGATGGAACCGCAGGTATTGATGTTTTTGTATTTGTGATGTTAGATAATTTATCTTCGCAATATACATGGAATTAAAAGTGCGTTTATAAAAAGAGCGATTAATTTGCTCTTTTTTTAAATGAAAAAACACACAACTGATGTTGTGTGTTTTGTGTTTTTGGGATTGATAAACCCTTTGGTTAGCTAATACTATGCTTCTTGTTTAGCTTTTTCGTATTCAGCCAATATTACTGAACTGATTTGTTCTCTAGTTTCAGTATTTAATGGGTGTACAATATCTTTGTACTCACCATCTGGAGTTTGGCGTGATGGCATAGCAATAAAGTTACCGTTGCTACCCTCAATAATCTTGATATCGTGCACAACAAATGCACCATCAATAGTGAAGCTAGCGAAAGCTTTAAGCTTGCTGTCAGCCTTGCTTACCAATCTGATTCTTACGTCTGTAATATTCAAGTCTGTTCACCTTCCCTTTTAAATATTAACTAACTAAGTAGTCATTATTATTTTACTCCAATATTCAAAAAAAAGTCAAATGATTTATATATATTTTTTAAAATTAATTTTACAATATTTAACCTAAAAATCTATCACTGGAAAAGCCTTTATATCATATACAAAAGTATGAATGATATTGTATTAGAAAACTTTAGGCATGTTCACTTTGTGGGTGTTGGTGGGATTAGTATGTACTTGCTTGCTATATATTGCAAGGATTTGGGGCTCGAGGTTAGCGGTAGCGATATTAGAAAAAGTGAACAAACTAAAAGATGTGAAAATAAGGGTATAAAAGTATATATTGGGCATAAGCGAAAAAATATTAATAGTGCCGATTTAGTTGTTTATACTGGCGCAGTAAATATATCGAATGTTGAAATTAAAGAGGCAACCAAGCGCAGAATGAAAATCATTGACCGGGCGGAGTTGTTGGCAATTATTTGCAAGCGGTATAAATATGTAATTGGTGTGGCAGGCACGCATGGCAAAACAACTACTTGTGCAATGATATATCATATTTTAAAACAATCTGGCAAAAGTGTGTCGTGCCATATTGGCGCAGATATTGACGATGCGCAAATGAAGCCAAATGATGAATATTTGATACTGGAATGTTGTGAGTATAATCGCAGTTTTTTAAGACTATATTATAATGTTGCGGTTGTACTTAATATTGATAATGACCACTTAGATTGCTACCAAAATATGTACAACTTGCGCAATGCTTTTAAAACATTTTTAAAGCGAGCAAAAACAAGATTTGTGTTTAATAATCCAACCACCAGGTGTATTAAAAATAAATGTGAACATATAAAGGCGGGAAATATACTAGATAATAACAAATTTATGTACAACAACAAAAGGTATGTGTTAGATAATGTTTATGGAGAACATAATTTAAACAATGCAACTGTTGCTGTGGCGATTGCATATTGGGTAGGGCTTAAGTATACAAATATATACAAAGCATTAAAAACTTTTAAACCGGTAGGGCGTAGATGTCAGCTGTTGGGTAAGATTGGAGAGTGTGATATAATAACAGATTATGCCCATCACCCAACCGAAATTGAAAATGTGTATAATAGTTTAAAGTTAAAGTACAGTAAAGTTTATATGATATTTCAACCGCATACATATTCTCGAACTAGGTTGTTGTTAGATGAATTTGTTAGACTGTTTTCAAATATTGAAAATTTGTATATATATAAAGAGTACTCGGCAAGGGAAAACAAAAGTAAGGGCTATACTGCAAAACAGCTATGTAGATATGTAAAAAATGCGGCATATGTAAATAAGGCAAAAGAAATAAATTTAGAGTTATTAAAAAGTGGATTTACCAATAAGGATTGTGTTGCCTTTGTTGGTGCAGGAGATATAAATTTGGTGGCGGATAAATGGATTAGGAAATACTCTATTTTATAAAAATTAAAGAAATTTTGAAAAAGTGTTGACAATTTGGCTTTTATACTATATAATATCTTGGTAAGAAAATATAGTTAGGAGAAATATTATGCAAAAAGAAATACATCCAAATTATCATCCAGTTACATTTGTTTGTGCTTGTGGCAACAAATGGGAAGGGGCTTCTACAATGGCTGGCGATGAAATTAAGTTAGAAATTTGTAGTGCATGTCATCCATTCTTTACTGGTAAGGGCGACAAGGTTGTTGACGTTAAAGGTCGTGCTGATAAGTTTAGAAAGAAACATAATTTAGAAAATAAAGATTAGCAAAGGTAAGTATCTAGTTTTTTCGCATCCATTTTTAGGCGCGCGGAGGCTAGATACTTTTTTTATGTAAATAAAAAATCTTGTTTATAAAAATATGTAAAAGCGAAAGAGAAAAATATGTGTAAGTTAAATATATTAAGAAAAATATCAAAGAATAGGTTAAACCTTGCGGGCGTTGATGAACGTGATGCGGATTATATAATAGGTTATGAACTTGGAATGCCAGTAACTGAAATTCCATTTAGCACTGAAGACCTTAGCAAAAAACAATACAATAGTATTATTAAAAAAATCAAGCTTAGATGCAAACATATGCCTATAACCAAGATTTTTGGCAAGGCGTATTTTTGTGGTGGAGAGTTTTATGTAAATAAGCATGTTTTATCACCACGATTTGATACCGAATTGTTGGTTGAAAAGGCTGTTGAAAATATTAAACCAAATGATAGAGTACTAGATCTGTGTACCGGGAGTGGTTGTGTGGCAATTAGTATTGCAAAGCAAACCGAGGCGTATGTAGAGGCGTGCGACATCAGCAAAAAAGCTTTAAAGGTTGCAAAGTCAAATGCAAAAAATCATAATGTAAAAGTTGACTTTTATCAATCAGATATGTTTGAAAAGGTGCAAGGTAAGTTTAATGTGATTGTATCTAATCCTCCGTATATTGAAAGTGATGTGGTTAAAACACTTGAAGATGAGGTTAAAAATCATGACCCTAACATTGCGCTAGATGGCGGAAGTGATGGACTTGATTTTTATCGTACTATTGCAAATAATATTAAAAACCATTTATTGGACGATGGCGTGTTGCTGCTTGAAATTGGATACAATCAAGGCGAAAGCGTAAGCAATCTATTTAAAGATGTTGCAAAAGATATTCAAGTGATTAAAGACTATAACGACAATGATAGAGTTGTTGTTGTGAAATTGTAGGAGATATTTATGGTGGGTAAATATAAAGTAATAACACTTTGTGGTAGCACAAAGTTTAAAGATGAATTTATACGCGAGCAAAAACGTCTTACATTGGAAGGTAATATAGTGATAAGTGTTGGACTGTTTGGACATAGCGGCGATAAGGAAGTTTGGGAAAATATGAACGACGGGACTTTAACAAAAACCAAACAAATGCTTGATGATATGCATAAGCGTAAAATTGATATGGCTGATGAAATATTTGTAATAAACAAAGGTGGGTATATTGGCACAAGCACTCGTGGTGAAATTGAGTACGCAATGGCAACTGGTAAAAAAGTTGTGTATATGGAAGAGAATGATTAAAAATAAAAACGTAAAATAATAAGGAGAAATTATGTTATCTAAATTAAAAGATATTAAAGCAAGGTATGAGGTTTTGAGTAAAGATATTATCAATCCCGATATTATTGCTGATAATAAGGAGTGGCAAAAGCGCGTTAAAGAGCATGGTGGACTTCAACCAATTGTTGAAGAATATGATAAGTATGTAAAGTTTGAAAGCGATATTGCTGAAAACGAGCAAATGCTTGAAATGGAAACTGACCCCGAAATGCGTGAAATGCTTAAGGAAGAAATTCAAAACCTTAAAGACGCGTTAAAGCAAAGCGAAGAAGATTTGAAGATATTGTTGCTTCCTAAAGATGAAAATGATACCAAAAACGTTATTATGGAATTCCGTGGTGGTGCAGGTGGCGAAGAGTCATCATTGTTTGCGCATTCGTTAATGCGTATGTACAAGATGTACTGTGATAGCCATAAGTTTAAGTTTGAAGTTCTTGACATTGAAGAAACCGAACTTGGCGGGGTTAAGTATGCCATGGTTATGATTAAGGGGAAAAATGCATATGCAACATTTAAATACGAAAGTGGCGTGCATCGTGTGCAACGTGTACCAGAGACTGAAAGTCAAGGCCGTGTGCACACATCAACTGCAACTGTTGCGGTTTTGCCAGAAGCTGAAGAAGTGGACGTTGAAATTGATATGAAGGATGTTCGCATCGATTTGTATCGTGCATCTGGTGCAGGTGGTCAACACGTAAACAAAACCGAAAGTGCAATCCGTTTAACACATGCTCCAACTGGGATTGTTGTGGCGTGTCAAGATGAACGTAGTCAAACTCAAAATAAAGAAAAGGCGTTTATGATGTTAAGAGCAAAGTTGTATGATTTTTATCAACAACAAAAAGACGCAGAATATAAAGATAATCGCAAATCTCAAATTGGAACCGGAGATAGAAGTGAACGTATTAGAACATACAACTTCCCACAAGGTCGTGTAACAGACCATCGTATTGGTTTGAGTTTGTACAACATTTTAAATTTTATGGATGGAGATTTAGATGAGATGTTTAAATCTCTTGCTATTGCTGACCAACAAAAGAAATTGGCGTCAAGTCAAGAATAAAAAATAAAATATTTAAAAAAATAAAAATCAAATAATAATAAAATAAAAAAAAC
>JAZQYV010000017.1:0-87477 GCA_045633705.1 Candidatus Onthoplasma sp.
CAAAGTTGTCACCTAACGAGTATTATGAGTATATCACAACAGGGATTTATCCATTAGAGGGGATTGTAAGTTGTAAAGTAGACAAACAGACGTTCCCTAGAACAAATAAATAAAAATGTCCTTGACAAGGGGTACAGTTTAATTGGTAGCATAGCGATAATAGTTGCCTTTATAGGTTTGCTATTTGTTATAATTCCTAGTGATAAGAGTAACGATTATCTAACAATGGAAAACTTTAACAAGGTTTCAACAGGAATGAGTTATAGCCAGGTTGTTGAAATATTTGATGATCATCAAGGCGAGTTGCAATCATCATCAAGTTATGGTGGTATTACTATGTCAATTTATGTTTGGTCAAATGAAAGTGGTACAAGAATCGTATCAATCATGTTTGAAAACGGAGCGGTGACAACAAAATCGCAGGTTGGATTAAGTTAGGAGAAAAGTATGTTCATAATGGTTTATTGCTTGGTAATTATATTTGCCATATTTATACCTATTATAATAATAGCAGGTGTTTCATCAAGGAAAATTAAAGAACACTGCGATCATCAAGAAGAGGTTAATCAGCAGGTTAATAATAATATTGGTGGGTTTAGAGCAACCAAAACATTTTATTTAACCGATAATTTCACTCATGATAAAGATGAATATTGTAAGAAAATGTTAATGGTTAACACTGAAGCTGAAGAAGTAATGCTAATTGACTATGAAAACAACAAAATGGTAAAAGCTAAATTCTCTGAGATTTTGAATTATGAAATCTATGAGAATGGCTCACATACTACAACGGGTTTAGGAATGGGTGGCTTTGTTGGAGTGTTTGGTGCAGAAACAAATGGAAACTGCAAGGATTTAAAACTTATAATAAGGCTTGACAAAATTGACAATTCCCAAGTGGTATATGATATAGTTTCAGATACAGCAATGAATATTGGGATATCAAAATCAACCAAGGTATACCAAAAGTGCATTAAGTCAATGCAAGAAGTGGTGTCGTTTTTAGAAGTCGTGAAAAATAGAAACAATACTAAAGAAGCTAAATAATTAATTGGAGAAAATATGTCGTTAATCAAATGTCCAGAGTGCGGTAAAGAAATTTCAGACAAGGCTCAAGCATGCATACATTGTGGCTACCCACTAAGTGCTGGCATCAGCAATGATTTATTTAGGTTAAAAATAACACAAATACCTAGTGATAAGATAGGGTGTATCAAAGTGGTACGCTCAATTGATAATAGTGGTCTTGCCGAAGCTAAATACAATTTGGAACATTTACCTTATATTGTGGCGGATGGACTATTACAAGAAAAATGCATTGAAATAAAAGAAATATTGGTGAATATAGGTTGTATAGTTGAAATAGAGCCTTCAAGCAAAACCGAAGAGAATAAAGAAGTGGTTTCTAACATAGAAAAAACCAAGCCAAAGAGTGTAAAATGCCCAAAATGTGGCTCTACAAACATAGCAACCATTAATAGGGGATATTCAATAGTGTGGGGATTCCTTGGCAGTGGAAATGCTAGGAATGTGTGCCAGGCTTGTGGACATAAGTTTAAGCCAGGAACATAGAATATTAAAAAACCTATTAGGAAATCCTAATAGGTTTTTATTTGATAAATGCGACTTTTTGTAGAAATGACTTGGTTTAGACATTGTGTAGTATGGTTTAAAAACTTTAACAAGACGACATAGTTTAACCGTTCCACACGATAAGCCAACATTGACTTTTAGAGTGGAAATTATATCTGGCACGCTTGCAGGAAGAACTACTTTTAAGAATATTTGGAACTTATTTGCGCCAAATGATTTAAGTGTGGCAATTAGGTTCTTGTCAGTATTTAAAAATGCATTCATTACATTAAGTGTGGTGACTATTACAACTATTAGCACCGCCATTGTGATAATTGCTTTGCTGCCTACACCCATCCAAATAATGATTATTGGACCAAGGGCAATTTTGGGCAAACTGTTAAGCGTTACAATGTAAGGTTCTATTATTTTACGCAAATAGTCACTCGACCATAAAATTATGGCAAGCAATATTCCTAGGCTGGTTGCTACACCAAACGCAATCAAAGTTTCCTTTAGTGTTACCCAAGCATGAGTAAACAATTCACCGCTAGAATGTAGTGATTTAAGAGTAGCCCAGATACGAGAAGGGCAGGAGAAGAAGAACACATCAACAGCACCGGTACGTGCGCCAATTTCCCAGCCTACAAACAGCACTACAAGTATAAGCACTTGGAACATTGCTATTGTGTAGGTTTTTAGGCGCGATTTAGCAAGATAACGTTTGTGTGCAATGGAGTAGTTAGGTTTGTTCATCTTGGATTTCCTCCCATAGTGTATTAAATAATTTTTCTGCATCTATTGTTTGACGTTTTTCAAACGGAGTAAGAGCATTGTTAAAGTGTGTGGTGTGAACTGTTTTTATGTTGGCAGGTCGTTTGCTAAGTACAAATATACGGTCGGACATGCTAATTGCTTCTTGCAAGTCGTGGGTTACAAGAATTGCAGTTTTGTTTTCAAGTTTTATAATTTTTGCAACATCATTACACACGTTTAGTCTTGTCTGATAATCGAGTGCTGAAAATGGTTCATCAAGCAGCAAAATACTTGGATTTAAGGCAAGGGTGCGGATTAGGGCAACACGTTGGCGCATACCACCACTTAGTTCTTCAGGGCGTTTTTTTCTAAAATCACCAAGACCGTATTTATCAAGTAAATTTAATGCATATTGCCTGTTTTTAGGCGTAAGCTTATGTTGAATTTCTAGGCCTAATAACACATTTTTTTCAATGGTTCGCCATGGCAATAAATTATCTCGCTGAAACATATATCCACATTGGGAGTTATGTGTTTTTGGAGATTCGCCATTAACTAACACTTTGCCACTGCTGGGGGTTAGTAAGCCTGAAAGTATGGAAAGAATAGTTGTTTTGCCGCAACCAGAAGGACCAACAATGGACACAAACTCGCCAGGATTTATGTCAAAGCTGATGTTGTCAAGAGCAAGAGTTTCTCCGGCCTTGCTATGATATGTTAAGCTTAAATTTTGTACTTCGATTACTTTTGTCATAAGGTGTGTTCCTTTATATAAGGGGTTTTGTTAGCTTTGTTTTACAGCGTTTGCAAATTCGGTGTTTACAGCGTCAGAATATGCAACAGTTCCAGATAACTCTCCTGCATGTGTCATAATAGTTTGTAGCATAGTCCAAGAAGTTTGGTTTAACACAAAGTCGTCAGCATACGCGCCAATACGAATATAGTTGCGTACCGCTGAAACAATCAATTCATCACTTGTAGTAGTAAATGATGGTTTTAGTGCGCTTATTATTTGGGTGTCAGTGGCAATCATTAAGTAATCATAACCTTTTTGTAATGCACGCATAAACTTTTCAATCTTTTCAGGGTTCTTGTTAAGGAATGAACTGGTTGATGTAAACACGGTGTATGGGATATCACTAATTTCTTCGCCAAGAGCTGAAACTATTTTGCCAGTACCATCAAGTTCGCACTGGCTGGCAGTTGGTTCAAACATTGTACAATAATCGCCAGTACCAGCCACAAAACTAGGAACATTTAGGTTGTAGGCAATGGTTGTATCAAGCACAACGTCTACACCATTACCAAGAGTGCTGCCAGTGGTCAATCCGTATAGCTCTTCCAAGATGTATTGCAATGTCATTGCAGGCATTCCACCTTTACGTCCGGCAATAATATGCTTACCAATAAGGTCGTTGTAACTAAATGTGCCAGTATTTTCATCAGGGCGACCAACTAGGAATGATCCATCACAAGCGGTGAGTTGTGCAAATATAATAGGTGCATTTTTCATTCCTTGTTTACGGACATAAATCATACCTTCTGGGCCAAGTAAACCGATATCGGCACTTTTGCTAGTTAGGGCAGTAGTAACTGCGTCACTTCCGCCAGCATTGGTAAGCTCAATTTCAAGACCCTCATCTGCAAAGTATCCATTATTCATTGCAATATAAAGTGGGGCATAGAACAAACTATGTGTAACTTCACTTACACGGATTATGTTATCCTTTTTGTCCTTACCACAAGCTGTAAGACCTAGGCAGACCGACAACAGCGACATTATAGCCACCATTAAAATTGTAATTTTTTTCATTTAACCTCCTATAAATACATTGTATGAAAATATCAAAAAAGTGTGTTATTCGAATGACAAAATAGGAAAATAAAGGAAATTTTTGTCAAATGCTTTATTTTGCTTGCTAAAATTTAAATTTTGGTATATTATACACTTGTAGATTAAATTATTGGACTTATTTAAGGAGAAATTTTATGAATAATTATATGCGTTATCGTGGGTTGTTTGCAGCTGAAATTGCATTGTTACCATTGATTGTTGCCTTTAAGTTGATTATTGGCACATGGGCAGTATGTATTCCATTAATTATGATTGCTGCTTGCCGTGGTATAATGATTTTGGTTAAAAATCGTGCAAAAATAAGCGACCATATTATTGAATGTGTTGGAGATACAATCGTTTTAGGCTTTTTGGCAATATACTTTAGTGTACTAGGATTTATTCCTAACTGGTTGAGTATTGTGGTATGTATTTTACTTCCATTGTACGAAATTGCAAATGTGTATTTTTATGCAAAGCCTATGAGTGATATCATTGATGCATTGGATTTTTGTTTCCTAGCATTTGTATTTACAAGCATTATATCTTTAAGCTTTGTAATGGCGATTGATGTGGTGGCAAAAGTTTCATTTATTGCAATTATGCTAACAATGGCTATAGTAATTGCCTATAAGGTTTATAGATTTATGCGTTACTATATTATCAGCCGTAAAAGCAAAATGCAAAAGCAAATAGCAAAGGCTGAAAAAGCAAAAAAATAAATAAACAGATTAAATTAATAACAACATAAAAGATGCGGGCGGTTCCGCATTTTTTGTTTGATAGAAAGTATTTAAAAAATTACATTTATATTTATTTAAATAAAAATAAATAAATTTACAAAAAATAGCATAAAAGCTTTGACTTTTTTTGTTGTAAAATGTTAAAATTATTGCAAACGGAGGGGACTATGAGTTTCAAAAAGAAAATACTATTAAGTCTGTCTATTTTCTTTTCATTTTTAATTATAGCGCTGATGGGGATTGCATTTAATGCTAAAGATGCATCATTTTCAAGCCCAGCTAACAAGGCAAGCGCAAGTAATGAAGAAAAGGTTTTAGTTGTGCCAAATGAGGGGAAAAACCCTATTAAGAGTAGTTTGGATTTTGTTTATGAGCCACATGCGATGGCAGCGTCATCAACAAGCGCAACCACTAAGGTTTATGAATTTGCATTTGGTAACACCGGCAGTCAAACAATGGGTGTTGATTTGTATACAAGATTGTCTGAGATGGTGGGAGATGGTCAGGACTTGAATGTTAACGTCTCGTATGCTACAAGTGCTACACGATTGACATCTTTTACTGACAATACAACTTCTAGCTATTCAATTTCTAAAATTGAAAGGGGAAATACACAATATGCTTATGTAATATTATCGGTTATTGATAAAACTAAACCAGTTGATTTTACTACTTCACTTGATTGGGTGTATGGTAAACCAATTGATATTACATGCTACATAAAAGACGATTCGGTAGGATTGGATTATCAAGAAGAATTAACTTTAATTGCATCTACCAACATATACGAATCGCTAACCAAAATCAACGTTAGAGGAGGTTATGGTGTATTAGCATATTATAGTAATGAAGAAAAAACAGATGAAATCGACTTAAACACATTGGTGTATGACGGCATTAAAGTTTACTTTAAGCTTGATACAACAGGTGAATTTAATCCATACAACAATCCTAGATGGTTTGCGTTAATGGGGCCAGATGCTGATGGTGATGGAAAAGATGATGTGCAAAAATATTATAACACTGAGCTTGCTGGTGTGGATTTTTACTACTATAGAAACTTTTTAACATCTAAAGCAGATGTGTCTCCATACTACTTTCAAGTAATACATGGAAACACAACAATTAAAGTTGCAACAGAAGATAATGATTACGAATCGCTAGATAAATTAGGCCAATTAATTGTCCCAGCACAATATACTTTAAAAAATACATCACTTACAATTCCAGTTAAGAAAATAGAGTCACTTGAAGTGTATAGTATTGTGAACGACCCTAATCCAATAGCAGTATTTTCTGGTCAAAAACAAATTACATCAATAGTAATTTCCGAAGGTATTGAAACTATTGGTTATGGTTGCTTTAATGAGTGTGATAGCTTAAGGTATATTGAAATACCAAGCTCGGTTACATATGTAAACAGGATGGCTTTCCAATATTGTGATAATTTGGAAGAGGTTAAATTTATTCCGCGTACGGATGATACGGAAGTTGTATTAGATAAGATTGTATTCAATCAAAATCCAAAACTATCAAAAATAACTTTGCCAAACAATCTTAAAAATATTGACAACAATTGCTTTTATAAAAATCCAAACTTGAGAACAATAGATATTCCAAACTCGGTTACGTCAATTGGAATTAATGCTTTTCAAGGTTGTTCGGTATTAACTTCGCTATATTTTGAGGAAGGCACAAACATAACTTCTATTGGACAACAAGCATTTTATCAATGCGGAAATTTGACAAGTATAGGCTCATTTGCGTATTCGTCAGATAACTATGTAGATGAATCTACAAGGCAAACCTCAACATATGGTTTTGATATGACATACATGGGAGATCTTGAATTAATTGCGCATGCAGCATTTGCACAATCTGGACTTAATAAAGTGGTAATACCATCAACCGTATCATCTTTATCTGGAGGCAATAGCCCAGAATCAAGTGGAAAAGTTTTCCAGGAGTGTACAAAACTCGTGGAGGTTGAGTTTAAAAGCAATACTCGTTTGGACGTAATACCCATTCAAACATTCCAATATTGTGCAAGTTTGCAGGTTGTTAAACAAATTCCATTGGTGTCTACAATATGTGCGTGGGCTTTTGACAAGTGTGCATCATTGCATACTATTACAACCGTAGATGATGCTACACAATATGTTGTTAATGTTCCTGGGACTGATATTGGCAAGCAGGCATTTAGCAGTTGTACAAAATTAACAAAAGTTGTACTTATCGGGACTCCGGAAAATATTCTACAAAACACATTTGCTAGTTGTGAAAAACTTGAAACTGTTGATTTTGGAACAGCGACGCCAGAAATGATTGATCGTTTTGCATTTGCACATTGCGATGCTTTAAAATATTCTTTAATTAATGGCACACATTATAACTATTTTAAAATTCCTGAAGGCGTTAAGTTTATTGGTCATGGTGCTTTCTATGATTCATTAGGCTTGGTAGATGTAGAGTTGCCAAGCACATTGGTTCAGTCTTTTGAAGGTTCAGCTGATGGAGAAACTAACTATGGTATTGATAGTTTTGCGTTCCAAGCGTGTTTAAATTTAAAAACTGTTACATTGCATGGTTCAAGCGCTTCAGGTTCGTTACAAACGTTAGCATCTAGCGTGTTTAATGGTTGTACAAATCTAGAAAAGGTTGTGATACCAAATAATATTAAAACCTTAGGAAATAATTTGTTTAATGGGTGTAAAAAAATCACTCAAATTACAAATGATTCGTCAGTAAGCAATGGTGTGATTATTTTGTCAGGCACCAATGATTTGGTTATAAATCAACAAAGCTTTGCAAATTGTACAGGTTTGCAGTCTATCAATTTTGGTAGAATTCAAACAATTGGTAATAGAGCATTCCAGGGATGTGCGGGGTTAACCACTATTACACTTCCTAAAACAGTTACATCAATTGGGGCATATGCATTCCAAGATTGTACTGCATTGACCACATTAACGTATGCAAATGACACCCCTTTGACAGCTGTGTCAGAAAATATGTTTCAGGGGTGTACATCTTTAACAACAGTTAATATTCCGGCAACTATTAAAACAATTGGGCCATGTGCTTTCTTTAATTGTTATAAATTCAATCAAGCAAGTATTACTGCTAACGTAACTACAATTAGAAACAATGCATTCTGGAATTGTTATGCATTGGAAAGTGTTGATTTAACCAAGGTTACAACAATTGAAAAGCGTGCATTTACATATTCTGGAATTAAATCTCTTACACTGCCTAGTAATGTAACATTTGTTGGAGATTGGGCGTTTGCATATTGTGATGCACTTACGTCTGTTGATTTCTATCAGTGTTCCGGAGATGTGTTTAGTGGATCAAATATATTTAATAGTTGTAAATCATTAACTTCGGTTACAATTTCTGAAAATATAAACTCGTTAGGAAATAATATGTTTAGTGGCTGTTCAAATTTACGAGATGTAACGTTTGAAGAAGGGTGTCAATTAACCACAATTGCAACAAACGCATTCCGTAATACAGCAATAACAACCATATTATTACCAGATAGCGTTACAACTATTGGTACTTGGGCATTTGCAAATTGTACTAGTTTAGTATCAATTCAAATGGATTATGTAACAGTGATTGACCACCAAGCATTTAGCGGCTGCTCTAGTTTGGCAAACACAATTATTGAAGGCGAGACACAACAAGGCTTTATTACAACAGATAGACTGCAATCAATTGGTTTTGGCTCGTTCCATAAATGTTCATCACTAAAAACTTTGGAATTGGGGACTGGATTAAAAACAATTAAAGGTCACAGCTTCTTAGCTTCGGGATTAACTAGTGCTAAATTTAGAACGGGTAATCATAGTTGGAAACTATATAAAACCAGTGAAGGTACACCAACAGCAACAAGTTACGGAACAATTACTATCACAAGTGATGGTGCTAAATACAAGTATGGTTCAAGTTCTGAAATTAGCTTGGTTGTGGGTTTAACAAGCATTACAACATCAATACCAAATCAGGGTGGTGTATACGCTGTTTACCTATATTGGGAAAAGCAATAATCAAGTCTTTAAAAAGATTATGCAGATTGTCTAAATGTTTAAATTTTATAATTTAAACTGATAATAATATTTAGAAATTCAAAAAACTTCCATTTGGAAGTTTTTTGTTTTGTAGAACACAAATTTAAAAAAGCAGGCATTAAATTTTTACTGAATAAGCATTATAAAAATATTAATAAAATATTCTTTAGAGATTGACACGCTGCTTTATAGCTGTTATAATTAAATAAAGGTTAAGGGGAAGATATGTATAGCGCAATTGAGTCTCAAAATATAAAATTATTTGATACTGACAATAATAAAACAAAATTAAATGTATTAAAATATGCGGATAGCCGTGATTTTGTTATGATCGATGGCAAGTTGACATACATTATGCCCGAAACTATTGAAGTTGTTGGTGAAAATGCCTTTAATGGCTCAAGTGTGCAACGTGTTGTGTTTTCACCTAATTTAAAAAAGATTTGTGCTGACGCTTTTTCCGCATCGTCAATTGAAGAAGCTGTTATTCCTGATAGTGTGGTAGCCATAGATAATGGCGCATTTATATATTGCAAGCAATTAAAAAGGGTTGTTTTACCAAATAAATTACAGATGTTAAAGGCACGTACTTTTTGCGACTGTATTAGCCTTGAAACAATTGATTTTCCTTCAACATTATTTTATATTGGAGAAAGATGTTTTGAAATAAGTGGATTAAAACATATAACAATCCCAAGCGGTGTTAAGGTTGTTGATGACGGAGCATTTACTGGTTTAAAAATTGACGAATTAAATATTGAAAGCGATAAAATTAAACTTGCAAAACAAGCATTCTATGAATGTGAAATCAAACAGCTTTCGGTTAGCGGTAGGCAATTCAATTTTACTAACTTAGATAGATATGAAAAACATTTATGCAAGAGCTTAACAAATGTAGATCTATTGAACAAGTTAAATACATTATCAACCATGCTTGGCAAACAACATGTTCAGTATGCTTTTGCATTAGAGGTAATTAATAGTAACAAGCAAGATGAATTTAGCACGGCATACTTTAAATATTACAATCAATTATACAAATTATATTTTGGAGACACTGCCAATGCAAAGCCTGGGTTAGTAGCAGATTTTCAAAGATTATGTTTTAACCTGGGCGTATTTGATAGAGAAGTTGCGCAAAAGCCAGCAGAGTTTTTAAAATTAGTATATCAAGAACCAACAAAAAAGATTTCCAACATTGATGAGGAAGTGGCTGAAAATGATGTGCAATATGGCCTGTCTCCACGAGATATTACTACTTTGTTTCACGCTATGAACTTAAAGGGATATAACCAAAGTTTTACTAAATTTTTTTGTACGAGAAAGATTTTTAATGGTTTGATGCATAGAGCAGGTTTTGGGCATGATTTTATTGCTCGCGTATATAATGCTTACGATGAGGTTCAAAAGTATAATGTGTCAAAGAATGCTCAACATCGCCAACTTGCGCCTACAATAGCAAAGTTTGAGCAATATTTTTCAACATCATTTAAGGGTGCAGATAGATATCCGGATATTGCGATGGAAATGGCAAAGTTTACTGACAAGCAAGAAGATTTTGACTATGCCGTACAGATATATGAAAAATACAAGCAAATGGTTGAAGAAACCAAGCTTGTTGATGAAGAGATAAAAGAAAATGATGTGTTTGAAGCAATTGATTTTTATTCAAAGCAAATTGTTGATAATATGATAGATACGGCTACAGTGTTGGGAGAACTTGCTAGCAAAGATTATACTTACGAGTGGCTTGCTAAAAACGACAAGAGAAATTTGATGTTAGGCTATTATTGTTCGTGCTGTGCACATATTGCTGGTGCAGGTGAAGGAATTGCTGAAGCAAGCATAATATTGCCTAATATGCAAAATTTAGCCATTATGGATAAGCTTGGAGACATTAAAGCAAAGTCCACAATATTTGTTAATGAGGAAATGGGATATGCAGTTTGCAATAATGTTGAGATAAATATAGATTTGTTAGGTGATGAAAAAGCAATAAAGAAAATTTATGATAAGTTTATAGTGGCAATAAACGCATTTGTTGAAAAATATAACGCAACACATGATAAACCCATAACTGAAGTTGTTGTTGGTATGGGCAAAAACGACTTAGAACCACTGCTAAAAGATGCGCCAAGACCATCACAACTATTAAAGGCAATTGATTTTAGCAAGTATGGAAGAAAGCAATACGATGGCGATTGGCAAAAAGGACAACGCATAGTTTATTCAAGTAAAGAGGGGGAAATACTATGGATAAAATAATCGATGAATTTATGCGCATAACGACACAATTAAATGATTGTGCGCTTCAGTTTAAAATTTTACAAAACAAAGCAATAAAGCTAAAACAATCTTTTAGAAACACGCCAAAACAATTGGCTGAAATTGTAAAACTTGAAAAAGAATTTAAAAAGCTTAATATGGTAACCTATGATTTGAGATTAAAGGCTTCAAAGTTAAAGGTGAGTAAGCCTGAATAATCAATATAGCTTGTTTACCTAGCATAATGTATTAAAATATTTATTTTAGGTATTGACAAACTAATAGATGTGTGTTAAAATGCAAGCATAGGAGAAGAGATTATGATTAATATTTTAGGTGTTACATTCAAGGAATTTATTCAAAAAGGAAATGTTATTATTGGTATAATTTTGGCAAGTTTGGGTATTGCTTGCTGGTTGTTAGCGCCTTATGTTACAAAGGCTATACGCAAAACTGAAAATCTTAAACCAAATGATGTATGGTTGGTTGGGCTAAAAGTGGCTGCATTAGTATCTTTATTGATTGGTATGATACTAATTGCTATACCGGTGTAATCAAAAAATAAGCGAAATGCTTATTTTTTTGTTGCTATTTTAGTGTTTTTATATTAGTTGAGTAGCAAGTGCAATTAGGTATAATATTATTAAATTATAAATTATTTTATTTAGTAGTTGATTTTGCTTAAAAAAGATGTTAAAATTATATCAAGTATTGCGCAAAGCAAAAGCTCAACAGCTTTATAAGGCATATTGTGCCTTGTTAGGCAAAGCCTCATGCTTTGCGTCTAAAGCGAGGATTTTATGCAACATTATTTTATTGAAAAACAACACAAACCAAGTGATTATTTTGAATTTGAAGATGTGGTCGAGGATATGAAGTTAAAATTTCGTTCTTGTGATAGTATTTTTAGTAAGGATGAAATTGATATGGGCACACAAACCCTTTTAAACACAGTATTTGATAAGCTTGACCTTTCGGGCAATGGATTAGACTTGGGTTGCGGATATGGGGTTATTGGTATTTCAATTATTAAAAAATTAGGTCTTAATTGCGACATGGTAGATGTTAATGGCACAGCAGTTGATTTAGCATTACATAACTTGATGCTTAATGGCATTAGGGCGGGGGCAAATGTGTTTAAATCAAATGGTTTTGAAAGCGTACAAAACAATTATGACTTTATTGTAACCAATCCACCAATTAAAACAGGCAAGAAACTTTTGTTTGAACTGATGGAAGGTTGTTTTAACCACTTAAATAATGGCGGAACCTTAACACTTGTAATACGTAAGGACCACGGCGAAGAAAGCCTTAAGAAAAAGCTAATTGAATTGTTTGGCAACTGCGAAATATTAAAACGTAACAAAGGGTTTTATATATTACACTGTATTAAACAATAATTAAAAAAGTAGCACTACAAAAGTGCTATTTTTTAACGCAAAAATATTTGAAAAACATCTATATTAGGATAGGTTATAACGTCAATTGGCGTGTTTAAATTGGATATCTTCACACAATTGCAATTACAACCTTTGCGGTATACAAATCTTGTTAGCATATATAATAGCCTCCTAAGTCATCGTATGATTATTAATAATAAATGGTTATAGCATTAATTACAAAATAAGCCAAAGTTTTTGTGAGTAAATTTATATTTGTTGCATACGATATATTAACGGGTTTTAAAATACAAAACTTAATAAACGTAAAAGGGGACTTTATGTGGGAATTTTCTCTCGCTTGTGATAATAAAAATAAATACATAATTGATTATATAAACAACTGCTTTTGTAAGGATTTGCCAGATTGTATGCTTACTACATATCAAGACGAACATTTCTCGTATTTGCTATTTGCAAGTGATGAAAGCATTAAAAGTATATGTCAAGCTAAAATTAAGCACTGTATTGCAACTTACATAATTGATGTGTATAAATATGACTATTTTAAAAGTAGAATACGTGGTAACAAAAACCTTGTTTTTTTGGCATACATTAAGGCACTAACACTATATGATGTTGATACAGATATTGGACTTATAAATAGCTGTTTTGATGTTGAAAATCAGTTGCATATAGATACCTTAATTAGATTTAAAATGGGCGATATCGTGCGTATGTGGCAGGAGCTTTGTGAGTTGATTACGAGCAATGTTAATTATTTAAATAGAGATATGATGCTAGACGTTATGCGTCAATTTATTTCAACATTTAACATTTCTAATAATAGCATAAAAATTATTATAGACAACAATAGTTATGTGTTGTATAAAATTGAGAAAAATAAAAATCCAATCAAATTAAAAGACACCGCCGAACCAATTGACATTATAAATTACACACTGCTTTCAAACCCAAGCAATATACAAATTTATGGAGATGTTGGGGTTGGATTTTCTATTATTAGCTTACTAAAAGATTTGTATAAGGAAAAGGTTGAAATTTTTAATTAGATTTTACATTTGTTTTATTGATGCTGGCAATATTGACAACTTCTTTAATATTTGATATAATTAATGCAATAAGTTAAAGGAGATAATATGAGCAAACCAACAAGTTCTATATTAAAGGATAGGCTAAAAAGGGTGAGGATTGCCACCATTACGGGAGTTATGGCTGTTAGTGTGGTTATGGGTGCTGTGGCGTGCAATACATTAAGCGATATTACTGGTAGCAAAACAAGCCAATCGCATACAAAAAATATATCAACTGAAGAAGCTTACGCAAACTTGCAAGAAGTAAGAAAAACACAACTTGAAACACATGTTGTTACGTGGACCGAAGAAGATGGCTCAAAAGCAAAGTATTTACAAGCAAATGAAGAAGATGTACTTGAATTAAGCAAAGATATGAGTGTTGCTATTGAAGATTATTTTAAGGCTTGCGGTGCAACCGACTGGGTAAGTGATAAGGAAGAACAATTCTGGCCAGAAGATATTGAGTATATTGTAACAGCAATTGCATTTAATGAAAGCAGTTATCGTACTAATTGTATGAATGATGGTGGCAAGGCTGGAATTACTGGAATATATAAGAGTTCGTTGTTGAAAACTTTAGACACACAATGGCTTATTCCACGAATTTGGGGAAATACGATTCCTCAAGTTAATTGCAATCCTAAAGAAGTTGATATATTTAATCCCACAACTTGTTTGGAACTTACCTATGAAAATATAGGTTATAATTTAGCAAACAGGTTTAAGGAAGATAAAGATTTTATTGACATTGATGGCCAGAAGAAGTGTGTTTGGGACATGCTGGAGTATAGTGAAGAATTGCAAATACGTTTAGTTGTTGCTGCGCATAGATTCGGGTTGGGGAATGTTATAAATTCGATATATGGCAGAAATTATAACGAGGAAGAAAAACGATATGTGCCAATAGAAGAGTATATTTATGGCGGTTATGTAAACAGCGTTATGGAAAAGGCGTTAGAGCTTGAACAAACCTACGGACAGGGTTTTGCCTATTAAATCAGTGTAACAACTTTAAAAATCAAGTGAAATTTTAAATTTTGCTTGATTTTTTGTTGACAAATATAGTTTTGATATGATATAATAATATTACCATAAAGAGTGCGTAAGGGACAGCCCCGTTGACCGCACGGCAACCTGCATATGTAAGGTGCCAAAGGCTGAATGATGGGTTTATTAGTAGGAAATCCATCTAACGATGGCTTTTTTTATTAAGTGTTCTTTGTGGGAGATTTTATTTAAGGAGAATATATATGAAACAAACACAAAGAAAACAACATTTAGTAAAACTAAACAATGCAAAGGAAGGGAATGAGTTTATTGAATATTTGGAGCAAAATGGTTTTGACAATATTCATAATCTTAGCTTTGAAAATTTGCGAATTAAAGTTATTGGTGTTACTGATAAGAAATTTGGAGCGGTAAGCGTTACTTGCTTGGCAGCGTTAGCAAGCAGTAAAATTTATCCTATTAGTGTTGATGAATTTAAAAATTGTGTTGAATTGAAAAATCAAGACTATAATTTATAAAAATTTTTAAAAAGTTGTTGACTTTTTTATAAATTGATTTATAATATATTATAGAAAGTTAAATCTTTCGGTATCTTAATAAATCGTAGATTATAGACAAGTAGGCTATTAATCAACTGTTACAGAGAGTTCCCTGCAGGCTGAGATTGGGGCATAGTATTAATAATTGAAACCACTATATGAGATTTGACGTTAGGGAATAGTCCTAAAAATTGAGAGAATTAATACGCTATTTTATAGTGATTAGTTAAATAAGGTGGAACCGCGAGGAATATCGTCCTTATGTTGTTGCATAAGGGCGATATTTTTATTTTGATAGTGCAAAAACAATGATTAATAAAGAGTAAAAAATGAATAATTAATAATAAAATTTATAAAAGGAGAATTTAAAATGCATTATTCGTACAAAACTAAGGGCACTTGTAGCGCGCAAATTGAGTTTGATGTTATTGATGGCAAAGTTCATGGTGTTAAGTTTTTGGGTGGATGTAATGGTAATTTAAAGGGTATTTCAGCGCTGGTTGAAGGTATGAATGTGGAAGATGTTATTGCAAGGTGCAAGGACATTAAATGTGGCTTTAAACCAACGTCTTGCCCAGACCAATTAGCAACCGCACTAAGTGGCGTGGCCACCTCAAATAAATAATTTGAAAGGGTGTGGATATGAGTTATAACAAATTAGTTAGAGATAAAATTATTGATATTATACGTAGTAATGGTGAAAATCCAGTATATCATACATTAAGCGATGAAGAGTATTTAGCGGAACTTCATAAAAAGTTGTTTGAAGAAGCAAACGAGTTTGTGGAAGCAGATGACCATGAAGAATTAGCCGATTTGCTTGAGGTGATATACGCTATTGCAAAACACAAAAATATCAATATGGAAGAAGTTGAACAAATTCGATTAAATAAACGCGTAAAGCGTGGCGGTTTTGAAGATAAGATATACCTAGAAGGTGTAGAAGAAGAATTTAAAAGATAAAGGAGTTGGAAGTGGAATATAAAATAAATAAAGAGGATTACGAAAAAATGTTATCAAAATTTTATTCTCATAAAGTTAAATGGCTATTAATCCTCGCTTTTATGGCAATAGTTTTTGGGACTTATTGTTTATTTGTTGGGATTTTTTCTGACAAAGGGGCGTTCAAATATATGGGCGGTGGTTATGGTTGTTTTGTGCTATTTTTGTATGTATATATTGCTGGAGGTAAAACATATAAAAAGCAATCGTTAAATGCGATAAGGTTTAATGATAACAATGAAATTGAATGTTATATGGAGCAACAAGATAATTCAATAAAATTATATGATTTAACAAATGACAATCATTCAACAATAAAAATAGAAGACATAACGGGAATTAAAACATTTAATGACAAAGAGTATTCATTTATTGTTTGTGGACAGAGAGTATTTATTGTTAAAAATAATGAAGTTATGGATAACTTAAAACAACAATTAGAAAAAAATAAAAAAATTAAAATAGGGAGAAAATAAAAAAATGGAAGAAAAAGATTTAGAAAAAGTAAAAGAATTACAACAAAAACAAGAAATGTATCGTCATAGTATGAGCCATGTGCTTGCTAAGGCAATCAAAAGCATTTGGGGCGATGTAAAGTTGGCAATAGGACCTGCTATTGACAATGGTTTTTACTATGATATAGATATGGAACAATCAATTAAGCCAGAAGATTTTGGCAAGATTGAAGACAAAATGCGTGAAATTATATGCAATAACGAAGATTTTGTACGTTTTGAACTAAGTAAGGAAGAGGCGTTGGAAAAGTTTAAGGACAATCCTTATAAAGTAGAATTGATTAATGAACTACCTGAAGGCGAACTTATTACAATGTATCGCACTGGCGATGATTTTTATGATTTGTGTAGAGGATCACACGTAGAAAATACTAAATTTTTGCGTGGATTTGCTTATAAAATTAATCGTGTAAGCGGTGCTTACTGGCGTGGTAGCGAAAAGAATAAGATGTTACAACGTGTATATGTTTATGGTTTCCTAGACAAAAATGACCTTAAAGCATATATTCATCAAATGGAAGAAGCCCTAAAGCGCGACCATAACAAGTTGGGTAGAGAATTAGGCTTGTTTACAACTGTTGACTATATCGGCCAAGGTTTACCAATCTTGTTACCAAAGGGTGCAAGAATAGTTCAATTACTACAACGTTTTGTTGAAGATGAAGAACAAAAGCGTGGCTGGTTGTTAACCAAAACACCATTTATGGCAAAGAGTGACTTGTACAAGATTTCTGGCCACTGGGACCACTATAAAGATGGTATGTTTGTGTTGGGTGACGAAAATAAGGATAAGGAAGTGTTTGCACTTCGCCCTATGACTTGTCCTTTCCAATATCAAGCATATTTAAATCAACCAAGGTCTTACAAAGATTTACCACTAAGATATAACGAAACTTCTACACTATTTAGAAATGAAGAAAGTGGCGAAATGCATGGACTAATTCGTGTACGTCAATTTACAATTAGTGAAGGTCACTTAATGTGCACGCCTGACCAATTAGAAGATGAATTTAAGCGTTGCCTAGAACTAGCAATCTATATGCTTAAAACTTTGGGATTGTACGAAGACGCATCTTATCGTTTCTCACAATGGGACCCAGATAATCGTGCAAAATATATTGGTACTGATGAACAATGGACGGCAGCTCAAGACAGCATGAAACGCATACTTGATAATCTTCAAGTTCCATATGAAATTGGTGTAGGGGAAGCGGCTTTCTACGGACCTAAATTAGACATTCAAATCCGTAACGTTTGGGGCAAGGAAGATACGCTTATTACTATTCAAATTGACCAACTGCTTGCTGAAAAGTTTGGTATGGAATATACTGATAGCGATGGAACTAAGAAACATCCTTACATCATTCATCGTACAAGTATTGGTTGCTATGAACGTACTTTGGCGTATCTAATTGAAAAATATGCAGGCGCATTCCCAACATGGTTGGCTCCAAATCAAGTTAAGGTTATTACCGTTAGCGAAAAGAATAATGAGTATGCTGTTAGGGTGGCGGAAGAATTAAGTGCTTGTGGACTACGTGTTGAAACTGACCTAGATAACGAAAGTGTTGGTAAAAAGATTCGTAGTGCTGTTATGGAAAAGAACCCATATATTTTGATTCTTGGCGACAGAGAAATGGAAGAAGGAACCGTTGCTGTGCGTAAGCGTGGCAGTCAAGAAACAACTGCTATGAGCCTGGCTGAATTTAAGGCGGAAATCTTAAACAACATTGCAACCAAAAGTTTAACAGTTTAATAATTACATCTTAGATTTTGAAGAAATTATCAATATTATAAATGGCTCTTAAATTGCAATATGTTAACACAATAGATATTAAAATTTAATAACATTGAACATAAAAACTAGGAATTTCCCTGGTTTTTTTGTTAAGAAAACACTAGTATTTGCTTGACTAAATTATAGGTTGAATATATAATAAAAATAGATAAAATTAAAAGGTGATTATGAGAAAATTATCAAGCGCAGAAATTAAGAATATAAAAAAGTTGAAAGACAAAAAGCACCGAAAAGAGCAGGGTTTGTTTTTGGTAGAAGGACCAAAGTTATGTGAAGAGGTTCTTAATTCAAATTATGAAATTAAGCTTACTATAACATCTAACGAATTTAAGTATAATGACTTTCCAAATGTTTGTGTTGTTGAGTATGACATAATCAAAACAATAAGCACAACCGAAACTCCACAAGATATTGTGTGTGTGGTTTGTGTCCCAAGTTTTGAATTAGGCGAACCTAAAGGCAATAGTTTAATTCTGGACGGTTTGCAAGACCCTGGCAATATTGGCACACTTATTAGAAGCGCAATGGCTTTTGGTTTTGACGATGTTTATTTTATAGATTGCCCTGATATTTATAGTGAAAAAGTTGTACGTGCAAGTATGGGTGGAATATTTAAAATTAATGCACATATTGTTACAAGACAAGAAATTGTAGAAAAAAAGCGAGAAATTTGCGATATTTTATTATCTACAACATTAAATGGTGAAAAAATGCCTGAAAAATATTTGCCAAGTAAGCGAATTGGTGTTATAATAGGTAATGAAGGAAACGGAGTAAGCGACATGCTTATTTCTGCTTGCGATAAGGCGATTACACTGCCTATGAGTGGCAAGGTTGAAAGCCTAAATGCTGGCGTTGCTGGCAGTATTATGATGTTTGAAATTTTTAAAGGAGAATTATAATGTCGGGACATAGTAAATGGAATAATATTAAAGGAAGAAAAGAAAAATCTGACGCACAACGTGCCAAGATGTTTACAATGCTTGGTCGTCAAATTATGGTGGCAATGGCAGGAGGTGCTGACCCTGAAAGCAACCCAAGCCTTAAGAATGCTATTCAAAAAGCAAAGCAAAACAACATGCCTAATGATAAGATTAAAGCATTATTAGATAAGTCTAATAAGGACACATCAAATTATAGCGAAAGCGTGTATGAAGGCTATGGCGTTGGCGGTGTTGCAGTGGTTGTTAAATGCCTAACAGACAACAAAAATCGTACAATATCTGACGTTCGCCATGCGTTTGATAAGTTTGGTGGAAGCCTTGGTGCTACTGGTAGCGTTACATATATGTTTGAAAACAAGGGTGTGGTAGTGCTTGAAAAGTCTGCTGATTTTGATGCTGATAAGGCTATGGAATTGGCGTTAGAAGTTGAAGCTTTGGACTGTGAAGATGACGAGGTGTTTACAGTATATACTGAAGCAACTGCTAGCGAAGTAAACCGCGTGTCTACAGCGTTTACAGACGCGGGTTACACAGTGCTTTCAGCAGAAGTGGAAATGATACCTCAAAATTATGTAACACTTGATGAACATCAACGTGAAACATTTGAAAAAATGCTAGCAAAGCTTGATGAAAGCGATGATGTGCAAGAAGTAATACACAATTTAGAAGAAGAATAGACCAAATTTTAACTAAGGGGACAAACTATGGAAGAAACAAAAACACAAGATAAACAAACCAAATTATTAACAATATTAGAGCTATTAAACGGCGTTCGCGAAAAGCTTTATGCGACCTACAATCTTTTTGTTGCCAACGTAGAGCAAACCAAAACTATTAAGGAGTTTTCTGGTTTGAAGTACGAGCAATTATTAGATATTCGTAATGAGTTTAGCCAATTATTTAAAAGTGGCAAACCTGCTAAAATGCGTGTTGCAAAATTACGTAAGGATGCGGCTGCTCTTAAGGCGGAGCATGATGAGCAAATTGCTTTGGTAGGTGATGGTATGGAAGATGCAGAAGCTTGCCGTAAAACATATAAGCACGAAGTTGCATTATGCTGTGATACATACAAAAAATTAGGCGCTGTTGAAACAAAAACTGAAGAAAATACTGAACAAGCTGTACCTCTAGCAATTGAAAAGGGTTATAAGCAACAAGTAAAGCTTATAAGACGCATTCTTGATAAGATTGATGAAGTTAAGATTAGTTTTAAAAATGTTAAAGCTGATATTAAAGAACGTGTTAAATTGTTTAATGAATTGTTTGCCCAGTTAGAGGAGCAAACCCTTGCCATAGCTAAATAATAAACACAATAAAATGCTTAAGAAAATTTTATAATATATTTGAATACGCAACTTGGTTGCGTTTTCGTTTTTAAATAAGGAGATGTGTATGCGAGTATTGGGGATTGACCCTGGGTATAATATTATAGGCTTTGGGGTGGTGGAAAGCAATGGCAATCAAGTGATTGATTATGGTGTAATTACCACACCTAAAAATATGCCTATGAGTGAACGACTAAAGGTTATTTTTGAGGCGACAAATGAACTGATTGATAACTTTAAACCCGACCAAGTTGCGTTTGAAGAATTGTTTTTTAACAACAATCAAAAGACCGCTGTACCAGTAGCTCAAGCGCGCGGAGTGTTGTTGCTGGCGTGTAAGCTAAAAATGGACGATTTGTACGAATATACACCACTTCAAATCAAGCAAGCTTTGACTGGTGTTGGTCGTGCCGAGAAAAAACAAGTACAATATATGGTTAAGTCGATATTAGGACTTGAAAGCATACCGCGCCCAGACGACGCTGCAGATGCTTTGGCAGTTGCCCTTTGCCATATTCAAACCAATAGCGTGTTAACCGATAACAGAGTGTAGGTGTCGTGGACACCGGCAAGTAAGTTAATACGCCGATTTATATTGTTAACTATATTAATTTATTGGATGTTGCGTTATGTTGTGGCGACTGGATTGTCAATGTAAAAATAATAGTAATAAACATATTTGTAAGTTTACAAGTGTGTTTTTTATTTGCCTATTGACAAAATTTGTATTTGTGATATAATTCGGTTATAGGAGTAGATTATGAAAGTGGAAGTTAATAGCCTTGTGCGTGCAGGAGAAATTAAACACCTTGAAGATAAAGGTGCGGTGGCGGAATATGAAGTGCTTGAATTTACACGTCAAGATATAATTGATAAAACCGAAACAGCCGTTAAGTATTATGAGAGCCTTAAACAGTTGCTTGAAATTAAAACCAAGCAATACGTTGAATCTGGTATGGAAACTGATGAACAAGAAAACAAAAAATTAAATTTACTAATTGATATTGAAGAATTGGTTTATACTTTTGCGTGGTATAATGACGTTTCATGGTTAGATGTTTGGAACAGGGCAAAGCTTGGCAGTATGCAAACATTTGCAAAATATGCACGCGTTGGCGAGCCTAACTTTGCGGGCTGTGTTAAAGAATATTTAACATTTGAAGATAAGGACGACTTAAGTTATATAGAAATGGCATTGTTTGATGAACTTAAAAAGTTTAGCGCTAGCCCTAGTTTTTATTTCAAGTTTCAAGATAGACGAAAAGCCAAGAAAAACAGGCTTGGTGGCTATAAGGCAGGCCATTATTTAAAGAGCATTGAATATGCAAATATTCAAGGGCAAAATAAATAGAATTTTAGTTAATTTGCTTTACAAATTTATAACAATCAATTATTATTAGTACACTTAAAAGGAAATACAATGAAATTATTTGAACAAATACGTAAAAAGTATGAAGGCAGACTGCTTGCCAAGGAGCAAAAGAGGCAAGAAGAAATAAAGCGCCAACAACAAGAAAAACAAAACTATATTGAAGAGCTTTTGAACTCAACAGTTGAAGAGCAATTTTTGTTGGAATTGTCGTGTGATTTTTATAACACAAAGGGCAAATACACATACAGCACATACGATTATTTTATTAGCGACACAAAGCGTAATGAGTTGAAGTATGGAGATAGGTTTACTATTACAAAAATTAGCGGGGGCAATATTGGAGGCAAATTTACAGCAACTGTAGGGAAAATGTCAAGTTTGAGCATGGCTAGGGCTACAAGCAATATTAAAGCATATGTTGATGGGGCAAAACTACAAGGCTTTACTGAAGATGTGCCATACATACCAGCAAAATGTAAAACTGAAGAAGGGGTTTCGGTAAGAGAGTTAAATATCTATGCAGACCAACAAAACAACAAACGTAGAGAAGATTATGCTCAAAATAAATTAAAGATGCAACAATTAGAACAGGAACATCAAGACAAATTTTTTAGATAACCACATAGGAGAACATAATGACATTATTTGAACTAATACGTAAAAAGCATGAAGATAGAATACTTGCAAAAGCCAAATTAATAGAAGAAAATAGATTAAAGCAAGAGTAAACAGATGAAATATGTACAACACACGAAGTAGAAAGTGTTTGTGATGAACAAGCAGAAATTAAACAAGAGACATTAGAGGAGAAGATTCTAAATAGCAAAATACTAGTAGATTATGTTATATCTATGTATCACGACGTGAAAGGGGATTGGGAAAACAGAGATTTCCTTCAAGAATATTTTTTGAGTGACGTGGAAATAAAAGATATGCAACCTGGAGAAAAATATAGCGTAATGCAAATAACTGGCAAAAACATTGGCTTAAAAGCAACATTAATAATTAAATATGGAAGCCCTGTTGATGTTTCAGCAGAATTAGTAGATTGTGATGGAAAATTGTGGTTTGGAGATACTAGACTTTCTATGACAAGATATATACATTTATATAAGGACGATACGATTTCAACGCTAAACGACATGGTAAATGAAAGAAATGTAAAAGTATTAGAAAGATATAAAGAAGATATTGTACTAAAACAAAAAGGTCAAGAAACAGTTAGTCAGATTTTTAAATAAAAAATTATATCTTTAACTAATTTACAATATAATCATAGTATTTTAGTTAAAGGTTTTTTTATTGCTTGATTTTATTTAATAATGTTGCTATAATCTAGTTATAATGAGATAATTGTGCTAAGTGGCACTAAAAGGAAGAGTTTATGTTAGCGTTTATTAATGGAATTTTAAGGGAAAAATATGAAGGGATTGCAGTTATTGAGTGCAATGGATTAGGGTATGAGTTAATCCTTACCAATTCAGCATTTTGTAATCTACCTAACGAGGACGAGCAAGTTAAACTTCCAACATACTTGCATATTAGGGAAGATGAATGGTTGATTTTTGGATTTAGTAGCGTGGAAGAAAAAAGTTTGTTCCTACAACTTATTACTGTTAGTGGTGTTGGGGCAAAGACGGCTATTCAAATTTTATCTGGTGTAAAACAAAGCGATTTGGTTAACTCGATTGTTAGTGGTGATAGCCACTTGATATCTACCGTTAAAGGTATTGGCAAAAAGACTGCTGAACGCATTGTATTGGAACTTAAGGACAAACTTAATCCATATGAATATGTATTGCCATTGTTTGAACAACGTGAAGAAAGTGACCCAACCGCCATTGAAGATGCAGTACTTGTGCTTACTAGCCTAGGCATTAACAAACATCAAGCAACACAACTAGCACGCAAGGTGGCAGAGCCTACCGATAATGCTGAGCAAATTGTGGCAAAAGCTTTACGAAACATGAACTAATAAACATCAAATACAATTTTAAAGGAAAACAAAATGGAACAAGATAATAGATTTATATCAAGCACCAAAAATTTAAGTGATAGCGAAGTTGAAAACAAACTTCGCCCTATTACGTTTGATGAATATGTTGGCCAAGAAAAGATTAAGGGAAATTTACGAGTGTATATAGATGCGGCTAAAAAGCGTAAAGAGGCGTTGGACCACGTGCTTTTATACGGACCACCAGGACTTGGTAAAACCACGCTTAGCCATATTATAGCCAGTGAAATGGGCAGTCAAATTAAGGTAACTAGCGGTCCTGCTATTGAGCATGCGGCAGACCTTGCAGCAGTGCTAACCAACCTTAATAAAAATGATGTATTGTTTATTGACGAAATACACCGTCTTAATCGTAGCGTTGAAGAAATTTTGTACCCAGCAATGGAAGATTTTGCCCTTGACTTTATTGTAGGTAAGGGCCCATCAGCGCGCAGTATGAGATTGAAAATTCAACCATTTACGCTTATTGGTGCTACTACCAAGGCAGGTAACCTTTCTAGCCCTTTGCGTGATAGATTTGGAGTGCTTGCACGTCTTGAAATGTACACCCCAGATGAGATTAAAACAATATTAAAGCGTAGTGCTAAAATATTGGGTGTAAATATTACTGATGAGGCTGCAGATGAGCTTGCACGCCGTAGCCGTGGCACACCACGTATTGCTAACCGCATTTTGCGCCGTGTGCGTGACTTCGTGCAAGTTGATGGTAAAAACATTATTGAAGTACAAGATGCTAAACGAGCACTTGACCTTATGGACATTGATACATTAGGATTAGACTACACCGATAAAAAGGTGCTTGAAGCAATGATTGGCAAATTTGATGGCGGACCGGTGGGGCTTGATACACTTGCAGCATCAACTGGCGAAGAAAGTACAACAATCGAAGATGTAATTGAGCCATATTTGTTGCAACTTGGATTTATTGCACGTACTCCACGTGGACGTGTGGTGCTTAGACCTGCATACGAGCATTTTGGAATGAAAGTGCCAAAACATTTGGAAAAAATTGACAACGAGGAAAACAATGAAGGAAATTAATTATACTAATTTAAATACTTACGATTACAACTTGCCTGAAGAGTTGATTGCGCAAACGCCATTGGAGCCTAGAGATAGTTCACGTATGTTGGTGTATAATCGTAAGATAGATACAATAGAACATAAACATTTTTACGATATTGATAATTATTTAAAAGCGGGCGATGTGCTGGTTATAAACAACACTCGTGTAATACCTGCAAGATTGTATGGCTACAAAGCAACTGGAGCAAAGATTGAAACTTTGCTACTAAAGCGTCATAGCTTGACAGTGTGGGAATGTTTGATGAAGCCAGCCAAGCGTTTGCATATTGGTGATGAACTAGTGTTTAATGAAGAATTAAAATGTAAACTGCTTGAAATTATGCCAGATGGCAACCGTAAAATAGAGTTTATATATGATGGCGTGTTGGAAGATATTTTAACCCGTGTTGGGCAAATGCCATTGCCACCATATATACGTGAAAAACTTAAAAATCAAGAACGTTATCAAACCGTATACAACAAAGTCACTGGTTCGGCAGCAGCACCAACTGCAGGTCTGCACTTTACACCAGAACTTATTGAACGTTTAAAAGATAAAGGTGTGATATTTGCCGAAGTTACGCTTGATGTTGGGCTTGGCACATTTAGGCCTTGTAAGGAAGATGATATCACCAAGCACGATATGCATACCGAGCATTATAACATCAGCGCTGAAACTTGTGATATTATAAATAAAGCCAAGGCCGAAGGCAGACGAGTGATTGCAGTAGGAACAACCAGTGTGCGCACGCTTGAAAGTGTGGCAAGATATGGCTTGCCATTAAAGGCTACCAGCGAAGATACATCGATATTTATATATCCACCATATCAGTTTAAGGTGGTAGATGCTATGATTACCAATTTCCACTTGCCCAAATCTACACTTATAATGCTAGTATCAGCATTTGCAGGGCTAGACAATACTATGAAAATATACAATACTGCGGTGGCGGAAAAGTATAGGTTCTTTTCGTTTGGGGATTGTATGCTGGTGCTATAAAATAATAAACCTAGACTTTTCTAAATGTATTTAATAAGGCTTTAATGCCTTATTTTTTATTTATATCTTGACAAACGTTTAATTTGTGATATACTATGGATACAAAATTAAGGAGAAGAATATGGACATGACACATATAGAAAATTATGATAAAATGAAAGTTCTTGAAATGGCTATTGAAAATATGCGAAAATATATGCGTGGCGGAGCAGGGTTTATTAATAAAGAAGTAGTCATCAACTATCTTATCGACCAAGGTCATAGAGGACTTGCTTTTGGTGAAGCGATAGAAAGGTTGTATAAAGAAACCTGTTTTACAGATAAGGCTGATTCAAGGGCTTTGGATATTTTGCGCTGGATGGCTAAAATATTTGGTAATGCTGAAATTTTTATGAACAGTGATTGCCCTACAAGAGCAAAAACAGGGTTTAAACAAATTGGCTATTGGTGTACATATGCTGATATATTAAGCCGAAGTGAAAAGGATATTAGAAAGCTTCGCAATATGGGTAATAAAACATTTGAAGACTTCAAGGATTGGTTTGAATATCAAGGCTATGAGTTGTTTACTGAATTGGAATTAGATGTTTTAAGAAGTATTAATTTTAATTTTTATGGTGAAAGTAGAAGTTTGGAAACCTTAAAAGAGTTATTGCATATGCCTCAAATTACCAGAAAGATTGCAAAAAATCATATGCTATGGAATCCAGTAATAAAAATGTGGGAAGGCAATATGTTTGACAGGCTAAAACCTGAAGAACAAGTAGTAGAGACTATGGAAAGCCAAATAGAGCAACACAATGCAAGTTCAGATAAACAAACTAAAGTAAATTTGCCTAGAAGGGCTACATTAATTAATATGGAGCCAGAGAAAGGAACGAAATATTTTACAATAGGTAAAGGCGAAGAAATTAGGCAAGAAATAAACAACGAAAGAGTTACAAGCCATAGTGAGCGTCTAATTCGTGAACGTATCACACATTATGCAGTTGAAATGACAAAACAAACACCAAAGGTTAAGAAAATTAAATTAGACGAAAAGAAATACATTACTAACAACGATTTGTTTAATATTATTAAAACTAATCCTAATAGCATATACGATATTGACCCAAATTATATCAGAATAAGTGGCGATATTATTTATGACTATATTATGAAAAGTGATTTAGATGTTAGGACAAAGTTTGATTTGATTGAATATGTTAAACGAGTTAATGATTTTAAAGAAGAGTTAAAATTTTAGTAAAAATAGGGTGTAGAGGTACACCTTATTTTTTGTTTGCCTATTGACAAATTTTAAATCTGTGGTACAATACACTTAAATACAAAGGAGAAAATATGGAAAGGATTATACCAGAATTAATTGAGAGATTATCACACGCTGAAAGGCTGGAAAGAGCAATTAATATATTACATGCCTGGCATAAAGAATATGGCACATTAGGCAATATTAAAATAGACAGTGTACTTGTATATAATGGCGAATCTGTAAATATGAAGCCTATTATTACTAAAATTAGAGGTCATTATAAGAACGGAAAATTAAATCAAGAAACAATTAAACTTCTAGAAGATATGGGATTTGAGTGGAAACATGATAGATGGTCGGCAATCAGAGCATACTATGAGGAATTTGGTACACTAGAAGGAATAAACTATAAAACAACATATGAGCATAATGGGAAAACGGTCTGTATAAGCAACATAATTGGGATGTTACGCCAAGAATATAAAAAAGGGACACTACCACAAGAAATAATTGAAGAGTTTGGCAAAATGGGTATAGTTTGGTCAATCAAAATGCAATATGAAGACAAGGTGCTTATGTTTAAACAATATTGCTTAGATGGCGGAGAATTGAAAGACATATCTAAAACTACTACATATAAATATAATGGCAGAAATATTAAAATAGGCGAAATTGTTAGCGATTTAAGAGAGAAGTACGCTAACGGAGAATTGCCTGAAGATATTATTAAGCAATTAAGTGAATTGGGCATGTTGTGGAGTGTTCGCCCACGAATTAATATGGATAAAATGTATGTGTTTAGAGCATATTTTAAGGAACACGGAACACTAGCGGATATAAAAAGTACCACTAAGTATACTTATCAAGGCAAAGAAGTTGCTTTGGGTATGTTGGTATTTAATTGGAGAAGGGGCGAACGTAAAGAAAAGTTAACCCAACAAGAGATTGATGAATTAACCAGCATGGGTATGGTATGGGAAAATAAAGATAAATCTACCGAACTTAAACTGGATATTTTAAAAGCATATGTTAGTGCTGGAAATGCTATAGAAGATGTTCAAACAGACACAATATTTGAATATGATGGCAAACCTATCAAAATGTATAGTTTATTAATGAGATTGCGCAGTTTGAACAGAAAGAATAAATTATCTAACGAAGAAAAACAGATAATTAGTGGGCTTGGGGCAGTGAAAAGCAAAAAAACATTAGAAGAAAGATATGCGGTTTTAGTTGCGTATTACAATCAATATGGTTCGCTAGATAATATTGCTAGTGATGAAAAGTTTGAGTATAATGGAGTTATATATAATATTGGCAGTCAAATAGCAGCATTAAGATCAAGACACACGAATAATAGTTTGAAGCCAGATGTAATTGAATTTTTGGAAGGCTTGGGTATGGTGTGGCGAAAGCGTGATATTAGAATGTCGTTTGCTGATAAACTGGAGGTGCTAAAAACATATACACAACAAAACAACAAAACTCTTGCCGAGGTAGAAGTTGATGAAATATTTAAGTATGAGGGAAGAAACATTAAAATTCACATTTGGATTTCAGGATTTAGAGTTGCATACGCAAGTGGTGAGCTAAGTGCAAATCAAGCGCAGGAATTAGAAAATTTAGGCATTATGTGGGACGGTAAACGAAATTATCGAAATATGCATTTTAATAGGCAAATTGAAATCTTAGAACAATATGCGTCCGAGCATGGAGGAACTATACGCCAGGCGAAAGCAAAAGAAATATATTACTATAATGGTGAAAAATTTTATCTAAAAGATGTAATTTATCGTTTGCAGGGTAAATATGCTGAAACTCTTACTGAAGAACAAATCAGACGATTATCAGCTATAGGTATGATTTGGAGTGGTGTAAGCGGTCACAAGATTAATGTCTTAAAAGCGTATGCTTCTAAATTTGGCTCAATTAAAGATATTAAAATGACTGAAAAGTTTGAGTACAATGGTTATGAAGAATCTATTGGACGATGGATGCATGCTTATAGAACAGATTACAAATTTGATAAGCTAAAAGAGGACATAATTAAACAATTAGAAGAATTGGGTATGGTTTGGAATATGACTCTTGGCAGGCGTCCAGCTGAACAATCGTTATAATAAAAACAAGGTCGTATGTTTAATGCGACTTTGTTTTTTGTCTTGACAACAATCAAGAATATAAGTATAATAAAATTATATAGTGGCGAAATATAATCACGCCTTAAAGACATTAAAGGTAAATAAAAGGAAATTATGGAAAAGTTTAGTTTTGAAGTTACTCATATCGACCCTAATAGTGGGGCGCGTACTGGGATATTGCATACACCACACGGAGATATTCAAACGCCGATATTTATGCCAGTAGGCACACAAGCAACTGTTAAAAGTTTGACAAGCCAAGATTTGTACGATATTGAAGCACAAATAATACTTGCCAATACCTATCACTTGTTTATTCGCCCAGGGCATGAATTGGTGGCAAAAGCAGGAGGATTGCATAAGTTTATGAACTTTAATCGCCCAATGCTTACCGATAGTGGAGGTTTTCAAGTATTTTCACTATCGAAGTTACGTAAAATTACGGACGAAGGTGTTGAGTTTAGAAATCATTTAAGTGGCGAAAAATTATTTATCAGCCCCGAAAAAGCCATTGAAATTGAAAATGCGTTAGGCGCAGATATTATTATGGCGTTTGATGTGTGTAGCGAATATGGAATATCGCACAAAAAGGCTGAAGAAAATATGTATCGTACACTCAATTGGTTAGAGAGATGCTACAATGTACAGAAAAATGAAAATCAAATGCTTTTCCCAATAGTGCAAGGGGCATTCTTTAAAGATTTGCGGCTAAAAAGTTTGGAAGAAACCAAAAAATATGCAAAGTGCGGTATTGCAATAGGTGGATTAAGTGTTGGCGAACCAAAAGATGTTATGTATGAAATGCTTGATGTGTTAAAGCCACACCTTCCTGAAAATATGCCACACTATTTGATGGGTGTTGGAAGTCCCGACTGTTTGCTTGAAGGGGTGGAACGCGGTATTGATATGTTTGATTGTGTTTTGCAAACACGCATTGCGCGCAATGGTACTGCTATGACATCTAAAGGTAAAGTGGTGCTTAAAAATGCAAAGTATACCGAAGATTTTACACCACTTGATGATGAATGTGATTGCTATTGTTGTAAAAATCATACAAAGGCATATTTACATCACTTGGTTAAAACTGGCGAAATATTAGGCGGGAGATTGTTGTCGCTTCACAACTTGCGTTTCAGCTTAAAACTAATGGAAAATGTGCGTAAAGCAATTAATGAAGATAGATTTTTAGAGTTCAAACAAGAATTTTATGAAAAATATGGTAGAGATTAAGTATTGTTTTGTTTACAGTGGGTTAATATATAATTTATAGACAAATAAAAAGATGGAAATTTGATGTATTGAATAGAATTTTGTAGTTTTGATATAAAAATAATTTTTATTTAGTAAATTGTTTGACTTTAATGGTTAATTTATGGTAAATTTAAATTGTGGGGGATAATTATGGACTTTTCAAGTGTATTAATGATTGTTATTTTGTTATTCTTGGTTGCTTTAATGGTGATGGGCTATTTAAAACGTCGCAAGTTTTCAGCCTCATTACAACAACTTCGCAACGACATTAAAGTCGGCAACAAGGTTATGACCGACACTGGTGTTGTGGGTGAGATTGTTGATATTGCAACTGAAGGTGAACACAAATATTTTACAATCAAGTCTGGCACTGACGATAAGTTTGGCTATGTTAAAGTTCACGCAAATGCAGTTTATTATGTATTTGATAAAGATGAGCCTAAATATGCCACAACTGAAAGTGCTGAAGAAGCTGAAGAAGATTCTAAAGCTGAATAATTGTGTTAGATTAGTTAATGTTTAGCATTAAACATAGCTAAAATTACAAAATAACTTAAAATTTTCATTAAAAAATGTTAAAAGAGCTAATATATTGGCTCTTTTTTTCATACATTTAAGTTATAAAAATAAAATTGAGCCCAGTAAGTATCAATTTTTAGGGAGGATATATGAAAGAAAAGTTAAAAAACATAAATTTTGCAAGCATTGCATCAATATTAAAATCCAGCTTGGTTGGGGTGATTGTTTCGATACTATTGGTACTAGTGTTTGCGTTCGTATTAAAGTTTGTTGATTTCAATTCTAATACAATTGCAATTGTAGACCAAATAATTAAGATAATTAGCATATTTATAGCAGTTGCTGTATTGAATAAAAGCGTTGACAATCTTTTGCTTAAAGGCATTGTTGCTGGTGCGATATATGCTATAATCACTTTTATGGTGTTCTCGGTGCTAAATGGAGGCTTTAACTTGGGTATTGGATTAATAAGCGATATTGCTTTTTCAGCCCTTGTAGGAGGGGTTGGTGCCATCGTCATTAATATTATAAAAAAGAAATAATTTGTTAAATATTTTATTAAAAATAAAGCTTAAAATTTTAAGTTTTATTTTTTGTTATATTTAAAGCATTTAAAAAAGTTTGATTTGTAGTTATTTTTAGCAATTTTTTGGTTAAAGATTGAGTAAGAGGGTAAAAATTAGTTGACATAAATTGATTAATCAACTATAATAACAAAGAAATTAGGAGAAGTTATGACTAAAAATCGTTCTAAAATGCTTATTATATTTCTAACTCTTGTACTAATAGTAGGACTTGTGGCTAGCTTTGTAAGCTTCACATACCCACTTTCAATTGGTGGAGTTAAATACAAATATTCAAGTTTTGTTAACGAACTTGTGTTAGGTTCGGATATCAGTGAGGGAGTGCTGATTGAATATCAAGCAAAAGCGCACGAAGACACAGATAACAACAATTATGATAGGTTGATGGATTCAACTTTAAATGACCTTAGAAATATCTTAAAGGACAGTGGTTTTAAAAATAGCACTGTTGCACGTAAGGGTGAAGACGGAATTCGTATTGAAGTTGGCGGAATTGTTGACAAAGATGATAGTGGTGAAGTGATTAATTTAATTGGTGCACCATCAAAATTGTCATTTAGCACAAGCACAAGCGCTGATGATGCCTTTATGTATGGTTATGAATGTGTTAAAAGTGTAAAAGCAAACTCTATTGCCAATGGTAACCAAACTGCATATTATGTTGAAATTACATTTACCGACAAAGGATTTGATATTATTAGTGCAAAATCTAAGGAAATTGTAAAAAACAGCGGCACTATATATATGTTGTTGGGCGATACTCAAGTTGGTAGCACCACTCAAGAAGTTACAACCAAGTCATTACAAATGTCTGGCGAGGGCTTTATCGATATGGCAACCACACGCGATTATGAAATTCAAATCCGCACGGGTATGTTGGCACTGGATTTAGTGCGCACATATAATGGCACAATTTCGGCAACATCTGGTGTTCGTGGTAATGTTACCAATCCTATGTTGTTTGTATGGGTTACTTTTGCAATTATGGTAATTGCAACCCTAGTATTCTTTGCAATTCGTTACAAACAAATTGGTTTAATGGCAATATTTAATATGCTATTCTATATAGTATTAGGATTATTCTTCTTACAATCAGTACCATTGGTGCACATCAATTTAAGTGGCCTATTTGCAATAGTGCTTGGCTATGTAATGGCTGTAATTGCGCTAATGACCACATTAGAGCATGCTAAACATGCTTATGCAAGGGGCAGGAAGCTGCACACCAGCTTACATCAGGGTATAAATGCAAGCCTATCATCTACATTAAGCATAAATGTAATGTTGATTTTGGCGGGTGTTGTATGTGCTTTGATGCCTACAATGGCTATACAATCATTTGGTATTGTAACCCTAGTGCTAGGCTTTGTAAATATATTCTGCGCTCAAGCTTTAATGAGATTAATGATAAATTTATATTTACCATTTAATGCAGAAGATGGTAAAAAATGTAACTTTACTAGAGAGGAGGGCTTGAAGAATGATTAATAGAGATTTTTCAAAATCAGGAAAAGAATATATAAAGCAAAATAAGGTTGTTTTAATTGTTCTAGCAGTTATTCTTGCTTTAGGTGTTGTAATGCTGGCTGTGTTTGGTTTTAAGGGCGGAAGCGAGGTTAAGGGCTATAACACATTTTCGGTTACAATGGGCTCAACTTATGATGCTGGAGAACTGGAAAAATATACCGATACTTTAAAAAGTGCGGTAGCAAAAAATGGCGGAGATTTGCAATCAGTGCAAGTTACTGGCGAAGGGGATTATACAACCCTTGTTGTAAAGTATTCTGGGAAAATTAAACAAATTTCTGAATTAAATGCAGATATTTCTTCAGAACTTAAAATAAGCGTACTACAAATTTCTGAACATTCGCACGTTGAGGCAAGCTTAACTGGCAAAGATTATGTTTATGCTATTGCCGGCGGTTTGATTATATTAACATTGGCAGTTATATATGTTGCATTCAGACACAACATTGCCTGTGCCATCACATCTTTGGCTGGCTCACTTTTAGCTGTAGCATTATTGATGGCTATAACCGCAATATTTAGATTAACAATTAACAGCTCATTCCTAGCAATTAATATTATTTCTATGTTGTTAGTTTTGGGCGAAAGCTTTATATTGTTTGACGGTATTGATAGAGAACGCACAAATAACAAATCTGATCGTTCTGCTCAATTAACCAACACTTTAAAAGCAAATGCATTTAGACAAAAGATTATGTATGGCGCATTATTTGCCATAGCATTAATTTTTGTAATACTAATGCCAAATACAATTAAACAAGCTAGTTTGATTGCCTTGTTTGCAACAGTTGTTGCACTATTTGTAACAATTTATGCTTTACCTTTATTATGGTGCTTGACAATTACTCAAGTTAGTGATAAAATAAGAGTGAAAAAAGTTGAAAAAGTAAAAGCAGTACCAACTGCAGATGAAGTGGAAGGCGAATTGGAACAAAATTATACTGAAAATCAAGTGATTGAAGTAAAGGAAGATAATGGAGATAACACTCCATCTTCGGACGATAATATAACAATTGAGTAAATTCAAGTCGCCTAAACTTTAGGCGACTTTTTGTTGCCAATGGTTTGTGCTGTAAAGGTGGTGAATGTATGAAATATATAAATTCGTGTGAGGGTGTGCAAATTGATGAACAATTTGTAAGCAATATGGCAAAAAAGTTTTTGCTAGATTCAAGAGTGGTTCGCTTGTTATATGTGCGAGGTTTTAACACTGAACAAGCGTTAAGAGATTATTTAAATCCTAATATTAGCCATTTGCATAATCCATTTTTGTTTGAAAATATGGCGCTTGTTGTGCAAAAGATTAAAGACTATATAGCAAGCAATAGCAAAATATTGATATATGGCGACTATGATGTTGATGGCATAACTGCAACTGCTACAATGTATGATTATTTAACCAAAATTGGAGCACGGGTTAGTACATTTTTACCTAATAGATATATTGATGGTTATGGACTAAATATTGAAACAATTAATAAAGTATTGGAAACCAATTCGCCAGATTTGATTATAACCGTTGACTGCGGAATTACTGCAGTTAATGAAGTTGAATATTTAAAAAGTAAAGGCATTGATGTTATTGTAACCGATCACCACGAGAGTGATGGCAATTTGCCTGATTGCTTGATAGTTAATCCAAAGGTTAGTAAAACTTATCCATTTAAATATCTATGCGGGGCGGGTGTTGCGCTTAAGCTGGTGCAAGCTATAGGCGGTGTTGATGCAATAAAACCATATCTTGCCACCACAGCAATTGCTACAATATCTGATATAGTAGAGATGGTTGGCGAAAATCGCGCAATAGTGTCAATGGGTTTAAATCAAACAAACAGCCTGCCTAAAGGACTACTTAAAATGCTACACGAATGTGGCATTGGAAGAACCCCTAAAGCAAACGAAATCGCCTTTAAACTAGCACCAAAAATCAACGCTTCAGGGCGTATGGGCGATGCGGATTTGTCGTTAAAACTATATCTAGAAACCCGACCAATAGAAATTAATAAGATATGTAAAACAATTATTGAATATAATACTAAGCGTCAACAATTATGTAACAAAATTTATGATGATGTAAAGCAATATTTGGCGGAGCAGGATATATATTCAATGAAGGCAATTGTATGTAAGTCGTCTGATTGGGAGGCGGGATTGCTTGGCATTGTGTGTGCAAAACTCAGCGAGGAATACCACAGGCCAACTTGCTTGTTTAGCGACACTGATGGTGTGCTTACAGGCTCTTGCAGAAGTGTTAATGGAGTAAACGTCCACACCTTAATGTGCAGCATGAGCAATATTTTGGAAAAGTTTGGTGGTCACACCATGGCTGCCGGTTTAACCATGAAGGTTGAGCATTATGAAGAATTTTGTACCCAATTTAACGATTATGTAGAACAAAACTTAATAAAAGATGAATTTTTGCCAACCAAGGTGTATGATTTTGAAATTACACTTGATGAGGTCAATACTGGGCTTATTGAAAGTGTTGAACGTATGGAACCTTGTGGGCATGAAAACAGCAGGCCAGTGTTTAAGTTAAGTGTAACACGTGCCGATGTAAGTCCTATGAAATCACACCCAGAACATTTGCTGGTTAAGTACAACAATTTGTCGTTTTTGGCATTTAATGCGGCTTCTATGCAATATGTGTTGGCGGGAGATACCAATTGTAATATACTAGCAGATTTAAGCATTGAAATATACAAAAATGTTAAACGTGTTACTGGCGTTATTAAAAGTATTGATTATGAAGATATTTATCGCCCGGAAGAAATGGGTGTTATAACCCATAATTATTTGCGTCAACTAACATTTACTGAAAGTGGGGATTGTCAGTTTGTAAACTATAATCGAGATAATCTAATTAGACTGTTGGTAGACATGGAAAAGAGCATATATGGGACACTAATTGTAACTAACAATTACAATTCGTATTTAAATTTTAAAAGTATATATGACAATTTAAATATATTCAGAAATCGAATATTTGAAGTTGAGGACCAAACAGGGCTAAACACAATTTTGCTTGCACCAAACGGCTTTAAGAACTTTAATAGTTTTAAGCGCATAATATTTATTGACCCAATATTAAATTTAAACTACATTTCAGCTGTAAATAAGGCAACCAAGTCAGCAATATATATCCCACACAAAAGTCAATTAAACTATTCGCTTTTACGTGAAATTAGTATGGATAGAAAAGTGTTTGGAGAATATTTTAAGGTTCTTAAGTTTGCGTGTGACAACAATATTTCAGCCCCAAGCGCTATACAATTTTTTGACAAAGTAACAAATGCTTGTAAGCGTAAGTTGTCATATCTGCAATTTATGATTTGCATGGACGTGTTTAAGGAATTAAATATTATTGAAACTGAAAATGACCAAAAGATAATTAATTTATCAATGGACAAAAAATCACTTGAAGAAAGCGTTTTGTATAATAGGTTAACGGCTATTAAAAATTTAAAATAAAAGCGTTTTAACACAAGGCATAAATCATTTGGTTTAAGCTTTAACCTTTTTGCTGGGGGAAATTATTTTAAGGAGATAAAATGAACTTAAATTCATATATAAAAAATGAAGAATATATAAAATTATTGCAAAAGTATTTTGACGAAACCACTCTTCCAACTAAGGAAGTAATATCTTATATTTATGATATATTAAAATCATACAATTTAGATGATTTTAGTTTTATTGCAACCGCATTGTTTGTTATAAAACCCAAGGAAGAAATTGATTATGATGTTATTAAATCAGAGTTTGGACAAGATGTTAGCGACATTTTAAAAAATCTAAACTCGGTAGGTATAAGGCATTCGCTTGACAATAGTGCCGAATTTGAAAGCATTAGAAATATGCTAATTGTGATGTCTAAAGATGTTCGAGTGCTTATTATTTTGCTGTCATACAATGTTTATAAGGTTCAACACTTGGAATTGATGCCAACAGATGAACAAAAAATGTTCGTAAAATCAGTTAAGGAAATTTATGCTCCGCTATCGGCAAGGCTTAGCCTTAACGAAATTAAAAATAGAATGGAGGACGCTTGTTTTAGATTTTTAGAACCTGAAATGTACAAGAAACTATCTGAAGACGAACGCTTAAACAAGGAAGAACGCCAACAACAGGTGGATTTGATTATTAAATCAATTAAACAAGAGTTGGACGAGTCTGGTATGCAAAATTTCAAGGTGTATGGACGCGAAAAACACTTGGCAAGTGTTTATAACAAGCTTAAGTCTAAACAGCTTACCCTAGGTCAAATTTACGACCTAATGGCAGTTCGTGTGGTAGTTGACACTATCGAACAATGCTATTTAGTTCTAGGCAAAATCAATTCGATGTTTACCATCATTCCTAACCGCTTTAAGGACTATATTGCAACACCTAAGCCAAATGGCTATCAATCAATCCACACTTGCATATTAGCAAACAACAATCGTCCAGTAGAAGTGCAAATTAGAACACATCAAATGCATCACTTTAATGAATATGGTGTTGCGGCACACTGGATATATAAGGACAAAAGTCACAAAGCAAGTAGTTTTGATAAATCAATTAACTGGCTAAAGGAACTGATTGATGAAAATAAGGATTTGTCTGGCCGTGAATTTGCACAAAACATCAAAATTGATATGTTTAACAGTGAGATTTATGCCCAAACACCTAACGGCAAAATAATCAAATTTCCAGTTGGGGCAAATTGTATCGACTTTGCTTATGCTGTGCATACCAATATTGGCAATCGTTGTGTTGGTGCTAAAGTTAATGGAAAGTTTGTGCCACTTACCACCGAACTTAAAAATGGCGACGTTTGTGAAATTTTACTAGGCAATGAAAACAAAGGGCCATCACGCGATTGGCTAAAAATAGTAAAAACAAGTTCTGCTAGAACAAAAATAAACAGCTATTTTAAAAAGCAAATGGTGGAGGAAAATATCCGCAACGGAAAATCAATGTTTGAAGCCAGTGCTAAAAACAATCAAATAAGTGTTGCAACACTATTATCAAGCGATAAATTAGATACTTTGCTTGCCAAATATGCCTTGTCAGATGTTGACGAAATGTATGCAATGATTGGAATAGGTACGCTTAGTGCCGAAGGTATGGTACGCAAGCTTATGCCACATATTGAAACTGTTAAGGAAGAAAAAACATTTACTTACAAACCAATTAAGGTTAGTGGTAATGTATTGGTTGACAATAGTAGGGGAATGATGACCAGATTTGCAAAATGTTGTTTGCCGATCCCTGGTGATGACATTATTGGATTTGTGTCGCTAGGCAAAGGTGTTACCGTGCATCGTAGCGACTGCATAAATGTAAAGACACTAAATCATGACAGATTTATACCTGTTAGCTGGGACGAGGACAAAAACTCTACATATCTTGCCAAAATTTGTGTTACTGGCGAAAATACAGTTATTGCTTCTATTACCAATCTTTTAGACAAACTTGGCGTTAAAATTAACGCATTTGAGGTTAATCCGCTAAACCCTAATCAATATATGATAACAATTAGTTTGAAATCAAGCGCAGAACTAAACAAGGTTATTAATAAAATACGTCAAATAAACAAAGTTACAGCGGTAGAACGTGCATAATAAAAATTGCCACCATTAGTGGCGATTTTTTATACCCTGTTTAATGCAGTGAGACAAAATAATAAAGTTTATGTATTTGTTTGCTATAATTTTTCGATTGTGCTATAATTTTAATAGTATTATGCTTATTTTTAAGCCAAATTGATGGCTTTCCGGCATGAATTTAGGATTAGTTATGATATTTTCAATATTTAATTACGATTTTGGATTAGGTGAAATTGTTATATTGCTATTAGCGATAACTTTGATTTATATGTTGTCGTTATCTTTTCACGAGCTTGCTCATGGGTTTGTAGCATTTAAGCAAGGGGACCCAACACCAAAAGCAACCGGAAGGCTTACACTTAATCCTTTGGCTCATATCGACACAACTGGATTTATAATGTTTTTATGTTTAGGTGTTGGCTGGGCAAAACCAGTGCCAGTTAATCCCAATAACTTTAAAAAGTATCGTTCAGGAATAGCCAAAGTTTCTATTGCAGGAATTGTTGCAAACTTTATCTTATGCGTGTTAGGCAGCTTTTTGTATATATTAACCCTTAATTTAATTGGCGATAGTGCCGATTTATTAGTAACAATAGCCTTTTGGTTGATGTGGACTAATGCTTGCCTGATGATATTTAACCTAATCCCGCTATATCCATTAGATGGATTTAATTTTATTAGTTCGTTTATGCGCCCAAACAATAGATTTGTTCAGGCAAATATACGCAACGCAGGCAAAATATTTTTGTGGGTGTTAGTAATTGATTTGTTTATGGACTTGTTCTTTAATATATCGATTATAGGCTACTTTTTATCAACATTAGCGGGTTGGATATGTGAGCCATTATGTAGATTATGGCAATTAATGTTTTAGAGGGGAATATGGCAGAAGAAAAACAAGAAGTGTTAAATCAGGCCGAACCTATATTGCAAGATGAAAATTTGGAAACGGTTGACACCAGCGCCGAAGAGGTAATTGGTGATGCTGATAGTACAATAAAGTATAAATTGCAAGATTTCGAAGGTCCACTTGATTTGTTATTACACTTAATTAGAGAAAAAAAGATGGATATTATGGAAGTTAAGTTGGCGGAAATTACCGACCAATATCTTTGCTATATTCAAAATCTTAAATCAAGCGATATGGAGCTGGCAACCGAGTTTTTAGTTATGGCGACAAGACTTATGGAAATTAAGTCGTTTAAAATGCTTCCTGTAGAGCCTGTAGAAGATGATGAGGAACAAATAGACCCAGAACTAGAGCTTAAAATGCAATTGCAAGAATATCAATTATTTAAAGAAGCTAGCGAAAGTTTGCACAATATTGAAAATATTGACCGCTTTTATAAAGCGCCAGATAAATCTGTGGGAGACCCACGCATTGTGTTTAACCAGTTTAATCTTGACAAGATGCTAGATGCCTTTGCGGTAATATTAATGCGTGCCGAGGACAAGGCAAACCCTGAAGCATCTAAAAAGATTAGCAAAGATAGATGGACTGTTGCTGAAAAATTGGACTTTTTAAAGGGCGTGTTAAAGGAAAATAAGGAAATTAATTTCTTTAGCTTGTTTGACGATAATTATTCACGCCTTGAAATTATAACAGTGTTTTTGGCAGTGCTAGAGTTATTAAAATTTCAGTATGCTGAAGTTGTACAAGCTGATAAATATGAAGATATCTTAATCAAGGCAAAAGAACGACCACAAGATGAAGAAACTGAAGCTATTGGTTAGAAATATACAAACATAAGGAGATAATATGAAAATTGCGGAAATTGCACGTGTAATTGAAGCTGTGCTATTTGTGTCAGGCGATGGCGTGGATAGAGACGAATTTAAACGTATTTATGATATGTCGGATAAGGAACTTAACAAGTGCCTTGATATTTTGCGCGAAAAATATAGTGGCGATAGTGGAATCCACTTAATTCAATATAAAAACAAAATGCAATTATGCTCAAACCCAGAGCTGGCTGAAAATGTTGCTGAGATTTTAAACCCAATAAGAGAACGTAGCCTAACCAAAGCAGCTCTTGAAACCGTTGCAATTATTGCATATAAGCAACCTATTACACGTACCGAAATTGAGCAAATTCGTGGGGTTAATTGTGACTATGCGGTGCAACTGCTTCAAAACAATAATCTTATTGAAGTTGTTGGTCGTAAAGATGCGGTTGGTAAGCCACTTTTGTTTGGAACAACTGATAACTTCTTAAAACGCTTTGAATTAAACAGCCTTGAAGATTTGCCTAATTATAAAGAACTGCTTGACCGTATTCGTGTTATTCATAGTGAGGGTGATAGTTTGTATCGTGAATTTACCATTCCAGATGAAACAGCTGAAGGCGAAAATGCTGATAATGTAGAAGTTGCCACAACTGAAACCAACGAAACATCTGTAGAAAAAGAAACTGAACCAGTAATTGCTAAAGAAAGCATAAACAATAATATTGAACAAAATACTAGCGATAACGGCAATCAAGTTGACACTGAAAAGCCAAAAGTTAGTTGGCGTGATAAAATGAAAGCAAAAATGACCGAGAATGCCGAACACTATGAAAATCTTGACAGCGTGTTGGAAAAGAAAAATAAATAATCAAACAATAAGGAACAGACATGGGAATATTTGGAAATTTTTTTAAACGAGTTAAATATGTTTTTACTAAAAACGAACTAGACGATGATTTTTATGACGAACTAGAGCAAACTCTTATAAGCTCTGATATGGGTGTTATGACAAGTGAGGAAATCATTGATGAATTTCGTGCTGAAGTAAAAAAACGTATGATTAAAGATACCGAAAATGCACAAAAAGTATTACGTGAAATTTTGGTTGAAAAATTGCAATTTGATGAAGTTGAATTTAGCTATCCAATGATAATAACAGTTGTTGGTGTAAATGGCGTTGGCAAAACTACCAGCATTGCAAAAATGGCTAATTATTTTAGCAAACAAAAAAAGAACGTTATGCTAGTGGCAGGTGACACTTTTAGAGCTGCCGCAACTGAGCAGCTTGATGAGTGGGCCAATCGCTTAAAATTAAAGATTGTAAAGCAAGGCGAGGGTGCTGATAGTGCAAGCGTGGTGTTTGATGGTATTGCTTCAATGAAAGCTAAAAATGCCGATGTGTTGATTGTTGATACGGCAGGAAGATTGCATACAAAAGTTAATCTTATGAAAGAACTTGAAAAAATCAATAATGTGGCCAAGCGTGAATATCCGGAAGCAAAACATCTTAACTTTATAGTGCTAGATGCAAGCATTGGCCAAAATTCGCTTGCTCAAGTAGAAGCTTTTAAGCAAAGTGTTGATATTGACGGCATTATTTTAACTAAGCTTGATGGTACGGCTAAAGGTGGTGTTGCATATCCTATCGTTAAGGAGCTGGAAGTGCCTATTGTGTTTACAGGTTTTGGTGAAACAATTAACGACCTATCAAAATTTAATGTTGAAGAATTTGTTGACAAAATTTTGATGTAATGAGGCTTTAATATGTTGCAAACTACAAAACTTTGTCCAGATTGTAAAGGGGTTATTTGTTGGGATAGTAGAATTCAAGCGTATAGACACGACTATATTGATGATTGCTGCTATATGGAAAATCTTAATGGAAAACGCATTTGGGACAATGCCAAAAGAGATGAAAGATTGCAAAAGTTGAAAGATGGCAAGGCTAAAATAAGGCTTCTTACTGGCGATATTGTTGAAGAAGATGTTGAAGAAAATTTTTTAAGATAATGATAATAAAAAGACTTTAATTAGTCTTTTTTTGTGCAAAAAAATAATGGGTATTGACAAAGAAGGGTTTGTATGTTAGAATTAAGCACAAAAGAGGTAAAACAAATGAATCGTGAAGAATTTATGAAATTAAATCCTTGTATAAGGAAATCTTCCTGCAGTCAAAGAATTTCACAACAAGACATTCTTGCGCAGGCAATTTTTTTGTCGAAGCGTAAATTTATTTTTAATAAGTTAAGACAACGTGAAGCTGAACTGTTAAAGTTAAGACTTGGATTAGAAGATGGGAGAGTGCATACACAACTTCAAATTGCTGAGTTGTGGGGTGTTTCTACTCCAAGAATACAACAATTAGAGAAATCGGCGTTGCGTAGGCTATCTACAGATGAAAATATAGAGCTATTAATGAAGTATGATGACACAACCATTGGTAACAGGATTATAAAAACAATGGTTAAGAATTTTAATTATAGGGAATTGATTTTTGAAGACATTCAAAAAGCGTTGTTAACAGATAAAATGATTGTTAAAAGAGATGGTAATGTTTCTTCATTGTATATTCCTAGCACTTTTAATGGAAGTATAAAGAAAAAGCTTGTAGCGGGCGGCATTACAACGGTTGAACAGTTAATTAAATATTTAAGTCAACATGACAACTTAAAAGAATTTGGATTGGGAGATACCACATATTCATCTGTTATATTTTCAATGGTTAGACTAATTGAAAACAGAACTGTAGTTATAGCATCAAAAGAACTTTTAGATAGCTATTATGCCAACAAGGCGAAATATTTAAATTATCTTACTGCAAATAATCTTACGGACAAGGCAATATTTCCAGAAATTCAAGAGATTGAGGAAGAAATTGAACCAGCACAAAAAGATGAACAGGAAAAGAAAAGTATACTATGTTTTGCCGAAAAGGTGTTTGGAGCCAATCCTTCAAATGTGCTAATAGATGAATTAAGGTCACGCATAAGTGCAAGATCTTACAATGCACTAAGAAGGGCTCATATTGTAACAATAAGTGATTTAATCGATTATTATTACAATAACAATAGGGCATTTTCATCGATTAAGGGGATAAGTGCAATCAGTGAAACGGAAATATTTGACGCATTGCAAGATGTTGGCCTAGAGCTAACTCAAAATGAACTACAATATGTTTAAGTGTTTAAAGACCTCTATTTATAATAGAGGTTTTTTGTTTAAAAATTTTGTAAAAAGTGTTGACATACTGTTTTTTATGTGTTATAATGCAAGTGTTAAGTAAAAATACTTTACAGGGGGGGGCTTGAATGGACATTGAAACTAAAGTTGAAACATCGGCACTATTTGAAATTTATGGTAATAGTTTAACCGAAAAACAACAACAAGTGGTTGATTTGTGCGTGTTGCAAGACCTAAGCTTTGGAGAAGTTGGTGATTTACTTAACATTTCGCGCCAAGCAGTGAAGTATACGCTTGACAATGCAGTCCTTAGTATGTTAAAGTTAGAAGAGAAGTTAAACATTTTGAATAAATTTCAAAATATTAAACAAAAACTAACTAACTTGCTTAAAAATACAAATGATAATAAATTAAAGCAAGAAATTAACAAGATTTTGGAGGAATTATAATGGCATTATTTCAAGGGCTAGGCGAAAGATTAAATCATATATTTAGCAAGCTTACAAAGCATGGCAAACTAACTGAGCTTGAAATCAAGGAAGCTATGCGTGAAGTGCGTGTTGCATTGCTTGAGGCTGACGTTAACTTTATGGTAGTAAAAAAATTTATTGCCAGTGTTAGCGAAAAAGCGGTAGGCGAGGAGATACTTAAAAGTTTAACACCAGCGCAACAGGTTATTAAGATTGTTCGTGATGAACTTACAACCCTAATGGGTGGCGAAAATGTTAAGCTGGAAGTAGCAAGTAAACCACCAACAGTTATTATGATGTGCGGCTTGCAAGGTAGTGGTAAAACAACCCTTAGCGGTAAACTCGCATTAAGCCTTAAAAAGCAGGGCAAAAAGCCGCTGTTAGTTGCGTGTGATGTGTATCGTCCTGCAGCAATTGAGCAGCTTAAAGTTCTAGGCAAATCAATCAATATTGATGTGTTTGAGCGCGGTACTGACAATCCTGTTAAAACCAGCCGTGAGGCGATTAAGTATGCTGAAAAATATATGCTAGACACAGTGATTATTGATACGGCAGGACGTCTTCAAATCGATGAAAAATTGATGCAAGAATTAAAGGAAATTAAAAAGGAAATTAATCCTACTGAAATCTTGCTTGTAATCGACTCGATGATTGGTCAAGAGGCTGTTAATGTATCAACAGCATTTAATGATGCGCTTGATGTAACTGGTGTTGCACTTACTAAGCTTGATGGAGATACTCGTGGTGGCGTGGCATTAAGTGTGAGATCGGTAATTGGCAAGCCAATTAAATTTTGTAGCGTAGGCGAAAAGTTGACAGACCTTGAGACGTTCCACCCAGACCGTATGGCATCTCGTATCCTTGGTATGGGAGATATCCTAACTCTTATCGATAAGGCTCAAGAGGCAGTAGATGAAGCTCAAGTTAAGGAAATGGAAAAGAAGTTTAGAGAAAACTCTTTTACATTTAACGACTATATTGCTCAAATGGACAATCTTAACAAAATGGGCGGTTTAAAATCGGTGCTTGGCATGTTGCCAGGTATTGGTGGTAAGTTACGACAAATTGAAGAATCGATTGACGAAAAGCAGTTGCTTAAAAACAAGGCAATAATCCAGTCGATGACAGAAAAAGAACGCGAAAATCCTGATATAATCAACGGTTCGCGTCGTACCCGTATTGCAAAAGGTGCAGGCGTAACGGTTAATGATGTAAACCAATTAATAAGGCAGTTTAATCAATCTAAAGAGATGATGAAACAGCTTAAAAACAATAAGCGTGGCGGAATGGCCAATCTTATGAAGATGATGAGGGGATAGATGCTCCACACAAATGAAAAATGAAGAATGAAAAGTGAAAAATTGCGGACGTTTTCACAGTATAAAAAATTATCGATATAACCTACAATAGTAGTTATATATACAAAAAATTATAGGAGGAAAAATTTTATGGCAGTAAGAATTAGATTAACAAGACTTGGCGACAAAAAATCACCTTTTTATCGTGTGGTAGTTGCTGATTCTAGAACAGCTCGTGATGGTAAAGTTATCGAACAAATCGGTACTTATAACCCACTTAAGAACCCAGCTGAAATCAACATCAATGCTGAACTAGCTAAAAAGTGGTTAGCTAATGGTGCTCAACCAACTGAAACTGCAAAAAGCATTTTGCAAACTGCAGGTGTGATTGAAGTTAAGGGCAATAGCGCAGCTAAAACAAATAATAAGAAAAAGAAGGCTAAATAATTATGCAACAATTAATTGAATTTATGGTTAAATCAATTGTATCAGATAAAGATGCGGTTAGCGTTAACGAAGTGCAAGAAGAACGTGCTACAATATATAATGTAACAGTTGCGCAAAGCGACATTGGCGCAGTTATTGGCAAGGGTGGTAAAATTGCTGAAGCAATTCGTACAGTGGCAAAATCTGCTAGCCACAAGCGCTTTGTTCGTATCAAATTTGATGCAAAGTAAAGGAAATTATGAAAGAAGTACAAATAGCAAAAATATTACGCCCACATGGCGTTAAGGGTGCTGTTAAGATATCGGCAAGTTTGTCTGATATCTCTTTTTCTACATTTAAAAATGTATATTTAGGTAAGGCACGTATTCCAAGTAAAATTACAAAAATCATGCCACTTAATGGATTTTATTCAATTATGTTAGATACTATTAAATCATGCGATGAGGCAGAGAAGTATCGCAATCAACCAATATATGTTAATCGTGAAGATTATGAGGTATTTGACGACGTTATGCTTATTAGCGATTACATAGGCATAGAGGTTAAAACCAAAGAAGGCAAGTATATTGGCATCGTTGTAGATGTAGATAATTATGGCAGTGCAGATATTTTGTCAATTAACTGTAACGGCACAACATATATGGTGCCTTATATCGAAGATACACTACACTTTGACAAATCTAAAAATGAATTTGTTATTGATTATAACAGATTTTTGGAGATACGTGTATGAGAATAGATGTATTAACACTATTTCCTGAAATGTTTGAAAGTCTTAATCACAGTATATTAAAACGCGCGCAAGAAGATGGCAAAATTAGTATTAATGTAACTAATATTCGCGATTTTGCCGCTGCTCCTCATTTTAAATGTGATGATGAGCCATATGGTGGTGGTGCTGGTATGGTTATGCTATGCGAACCTTTGTTTAAGGCAATCGAAAGTGTGGTTAAGCCAAATTCTAAAGTGTATTATATGTCGCCACGTGGCAAAGTGTTTAAGCAGGCTATTGCCAAGCAAATGTCAACATTAGAGCACATTGTGTTACTTTGCGGTCATTATGAAGGCATTGACCAACGAGTGATTGATTATTTTAATATTGAAGAACTTTCAATAGGTGATTATGTGCTGACAGGTGGTGAACTGCCTGCTATGGTTGTTATTGACGCTGTTGCACGTTTGATTCCAGATGTAATTACAGCAGATAGTCTTGATACCGAAAGCTTTAGTAATAATCTTCTTGAATACGACCAATACACTCGTCCAGCGGAATATAAGGGAATGAAAGTGCCAGATATACTACTTTCAGGTCATCACGCCAATATTGAAAAATGGCGACAACAAAACTCGTTGGCTAACACCAAGAAAAATCGACCTGATTTATTAGATAAATAATCAATTAAAGCATTACATAAAGGTGTAGTGCTTTTTTCTTGACAAAATCAAATTATTTAATTAAAATAGAACTAAATTGAAGTGTGAAAATTAAAAGGAATGTATTATGATTAACTGGTTTCCGGGACATATGAGCAAAACATTAAAGCAAATGCACGAGTTAAATAAGTTGTGCAATTGTTTTGTGTATGTATTAGATGCACGCAGCCCAAAGGCATGCATAAACCCAGAATTTGTAAAAGTTATTGGCGATAAGCCTATTGTATATGTGCTTAACAAAAGCGATAAGGCCAACGAAATGGCAACCACCCAATGGAAGCAATATTTTAACGCCCTTCCTAACAGCAAGTGCGTGGTTACAAATGCAACTATTAGCAAAAATTGTAATGTGATAGTAAGCGCTATTATGGATTTGCTTAAAGACAAGGTAGAGATGAATAAGCAAAACCAAGTAAATTTTGTGTTCCGCGCAATGGTTATGGGTGTGCCCAATTCGGGTAAGTCAACCATTGTAAACAATCTTTGTGGTAAATCTCGTGCAGTAACTGGCGATAAGGCGGGTGTTACCAAAAATGTACAATGGGTAACAGTTAACCCAACATTGCAAATTATGGACACTCCAGGTACATTGTGGCCAAGCTTTGAAGATGAGGATTTGGCATATCAACTGGCATATATTGGCAGCATTAAAGACGATGTATTAAATATTAATGAGGTGGCGGGCAAGCTAGCTATTAAATTAACTAATATCAAATCCAAGTTTGCTGAAAATTACAAGCTAACCCTAACACGTGAATATGATGCCAGCATCAACCAAGACTGGATTGAAATGCTAGAACTTGTTGCACGTAAGCGTGGTTGTGTTTTGCGTGGTAACGAAATTGACTATGAGCGCGTATCTAAATTAATACTTGGAGATTTTAGAAAAGGAGTTTTAGGCAGGATTACATTTACTTTGCCGGAGGCAAACTAAATGGAGTGAAGAATGAAGAGTGAAAAGTGAAAAATTGCGGAAGCTTTCGCATTATATACAGGAGATAAAACAATGTTAGAAAACATATTATTAGGGATTGTTTCAATTTGTACATTTATTTCATATTTTCCGCAAATTGTAAAGAGTTTAAGAACTAAACAAGCGGAAGATTTAAGCATAGGTTCATGGATATTATGGGTTGTAAGTTCCGTTGCATATACTTTATGGGCATTTATATATGCAAATAGTTTTATGCTGATATTTGAAACAGTTATGGAATTAAGTTTTTGCTTAATTATACTTATTTGTGCAATAGTATTTAGAAATAATAAACCAAATAAAAAGGAAGAAAAAACACAGAATGATAGACACTAAACCATTATTTGAACACGATTTAAAGATTAAGAAAAAATATAATCTAATTGCTGGGCTTGATGAAGTAGGGCGTGGACCACTGGCTGGCCCTGTTGTTACTGCGTGCGTGATTATGCCATATGATGAAATGATTGATGGTGTTTACGATAGCAAGCGTGTTAGTGCTAAAAAGCGTGAAAAGTTGTATGATGAGATTTTAAGTAAGGCGATTGCATACTCAATAACTCTTGAAACCGAAAAAACTATTGATGAAATTAATATTTTGCAAGCAACTAAAAAGAGTATGTTAAACTCGTACAACACTTTAAGTATAAAGCCAGACGTATTGTTAGTAGACGCAGTTAAATTGGATGTAGACTGCGAAACTTTGCCTATAATTAAAGGTGATATGACAAGCTATGCCATCGCTTGCGCATCGATTGTGGCAAAGGTGTATAGGGACAGAATTATGGACAAATATCATGAGCAATATCCTGCATATGACTTTATTAATAACAAGGGTTATGGAACTAAAAAACATATAGAGGCTCTTAAAGCATGTGGGAAGTGCCCAATACATAGAGATAGTTTTATATCCAATTTTGTAAAATAATTGGAATAGTACTGAACTTAATGGCAACCTGAATGGTATAATGTGAAAAGGCATGATATAATGTTGAGAGCTTTATATTTTGCGAATAGATGCGGTTCTTTAGAAGAACAAATAACGGCAAGGGGAGTGAGATAATGTTAAATACAAAAATACTTGGCGAAAAGTATGAAAATATGGCTATACATTATTTAAAAACACAAAAATACAAAATACTTGCACGCAATTTTTTGTGCCCAGCTGGGGAGATTGATATAATAGCTTACGACAAGGCAAATGATTATGTGGTGTTTGTTGAGGTTAAGTATAGGGCAACAAATGCTTTTGGTAGACCATTGGAGTCTGTTACAGCGGATAAACAGCGTAAAATTCATATAACATCACAAGTGTATTTAAAGCTTAAAGGCTGGCTTGATAAAAATTATAGATTTGATGCAATTGAGATTATTGATGACCAGCTTAGGCATATAATTAATGCCTTTTAGTGCCCATAGTATAGCAATTTGATAATGGTCTGTTTTGTGTTTTAATCGCAAAATAACAGTAAAAGTATATACAAAATTAAATATGAATACATGGTAAAATAAATTTGACAAAATTTGTCGAATTTTTTTGTTTAAAAGTCTTGACAAGCTATTGTTTTTACTTTATAATGCGATTACCAATAAATTTTTAGGAGAATTAATATGAAACAACAAATAGGTATGAACTCTAGCACTCTAGGGGAAATTTTTGCTCAAATCAAGGCGTACAACAAGGAAGGCAAGTCGTCATTACAATTAAAGGCCTCAATGCTTGAACAGAATATTTATAGGGCTTATCGTCCAATTATTGCAAGCTATTCAAAAAAATACAATATTCCATTAGATGAGGTTGAAATTACTTTTGATGAAGTGTTTAGTTTTGTTTATAACAACATGTTAAATGAAGTGATTGAGGCAGAAGATTTTAACCCTGCAATTAGAAACATTATGATTAAAAAGTGTCAGGCTTACAATAATGATTCCCAAATTAAACATTCTGATCCAGTAATTCCTGCCGAAGAAGTGGCTAAGCAATCATATTTTTACACATTAATAATGATAGCTGAACTAAACAAAAATCCTAATTTAGCACAAGAGTTGGAGATATCTAAAGCCACACTTAAACTACTAAATGATTTTTATGGAATAAACAAAGAAGCGGTAAGGTATACTCCTGACGATTTGGCTGAAAGATATGGTATATCGCCCGTTACAGTAAGAAGTAGAATAGTAATAAGCTTGAAAAAAATTAGAAACAGACACGCATTTGAACTTACAAAAAAACAAAATCCAGACTTTAATTTTGGTTCATAAGCATAAAAATAAAATATTTATAACAAATTTGAGTAAAACTCTTGATTAAATTGACGCAGTGTGATATAATTAAAATGTTTGAATGGTCCGCTGCGTCCAATTGCATGAACATTCACAAGGAGGTATATATGAATCCAATTATCGAACAAATTGAAAAGGAATCAATGAAATCTAGTATCACTCCATTTAATATTGGCGACACCGTTAAAGTTTATGTTAAGGTTGTTGAGGGTGATAAGGAAAGAATCCAAGCTTACGAAGGTACTTGTATAGCTAAAAAGGGTTCTGGTATCCGTGAAACATTTACGGTAAGACGTATTTCTTTCGGTATTGGCGTTGAACGTACATTCCCATTACATTCACCACGTATTGATAAAATCGAAGTGGTTCGTAAGGGTCGCGTAAGACGTGCTAAACTTTACTATCTTCGCGATAGACAAGGTAAGGCAGCCAAAGTTAAAGAAGTTAAATAATTGATTTCAAAAAATGATGAGAATAACTCATCTTTTTTTGTGCTTATTAATTATATAATGTTATCTTTTTTAAATCATTTTCATTAAATTTTTCAACCCAAATTATATCTTTTTTAAAGCTATATTCTTCATTGTTGTATAGGTTAATTATAATATATGGATATGCAGAAAGTTTGTTAAATTTTGTAATGTTTTTATCATCAATATAAGCAAAACATTTATGGCTATTGTTTACAATAAATTGACGTGTTAAAAATGTTTTTTCTTCCAAAGTTTGACTTTCGGCGTATATATAAATTAATTGCTCGTTTGCATATTTTTGTAATAATATTTGATATTGCTCGGGATTTTTAATTATATCAATATCGGTTAAAACTATTTTGATGCTAATATTTTTACTTTTGTATCGTTTTTGTAAGTGTTTGCATGTTTTAAATGTAATATTGTCAAATTCATTGTTGGCACCAATTATAAAGGAGTTTACTCCGTTGTGTATGGCATTTATGAAATGGCTTTCTAAATCTTTTTTTAGTATATTTGGTACAAATATTAAATTTTCATCACTTAAAACCCCATAACATTTTTCATTTAACATAAATTTTTCTCCTTAAGTTTTAAAATCACCTAATTGACTATAATTCAATTATAGCGAATGTCAGTCAATTAGTCAATGAGTTTTTCGTAATAAAATTTACATAGAAGGAGTTTTGTTATGAAATTTGAAACTTTTGGTTTAAATGTTGCTAAACATAGGATAAAAAATAATTTATCTGCGTATGAATTAAGTTTAAGGTTAGGTAAAGATGCAAGTTATATAAACAAACTTGAAAATGCCAAAATAAACCCTAGCTTAAAAATGATGATAGCAATTAGTGAGAATTTAAAATTAAATATATGTGATTTATTTAAGGAATGAAAACATATAGTATAATAGGGGCGGAGTCGGGAGCAAATTTTGCAAGCAAAATTTTGTATCGCGTAAGCGATTGGCAAGGCGGAGCCTTGCGCTCCCTCCGTATTGTAAAATGATATATTTATTAGGTGTAGCAATGATATTGGATAGATTGAATTGTGGAGTAAAGCAACAAATTGTTGCACTAAATTTTTGATTGTAGGAAAGTATCAACTGAATTTTGTAATTCAGGGAGATTTTAGTAACTATTTTTAAGTTATTGCACTTAAAATAGTTGCTATTTTTTTTGTTTTAATATATAATCCTTTTTGATAAATGTTTATTTATTAATATATTTTTATTTTAAGGAGATTTTATATGAACGAAATGGTAAATGAATATATGGAAAGCTATAAGCAAGACCTAAACAAGATTTTTGACAAACTTCAAGATGAGTTTGCAATGATACGTGTTGGCCGTGCTAATCCAAAGATTGTTGAAAAGATTATGGTAGAATATTATGGTAGCCGTGTGCCACTATCTCAAGCTGCCAATATCAGTGTTCCAGAGGCAAGAATGTTGGTGGTAGCTCCTTGGGACGCAAGCTTGATTAAGGGCATTAAGTCATCTATTGATGAGGCAAACCTTGGGGTTAGTTGCAGCGATGACGGTCAAAAAATTCGTATCAACTTCCCACAACTTACTGAAGAACGTCGTGTGCAATACAGCAAGGAAGCAAAAAAGACATTGGAAAATTATAAGATTACAATGCGCAATGCACGCCGTGATGTGTTAGATATTCTTAAAGATATGAAAAAGGATTCAGAAATTAGCGAAGATGAATATAATACATTAGACAAAACTGTTCAAAAGCATTTGGACGAGGCAACAGCTAAAGCAGATGCTGCCTGCGAAAAGAAAGTTGCTGAAATTATGGAGGTTTAATTTTGGAACTGGCCGAGCTGAAAGCAAACTATAAAATTCCAAACCATATATGCTTTATAATTGATGGAAATGGAAGATGGGCAAAACAAAGGCATTTGCCACGAAGTCAAGGGCATATCAAAGGCGCAGAAAAGATGGAAAAAATGTATAGCATGGTGCGCGAAACGGGAATTAAATATATATCAATTTATGCATTTTCTACTGATAACTGGAACAGACCCAAAGAAGAGGTCGATGGTTTGATTAGGTTGTTTAGAAAGGCTATAAATACATTTAACCAAAAGAAATATAGTGATTGTCATATTGAGTTTTTGGGCGATTTAACTAGATTTGATAAGGATATACAAAATAGTGCCAAAGACATTATGAGAAGGACCGAACACAACGATAAATTTTATATAAACTTATGCTTGAATTATGGAGGAAGGGAAGATATCGTGCAAGCAGTAAACAAATTGATTGCTGAAGGCAAAACTGAAATTACAATGGCCGATATCAGTGCAAATTTGTATACTAAAAACTGTCCGGACCCGGATTTTATTGTACGAACAAGCGGCGAGCATAGGTTAAGCAATTTTATGCCATGGCAAAGCACATACGCCGAGCTGTATTTTCCAAAAGTGTTATGGCCAGATTTTGGCAAAAATGATTTGATTGAAGCAATTAAAGAATATTCTTCACGCGATAGGCGATTTGGAGCAATTAAAGAATAGATACAACCTTTGTTGTTAAATGAAAAACAAAGAACTAAAAGTGAAAATTGAGGACGCTTTCGCATTATACTGATAATATAAAAGCGCAAACAAGCGATTATTAAGGAGTAATTATGAAAAAAAGAGCAATTTCCAGCATATTTATTATGCTTGCAATAATTTTGGCAATTGCATCAAAATTTTTAATGGCGGAAATATTTGATATATTTGTAGCCGTTGTTGGTATCGTTGGAGCAGTAGAGATGTGCAACATTATGGACAAGCGTGGGATTAAAGTTAGCAGATTTTTAAGTAGTATGTTTATAGTGGCCCTATATCTAGCTATAACTATTGCTATTAATACAACAGTAGAATTGCATATTGCATTGCTATATATGCTAGATGCATTTATTATTTACAGTTTTGTAATATTTGTATATGAGACAATTATTACCAAGGAAGATAGATTTACAGAGGCTATGAGGGTAACACTAAACTCATTAAAGGTTATGGTTTATCCAGGCTTGTTGTTATCGGTGTTCTTTATTATAAATCACATTGAAGTATTTAGTACGGTGGCGGTTACTGTGCCATATTTGTCATTTATTTTGATTGTGTTTATATGGGGCATAGCGCTACTTAGCGATACATTTGCATATCTTGTTGGCTCTACTTTACGTGGACCAAAACTTTGTCCTAAAATTAGCCCTAATAAAAGTTGGAGCGGGGCAATTGGTGGCGTGATTGGTGGTGTATTGATGGGTGTTATAACCTATTTGATTATTAAGAACGTGCCAAGTATGAGTGCCATTTTAACTAGCACCGATATTAATCTTGCATGGTTGATGGTGTTGGGCGGATTAGGTTCTGCAGTAAGCCAAGTGGGTGACATATTTGAAAGTTGGTTAAAGCGTAGAGCGGGTGTTAAGGATTCGGGCAACTTTATGCCTGGTCATGGCGGCATGCTTGACCGAGTAGATGCATTAATGTTCTGTTTGGTGTTTGTGGGCGGAATATTATTATTCTTAATTTAATAAAAAATAGGCGATGTGGGACAAAGCGTGCGGCAATGCCGCACAAAATGCTGGCGCATTTAAATAGGCGTGTAGCCTTTGCTTTGTCCTTTATTATAAATAAGCAAAATTGTTCATATAATTGGACAACTTTGTAATATAATAATATAAAGGAGTAAACGTGAATTATTTATTATCAATAGGCTCGGTATTATCATATGGTTGGTATATTTTAGTAGCAATTCTAGCATTGCTTTTGATGGTGATGATACACGAGTTTGGACACTATATTGCAGGGAAAATTTTAGGCTTTAAAATTAACGAATTTTCAGTTGGTTTTGGCCCTAAAATATTTCAAAAAAAGAAGAAAAATGGTGAAGTTTTTAGTCTTCGTACAATTCCATTAGGTGGTTATTGTGCATTTGATGGGGAGGACGAAAAAAGTGATAGCCCAACAGCATTTAATAATCAAAAAGCTTGGAAGCGTTTGATAGTTCTATTTATGGGTGCATTCTTTAACTTCCTATCAGCAATAATATTTTCATATATCTTGTTGGTAAGTTGTGGTTACGAGCACGTGCAAGTTAAAACTATGCAAAACACATCATTTCAATACCAGGTAGAAAACCACCTTGAAGTTGATGACCGCATTTATGGTATTAATGGTACCGAATTTGATTTTGTATCAGATGATTATTTCAATAGCTTACTTGGAGATTATGTGCGTAATAATTTGGACTTTGAAGAGGACGGCTGGACAAGCGAGGGGGTACAATATAGCACAATACCACTAAATGTTGAACGTGATGGACAGAAGATTGTGGTTGATGGTGTGTTGCAAAAACAAGTTGTTGATGATGAAGAAGTTTGGAGTTTTGTATCAGTTGATGGGAACGAATTTCAACTTAAAACTTATCGTCATGGCTTTGTAGAAGCAATAGGTGAAAGCTTTACGTTTACTTGCCGTTGGGCTGTAAAAATTATGATAATACTGGGTGATTTATTTACCGGTCAATTATCAATAAAATCATTAGGTGGGCCAGTAACAACAATTAAGGTTATGGCAGAAACCACACAACAAAGTTATAGCTACTTACTACTATTGTTGCCAGTAATTGCAGTAAATTTGGCGGTATTTAATCTACTTCCAATACCTAGCTTGGATGGTGCGCGTATGGTGTTTGTTGGTATTGAAATGGTTAGACGTAAACCAATCAATCGTGATGTTGAAGCATATATTCATGGATTTGGATTATTGTTACTGCTAGGATTTGTGGTAGTGGTAGACATTTTGCAGTTTGTCCTGTAAGTGTAGTGTATTTAAATAAATAAAGAAATATAGCCATATATCTTGTACAACGTAATGGTATAACGATGCTGTAGGTGTAAAATAAAAACAAAGTGTAAAAAATGCACTTTGTTTTTGATTTAATTGTTGACAATATGCGGCACTTATGTTAAATTAGAAATAGGAGAAATATTATGGAAGACACATTAATTGGAAGAATAATTAAAATTATATCACTTAACAAAGAACTATCACAGATTAACAGAGATGTAAATAAATTGATTAAGTTAAGGAAATCAACCATTTTTAGCAAACAAGTTGATGAATATGGCGGGTTCTTAAAAATAAGTGCATCCAGCACTGATATTGAAGAGATGAAAAAGATTGAAGAAGTGTTATTGTGTGTTGATAAAAAATTTCGCTATTATATGAAATGTCATTGGAAAACAATTGCCATGAATTCATCATTGGTTAAACCTGCACTAAAGATATCAAACAAAATAAATAATGAAAAAAGGTTCTACAAAATGTCGATATCGTATGAACCCATCAATAATAAAAATAAGTAATGATAAAAATTGTTAAATCAAGAGAAATTAATCTCTTGATTTTTTATTATGTAATTGACAAAGTTTAAATTTTTGATATAATATTATTATGAATAATTTAAGATTAAGGAATAACAATCCTACCGAAGAAAATGTATTGAAAATCATCAACCACATAAAAGACATTGAAACTGAAAGAGGTTTGACCAAAGATGAAATAGAGTATAAATATACACAGGGTCATTGTTCTTCATTGGTGGAAATGGTACAACATTTTTTACCCAGTGTTAGGCCAATATGGTTTTGGAATTATGAGGAGTGTTCGCATTATTGTTTAGCTATTGAAAATCCGGATAAAAATAGTGGTAAATATTTAGATTTGGATTATTTTGATATTAATGGTAAAAAGAGTTATAAGCAAATAACTGATTGGATGTACGAATACTTTGGTTTGAATATAAAGTGTTTTAATGTGGGAGAAGAGTCACCAAGTAGATCGAACGAAATAAAGGAAGATGTATATAATTCGATTGTTATTGAAAACGAACAAGTTTTGCAAATGTAAAACTTAATAAAAACATAAGGAAGATTATGAATATATTACAACAAATTGAAAGTTATGAAGGGCTAAAACTTAAGGATATAGTGTTTAATAAGGGAGTGCGCAAACTTACTGCCACATTTTTGTATAACCCAAGTATTTTTGTGGTGGCGGATAAGGTGGAAGAAATTGAAAGTTTGCTTAAGTCCACTGTGCCTAGCGATGTGGTGGTCGAAACCAAGTTTAATCGCAGCAGTTTAGATAAAGCTACCATTGCAATGTTTATATTAAACACAATGACAAACAACTTTCCAAGCATGGCAAAAAACTTTTCGTTAGATGATATAAAACTTACTATTGATAGTATGCAGATTTTAGTGGATTTATATATAGATGCAGGAGTGTATGAATTTAGCGCAAAAGCAGGTCGAGAAGACGATATTATAAATAAACTGCAAGAAAACTTTTTTGGCAGTTTTAAAGTAATTTTACACAAGAAGGAAGACTTTGTTGGTGGTAGTGTAGATGCCATTGCCGACACTAAAGAATTTCAAGATAGTATTAAATTGCTAGATAATAAAGTATTTTACAAGATAACTAATGTAAATCATATTGTTGGAAAAGTAGAGTATAATATGGCACTTGATTTTAGTAAGGTACAAGAGCCAATTAGCAACTGTGTTATTTGTGGTACGATTACAAGGCTAGAAAAGCGTACCTACATGCGAAAATCTACACGCAATGGTCGCACAACCGAGCAAGAGCACGTATTTTATACATTTTCACTAATGAATGACGGCAAATATTTAAGTGGTTCGATTTTTCCGCGTGTTGCGGAAGAAAAGAAGGTGGAAGTGGTAGAGGTTGGGCGCAAGGTGGCTATGAGTGGTAAGTTTGATAATTATAAAGGCAGACTTAACTTTACTGCTGACACTTTATGTGTGTGTGATTTTGAAAAATACGTACCACCTGTTAAATATAAGCATGTAAATCAAAGCTATCACACAATAAAACCAGAGCCTTATGAGGACTTTGAGCAAAGCAATATGTTTGGCGAGATTAATGAGGGAGTATCTGCAGACGCATTAGATAGTGATTTTGTAGTGTTTGACTTTGAAACCACGGGCTTAGAAAGTAGTAAAGATGAAATTATTGAAATTGGTGCCGTAAAGATTTCTAAAGGCAAAATTATATCAACATTTTCAACATTTATTAAGCCAAGCGTACCAATACCGGCAGAAATCACTGAACTTACTAACATTACCGAAGATATGGTGGCGGATGCACCAGCAATTAACTATGTGTTGCCGGACTTTTATAAGTACTGCTATGGTTGTGGTTTGGTGGCGCACAATATAGCATTTGACTATGGATTTTTAAATGCTATTGCTAAAAAGATGCAGTATAATTTTGACAATCCTCAATATGATACCATGATATTGGGTAGAAACAAGTTAAAGGGACTAAAGAACTATAAACTGGGCACAATTTGCGAATATTTAGGTGTGTCATTAGTTGGCGCACACCGTGCAGTAAACGACTGTTTGGCTACCGCAAAAGTATTTTTGAAGTTAATTTAATATATAAAACTCTGTTTTACATTGCAGAGTTTTTTAATTGTTGTATAATATTTATGATTATTGTTTGACAGGTATGTTAAAATATGATAATATGCAAAATATAAGGAGAACTAATATGCAGATACAACTAAAAAACAAAAAATACGAGCACGTGATTGAAGATAAATGTGCCGCAGCGGATAGATTGATAGCTAAAATGTTGAGGTTTGGATATCTAAAACACCAAATTATGCGTGATGCAACAAATAAGGCAACTATTGTGTGTGAGAATTTTGGAACACTAAATATAACCAAGCAGCAGGCAAAAGCATTAAGAAAAATAGCTGATGAAAAAGTTAAAGAATTGATTATGAAAGATGTTAAAGAAGGCGTAGATGTGGAATTTATGTTTTCGGTTAAATAACATAAATACAAATTTTTAGTCAAAATAATATAAGGCGATAAAAATAAATAACTGCATTAAAACTTTGTAAATTTTGTAGGAATTTGTTAAAGAATTATGTAACAAAAGGAGAAGATATGAAAATTTGTTTTGAAACAGCAGAACAGGTAATGGAATTTATTGAAAAGGCAGAAGAATTATTCGGTACTGAAAGGCCAGTATCATATCAATATATGTCATACATGATAGAATCAATTGAACACATAAGGAAGCAAATAAGATTTAAGCCTGAAGTGTATGAGAGGGCTTTGCGTGATTTGAAACCAAGGATGTCAGAAGAAATGATTGAAAATGCTAAAGTTAAATATTTTGAGTTTGAGAAATACTATAATTCAAAAAAACAAGAACAGAGCTTTAATTTGTAGGGTTGTGGCTGTAAAAAAACGATTGAAAGGGCGATTTTGCATTAAAACAAACATAATTTTTAAATAAATTTAAAAAAGTTTATTAAAAACTATTGTAAAATAATTAAAAGTGTGTTATTATAATAACGCAGAGTAGGAGTGGGCTTTAGGTCCACTCCTAATTGTTTGAATAAGGCAATTTAGCCCTATTTAAACCAAATTTAAATTTAAAAGGATTTTTATATGAAAGTTGCAGAGTTAGTGCATAATGCAATCAGCCCTTTGTTTGAGGGGACAGATGTTAAACTTGTAGACGTTGAATACGTTAAAAAATTTGATGACATGCACCTTATTGTGTATATCGACAAGGATAGCGGCATAACAATTGAAGATTGTGAACGTGTTAGCAAAATGATTGACCCGGTTGTTGAGGAACTTAACCCAACACAAGACGCGAGTTATTGCTTAGATGTGTCATCATATGGTATTGATAAACCATTAAAATTTGATTGGCAGTTTGAAAAGTATTTAAATCAAAAAGTGTCAGTTAAACTTTATAAAAAGGTTGACAATCTAAAAGAATTTGACGCTATATTAAAGGGCTATAAAGATGCATATGTGTTTGACTTGGACGGAACTGAAATAAATTTAGAAAAAGAAGTTGTGGCATACATATTGCCATACATTGAGTTTTAAGGAGAAATATTATGGTAAACAAAGATTTTTTTGAAGCATTAAGATTATTAGAACAAGAACGTGGTATTCCACAAGACCAAATGATTGGTATGTTGGAAGCAGGCCTTACAGCTGCATATAAAAAGCACAAAGGCGAAGCTATGCTTGCGCAAGTTAAGCTTAATCCAGAAAAGCATACAATCAAGTTTTATTCTGGTAAGATGGTGGTTGAAACTGTTGAAGATAGCGATAAGGAAATTAGTCTTGAAGATGCCAAGGAAATTAAAAAGTCATACAAACTTGGCGACATTGTGTTAAAGGAAGAAAACCCTAAAGACTTTAACCGTATTGCAGTGCAAACAGCTAAACAAGTGGTTGTTCAAAGCATTAAAGAAATTGAAAAGAAAACTATATATAACGACATCGCTGAAAAGGAAGGCAAGCTAATTGTTGCCAATGTACGTCGTATTGATGGCGATAATGTGTATCTTGAAATTGGCGGAACAACACTTGAAGGTTTGCTAACTGAACGTGACTGCTTGCCAGACGACAAGTTCCGTACAGGTGATAAAATTAAAGTATTTGTTCGTCACATTCGTGATGATTACAAGGGTGCTGTTGTACAAGTTACACGCGCAAATACTTCATTTGTTAAAAAATTATTGGAAATCGAAGTTCCTGAAATTGCAAATGGCGATATTGAAATTGTAAACATTGTGCGTGAAGCTGGTCTTAGAACTAAAGTGTCAGTTAAGACATCTATTGAAGGTTTGGACGCTGTTGGTGCTTGTATTGGTAACAAAGGTATGCGTATTAATACAATTATTAACGAATTGCATGGCGAAAAGATTGATATAATCAATTATTCAGAAGATGCTGTTGAATATATTACAGCAGCGCTTAGCCCAGCAACCGTAAATGAAGTAATTGTAAACGAAAATGAACAATCTGCAAAAGTTTTGGTACCAGAAAACAAATTGTCACTTGCAATTGGTAAGGGCGGACACAATGTACGCCTTGCAGCAAAGCTTACTGGCTACAAACTTGACGTTAAGGGTGAAAAAGAACGCGCTAAAACAAATGACGTGCTAGTAGCAGGTGATGTAAACATTATTGTTGATGATGTTGATGAAAACATCTTTGATGATATCGACTAGGTGGCTATGCACACAACATATCAACGCAGATGTGTTGCTTGTAGGCAGCCACATCTTAAACAAGAGATGGTGCGCATAACCAAGATTAATGACGATTATGTTATAGATGAAACATACAAATTAAATGGTAGAAGCGCATATATTTGCAAAAATAAAGAATGCATAACTAAAGTTATTGATAAAAAGCTATTAAATCGAAGCTTTAAAACCAATTTAAATGAGATTTATAGCAATTTGAGAGGGTATATTGAATAAACTAATAAAGACATACCTAGGTTTTAGTATAAAATCTAGAGCAGTTGTAATAGGACAAGATAGATTAAAGGCAACTAAAGATAAAGTGTGTTTAATTATATGTTGCACATCAGCCAGTCAAAATTTAAAGGACTTGGCAATAAGACAAGCTGAAAGGTTTAAATGTAAACTGATATATTTAGACGAAACGTTAGAAAACTACACAAGCCTAGACGGCTGTAAAGTTATAGGACTTACAAATCAGTCACTGGCTAATGCAATATTAAAAGTTGCGGAAAATAAACAAGAGGGAGAGATTAATGGAAAATAAGAAAACAGTATCATTTGACAATATCAATTTGTTAAAAACCTTTATAAAAGAAGGTAAATTTTCCGCGCTTACTGGAAGTATTAAAAATTTGAAATTAAAGATGGATGCTTTGTGTAAAAATGCGCGCGCAAGGGAAAAGCAATTGCTTGCTACAGCTGAGGCGGAAAAACTTGAAACTCAAAGATTAGAACAAGCAAAGCAAGTTGTTGTTGAACAGCCTAAAAAGGAAGAGGTTAAAGTTGAACCAAAGGTAGAAGCACCAACGCAACCAGCACAACCTCAAAGACCTCAACAAAACAATCAACGCCCACAACAAAATCAACAAGGCCAACGATTTAACCAAAATCAACAAGGTCAATTTAATCGTGGACTAAATCAAAACAATCGCAATAACTATAATAACAATTTTAACCGTAATCAAAATGGGCAAGGTGCGCAAGGTCAAGGATTTAATAAGTTTAATAAGCAAAATGGTCAACAAGGTCAATTCCAACGTAATAACAACCAACAAGGCAAGGCGCCATTTAATAAGGCTGGTGGCTTAAAAACAAACATTGCAAAGCCAAGCTTTATGAACAAGCCAAAGCCTGTGTTTGTTGCACCTATTATTGAAAATCAACCACAACGTGACCATGGCAACAAAAAGAAGGGCGGAACACAATACGAAGAAAAGAAAGCATACACCAAGCGCGACCTGTTAAAGCGCGGTATGATTGAAGAGGAAAACACCGAAGACAGAATGCTTTCTCGTAAGGTTCGCACCAAGAAGAAGGAAGAAAAGACAGTTGTTGTTAAGCCAAGTGGTCCAGCAGTTATTACAACTGATAATATTACCGTTAAGCTACTAAGTGAGGTTACCGGTAAAACGGTTAGTGAAATTATGAAGAAGTTTATGTTACTTGGAATGATGGTTACAATTAACTCGGTAGTAGACTTCCAAACAGCAGAACTTATAGCTAGCGAAATGGGTGTTGAAATTATCCAAAAACTTGATAAGACTAGTGAAGAAAAATTGCAAGAAGTTCAAAATACGATTGCCAACTATAGCGATGAAGAGGCTGTTGTGCGCCCTCCAATTGTAACAGTTATGGGCCACGTAGACCATGGTAAAACATCATTACTAGACTATATACGTAAGGCAAAAGTTACACTTGGCGAAGCGGGTGGTATTACACAGCACATTGGTGCATATCGTGTTGAAATTGATGGTAAAAATATTACATTTATCGATACACCAGGTCACGAAGCATTTACTGAAATGCGTGCACGTGGTACATCAGTTACTGATATAGCAATACTTGTGGTGGCGGCTGATGATGGTATAATGCCACAAACAATCGAGGCTATTAATCATATCAAATCGGCTGGCGTGCCTATGATTGTTGCAATTAATAAAATGGATAAAGAACAAGCCAACCCAGAACGCATCAAGCAACAACTTGCTGAAAACAATGTGTTGCCAGAAGAATGGGGCGGCGATGCAATATTAGTGCCAATTTCAGCTAAAACTGGTATGGGTATTGATAAATTGCTTGAAACCATATTATTAGTTGCCGAAATGGGCGAATTAAAGGCAAATCCAAATGCTCCAGCTATGGGCACAATTCTAGAATCCCGTCTTGACAAAGGCCGTGGTGCTGTTGCTTCACTTATTGTGCGCAATGGTAGCCTAAAAGTGGGCGACACACTTGTAAGTGGCACATGTATTTGTAAGGTTAAGGCAATGATTGACGAGCATAACAAGAGTGTTAAGGTGGCAACTCCATCAACACCAGTATCAGTACTTGGATTTAGCGAAGTGCCATCAGCAGGTGAAAGCTTTACAGTGGTTGATGAAAAACTATCTAAGGAAATTGTTGAAGAGCGTAAGGCTAAGATTAAGAATGAAATGGCTAACACTTCTAGTGCAAACACACTTGAAGACCTTATGGCTAAAACCAGTGAAGGCGACATTAAAATTCTTAATGTATTGCTTAAAACTGACGTTGGCGGAAGTTTGGAAGCAATCAAGCAATCTATTGCTAAAATTACAAACGACGAAGTGCGCGTAAACATATTGCACAGCGGTGTTGGTGGTATATCTGAATCAGATGTAATACTTGCAAACGCATCAAACGCTGTAATTTTAGGATTTAACACTCATATTGATAGCAAGGTTAAAACAGTTGCTGAACGCTTAAAAGTTAATATCAAGAACTACAAGATTATTTACGAACTACTTGAAGACCTTGAAGCCGTTATGAAGGGTATGAAAGAACCTAAATATGAAAAGGTTGAAATGGGCAAGGCTGAAGTTCTTGTTGTATTCAAACTTACTGGTATTGGTATTGTTGCAGGTTCAATCGTAAAAGACGGCGTGATTGCACGTAACACTCATGCTCGTGTTATTCGTGATGGCGAAGTAATTGTAGAAGATTGTGAATTGTCTAGCGTTAAGATTGTAAAAGATGATGTTAAGGAAGCTGGAAAGGGACGTGAATGTGGTATTAAGTTAGCTTTCAATGAAATTAAAGTGGGCGATATTATTGAATGTTTCGCACTTAAAAGGATTGAAGAATAATGAAAAATAACAGATTAGAACGTGTAAATTCAGAACTTCAAAAAGAAATTGCTATGATTATAAACAACGAGCTTCGTGACCCTCAAATCACCAGTATGATTGGGGTTAGCGAAGTGGACGTTGCACCAGACCTTGCAAATGCAAAAGTGTATTTGTCAGTGTATGGCGGTGATGCGCAAGATACGCTTAATCGTGTAAAAGGTGCAGGCTCGTTTATTCGTGGCAGACTTTCACAAAAAATCCGTTTGCGTATTACTCCAAGATTAGATTTTTATCTTGACAATTCGCAAGTTTATGGTCAAAAGATTGACGAGTTGTTAAACAATATCACTTATACAACCAATCCAGATGACCAATTTGATTATGAGGAAGATTAATGAGAGGAATATTATTAGTAAATAAACGTCAAGGCTGGACTAGCTTTGACGTTGTTAATTTTTGTAAACGGGTGTTTGGTACACGTGAGATAGGGCATCTTGGCACACTAGACCCTATGGCAACTGGCGTGCTTGCCGTAACAGTAGGCAGTGCCACAAAACTGTTTGATATGTTTTTAAATAAAACTAAAACGTATGTAGCCGAATTTACTTTTGGATATAGCACCGATACACTTGATGCTGAAGGTCAAGTAGAAAATAAGTGCGATATAATTCCAACACTAGAACAAATACAACAAGTTTTGCCAGCATTTATAGGCGAGATTGAGCAAATGCCACCAAAGTATAGTGCTAAAAAGATTAATGGTAAAAAAGCCTATGATTTGGCTAGAAGCGGTAAGGACTTTGAACTTAAACCAAGCAAAGTTACTATACATAATCTTAAAATTTTGGATTATAGTAATGGCGTTTTAAAACTTGAAATCGAATGTGGGGCAGGCACCTATATTCGTTCACTTGGTCGTGACATTGCCCTTAAACTTAATAGTTTGGCTACTATGACAAGCCTTGTAAGAACCAAACTAGGTGCATGGAATATTGAAGATTGTATTGATGTTAAGGACAATACAAACGAGTTTATAATGTCTAAATTATTACCAATAGATAGTGTATTTAATAATCTATCTACACTAGATGATGTAGAGATGGTTAAGCGCCTACTTAATGGTCAAACAGTGGTTGTAGATATAAAAGATGGCGATTATAGACTATATAAGGATAATGGATTTGTAGCAATAGCAACCGCAAAAGATAAACATATTAAGATGAGCAAATATTTTAAAATATAAAACTACAATTTTAGGTTGTAGTTTTTTATTTGCCTATTGACAAAGTTAATAACATATTATATAATAAAGCAAATTTAAAGGAGAAAATTATGGAAAAATTCGATTTATATATGTCATCAATACAAACCGAGTCTATGGTTCCAACAAAAGAGAATGAAAAGAGTTTTCGTTTTGTTGGGTATTTTGTAAATAAAAAGGATGCAGAAAATGCGGCTAAAATATATGAAGTGGTATATAGAGCTATGGGTATGAAACTTTTACATACATATAAAGTAGAAAAAAAATCGTTTTCTAAAAATTTAAGATTAAGAACTACAATTATAGATAGACAAGGTGAATTTTACTATAAATCATTAGATGAATTTATTTATTGCAACCAAAATATTAAACGTTATCTAGAAGTTAATAAATTAACCGCAGATGAGCTTTTAAGTCAAATAAATGAAAATGATAGTAAAATAGAAAAAGAACTTCGTATTATTGAAAGAATGATAAAAGAATATAATGATAAACTTCATTTTGCTTTACGAACATCAAGCACCAGTGAAGAAAGTATTGAAAAGATTAAAGAAAGTATTAAATATCTAGAAAGTTTGCGTGAGAAGACAACAGGATTTACCAAGTAGGAGAGACTTATGGAAAAGATTACATTATATGAAGCAGTTGTTGAATTTCAACATAAATTTATATGGCACAATGATGAGCCCCAAAACACATTTTGGCAAATTGGCTTATTTGAAAACGAACAAGACGCAAATTATGCCATTCAAATATATGAGAAAGCGCACAGCATTAAGAAAAGTAAATGCACAGGCAATCATTATGTGGCTAGTTATGAATATCCTAAACGCTTAAACGTTAGGTATTATAAAAATTTAGATGAATTTATAAATAATAACGTTCCAGTTATGGAATATATTGCATTTATTGGTCAAGATGGGCTAGATAAACTTTTAAAGGAAATTGGTTTTGAACCGCAAGAAGAAAAAAATCTTAGAATAATCGAAAGAATGATAAAAGATTATGAGAATAAACTTCATTTTGCCTTGAGAGCAACAAGTGTAAATGAGAAAACAATTCAAGAAACTAAAGAAAATATCGAATATTTAGAAAGTTTGCGTAACAAAACAGCAGGATTTACCAAGTAGGAGCGACATATTAAAGTTGTAGTTTTTTGTTGTCGATTTTAGGTTTTAGTATTGACAAAATTTAGTATATATTATATAATAAATTAACTATTGAATTTGAGGAGAAATTATGGAAAAAATAAGTTGTGTAGCATTATATAATGCAAGTATAATGATTGAGATGCCAAATGTAGAGGTGTCTAAATATTCGAAATTAAGCGGAAAAGTGGAGACTAGCAATTCTTTCAAAGAATATGCTGATTTAGGTATGTTTACATACAAAAAAGATGCATTTTTAGCTATTGAAGTGTATAAAAAGATATTAGAGGCAGCGGAAATGGATAATATTAAACCTTGCGAGGAATCTAAAATTGATAGAAAAATATTCCCTGAAAAGGAAATGAGTGCTAGATATTATAACAATATTGCAGAATTTGTTAAAGATAATTTAATGATTGCCAAGTGCAAGAAGATAATTGGTGATGACAAAGTGAACAAAATTCTAGTGGATTTAGGCGCAAAAATGAACCCTCAACAAGAAAGAATTGTTGAAAGAATGATAAGTGACTATATCTGTCAATCTGAAGATAAAAACATTAAACATGCAAACCCAAAGGCAATTGTAAACTATAAGGAGAACGTTAAATTCTTAGAAGATTTACAAAGTGGCAAAATTTCATTTAACCAATAAATTATTTAAAATTACTTGTCAAATGACGGTTAGTGTGTTATAATTAATAAGCAGAAAATATTAAAAGGAGAAAATTATGATTACAGCAGGTGATATTAGAAAAGGTGTTATTTTTGATGATGGTACTAGCACAGACCCTAAGAACCCTAACCTTTACTTAGTAGTTGACTTCCAACACGTAAAGCCAGGTAAGGGTGCTGCGTTTGTTCGTACTACACTTAAAAACGTAATTAGTGGTAAGGTTATTGAACGTACTTACAACCCATCTGAAAAGATTGATGATATTTCTATTGAACGTCGTGAAATGCAATATTTGTATAACGAAGGCGGTTTGTACTACTTTATGGATAATGAAACTTACGAGCAAATCCCATTCAACTACGAAACTGTTGAAGACGCTATGAAGTTTATTATCGAAAATATGAGTGCTCAAGTACAATTCTACAAGGGTACAGCAATCAACGTTGAACCTCCAATGTTTGTAGAACTTACTATTACTGAATGTGAACCAGGCGTTCGTGGCGATACAGCTAAGTCTGGTGGTAAGCCAGCAAAGGTTGAAACTGGTTATACAATCCAAGTTCCATTGTTTGTAAACGAAGGCGACAAAGTTCGTATCGACACTCGTACTGGCGAATATATGGAACGCGTGTAGGGGTTGTGAACCCCAGCAAATAAGTTAATATGCCAATTTAATATCCTAGGCACATTAATTTATCAGTAATATTATTATATTACAATTATTATAAATAAGAGTGAAAAGACTTTCGCTCTTATTTTTACCCTCTTAAATCTCATAAATTTTAAAATATTAATATATAGGACAGGAGAATATTATGAACCAATATAAATATAGTAAAGCATTATTTGGTACTGCTTTGGAAATTAAAGAACAAACAAGAAATCCAAGATTTATTGCCAAGCGCATAAAAGAAATGGAAATTAGCGGTAAGAACACAAAAAAGATTACAAGTCAACGCATTAAATCCGCTAGCGTTAAAAATGTTTCATCTCACAACAAAACATAAATTTAAGTAAAAAAATAAAGCGCAATTACAGCGCTTTATTTTTTAATTAATCTAAAGTAATATAAGCAAACTCTCTTTCAAACTCTTCATCAAACTCTCCATACTTTTTTTCGTAGATAGTTTTAAAAGTGGTTTGCCCGGTAATATATTCCGAATTTACATTTAAAGCACGACATAAATTGTTTAGGTCACTTAAGGTTATTGGCAGTAAACAGTTCTCAAGCTTTGAAATTTTATTAGTTGAGAAATTTAATAATTTGGCTAATTTTAATTGAGTTAATCCTTGTTCAAGTCTAACTTCCTTTAATCTAAAACAAAATAATTTATCCATTTTCTACCCCCTAAAGACGCCGCAACCATTTGGTTGATATGATTATACCACAAATTTTCGGTTGCGTCAAGGATTTTTATATGTGATTTAGCGTATTATATAAGTAATATGAATAAGTTAAGTACTATTTTCGCAGAGAAATTAAAAGATTTACGTTTGGAAAATAATTTATCAATAAAACAACTTGCTAGAGAAATAGGTGTAAGTGACGTTGCTATTGGTAGATGGGAGAAAAATATACAAGTGCCTAATATTGATATATTAGGATTAATAGCAAAACGCTTTAATGTAACTCCAAATTATCTATTGGGTTATGAAGAGTAGAAATAGGTGTGGTATCCTAACATCTATTTTTTATTTTCTTGGAAGCTTTCGCTTTTAGTTGTATCGTTAATAAACAACATTTAATTAAGCAGCATATTTTATTTATTGGTTAAAAACTTTAACGAAATAGCACGAATTTTGGTGCTATTTTTTTATTGCGTTCTAATATTTCTGTGTTAGATATATCAATATGTAAAAGGTGGTTAAAGATGTTAAAACGATATTTACCAGAGGTTATATATGGCACTATTGCCAGGCATTTAAATTATGCTGAAATTAATGAAATACGTATGCGTGTTAATTGTCCATTGGTGGTATGTATTAAGAATAAGAAATACTTTGTAGGCGTTAAGGGATTTAGCGATTACGACAACGCAATAATTTGCACATATGAAATGATGCAAGAGTTTGTGTACAGGCTATGTGATAATGCTGTGTATGCAGTAAATGACCAGTTAAAGCAAGGCTTTATAACCCTGCCTAAAGGTGTTCGTGTTGGCATATGTGGCGAAGTGGTGTATGAAGATGGAAAAGTGGTAACAATAAAGAATTTTCAATCAGCCAACATTCGTATACCACACAATATTAAGGGATGCAGTTTGCAAGCTCTGCAATATATGTTGGATAGAGATTTTTTAAACACACTTATAATATCTCCGGCAGGCGCAGGTAAGACAACATTTATAAGAGATGTTGTTACACAGCTATCAAATCAAAATTATTGCTATAACGTGCTTATTGCAGATGAGCGCAACGAGATTGCAAGCGTTACTAATGGGGTGGCGGAAATACCGCTAGGCAACTTTGTGGATATATATTCGAACTGCAGCAAAGATTTTGCTTTTAAGCAAGGTATACGCAGTATGAAGCCAGATATATTTGTAACCGACGAAATTGATATTGATAAAGATATTCAAAGCATAATAGATGCCAGCAATAGCGGCGTTAAGGTGCTGGCTAGCATACATAGTGACAACATAACCAAGCTAAAGCAAAAACGAGGCTTTGATAAGATTATAAACGACAAAGTATTTGACCGTTATGTTGTGTTAAGCGATAGCGAAGGCCCCGGAACGCTTACACACATATACGACAGCAATTTAAAGTGCATATTTTGCAGAGCTGTGTAACGAAATAATTTAATAATTAAAGGGTTAAGTATGAAATATATTTTATTAGTTGTTTTGGTGGCGGTTATTATGCTGATATCACAAGGCGTATGTAATCAGTACCGTGAAAGATATGCCGTATTTGAGGCATTAAGCGAGTTTTTAAGGCAAATGAGGCTTAATTTAAGCTTTCAAAAGCAAAAGATTAAGGAAATACTTAATCGCACCCAGATACGTAAAACCAGCAAGGAAATATATACATCGTATTTAAGTTATTTAGAAAACGGAACAAACCTCGATTTAAGTTTTGTAAAAGTGTTTGACCAAGCCGAACAAGAGCAGATAACTAATATGTTATTATCACTAGGCAAAAACGATACATCTGGCGAATTACAACAGCTAAATGCGTATGAAAACTATTTAAAAGATAAATTACAAACTGCAAAGGAAGAACGGGATAAGCGCTGTCCATTAATCACTAAACTATCGCTATTGTTTGCTATAGGGCTGGCGATACTGTTAATTTGATGTAAGGAGAAAACTATATGTCGGTTGAAATAATATTTAAGATTGCGGGTATAGGGCTTATAACCGCAATAGTTAATCAAATACTTAAGCATTTAGGCAAGGAAGAGATTGCTTCGGTTACTACGCTGGCGGGGCTTATTATATGCCTGCTAATGGTGCTGGACCTTGTACAAAACTTGTTAGACACTGTAAAAAATCTATTTTCATTTTGAGGTAGAGTATGGATATAGTAAAGGTGGTGGCGGTAGGATTAATAACCCTTGTTGCCACAATAATTGTAAAGCAAGTAAAGCCAGAAATTGCAATGCTGATAACCCTTGCTGGAAGCATTGTAATTATTATGCTTACAATACAAATGCTACAAGGCGTTTTTGGCTCGTTTATGGGCATATTTAACAAAACTGGCGTAAGCAACACTTTGTTTGTACCGGTGCTTAAGATTATAGGCATTGGCTATTTGTGCGAATTTGGAGCAAACCTATGCATAGATGGCGGTTGCAATAGTATTGCCGACAAGATATTGTTTTGCGGCAAGATTACAATACTAATACTTGCAATGCCTATTGTAAACAGCGTGATTGATGTGGTGATGGAGCTGTTATGATAAAAAAGCGTAATTCTGACTATATCAAACGCACGTGTGTACTATTGGTAATTATAATTTCATTTTTTGCAATAATTATAAAACCCGGATATACATATTGTGCCAACTCTAGTTTGCTTGAAATGAGTGAAGAACTGGGGCAAAGTGTTGATGATATGCTGGGAGATGTTGATTTTACATCAATACAGCAGGTTGTTGATGGGTTTGATGAAAACCAAACCAAGATGTTTTCGATTGGAAATATTAAGGACAAAGTAACCAGCATTATAAACGGCGAGCAAGCAATAGACCATAGTACCATTATGGAAGTGGTATTGCAGGTGCTGATGCAATTGGTGGTGCAATATGTGCCGATGTTTGCGCTAATTGTTGGAATAGGGGTAATTGCTAGCCTGCTGGGGCAAATAAAAAGCCGGTTTAACGAAAAGTCAACCAGCGACATTGTGCATTTTGTATGTTTTTGCCTTATAGTGGTTGTAATGGCAACCAGCATTAAAAAACTGATACATAGCACTACTAGTACACTGGGAAGTATGCAAGAGCTTGTAAATGTACTTTTTCCAATTATATTAACCCTTATGACAGGTATTGGGGCAGTGTCAAGCGTGGGTGTGTTTCAGCCAGTGCTTGCCATTATGAGCAATATTATAAGCATTGTTATATTTAAGGCGGTTATACCAATATTTATATTTAGTTTTGTGCTTAATGTAATTGGGCACTTATCAAACAATGTGAAACTAGATAAATTTAACTCGTTTTTATCAAGCTTATTTAAATGGTTGATAGGCATAACATTTACAATATTCTTTGCGGTTATATCAATACAAGGCATATCTGCGGGTAGCTTTGATTCGGTGTCGCTTAGGACGGCGAAATTTACCATTAGCAGCTATGTTCCTGTAATGGGTGGATATTTGTCGCAAGGCATGGATTTAATCCTTGCTAGCGGTGTTTTAATTAAAAATTCGGTAGGGTTGGTAGGAATTCTGGTTATTATAACCACAATACTATCTCCAATACTAGAGCTTGTAGTGTTTAGCCTTATGCTTAAAGCTGTAAGCGCAATACTGCAACCACTTAATAACAATCGTATTACAAACTTTTTACATTCTACCAGCAAAGTTATAACAATGCTATCTACATGTATTATTGCAGTAGGGTTTATGTACTTTTTAACCATTGGTATGTGCATGGCAAGCGCTAATGTTATATAGGAACTAAAGTGCGTGTTAACAAAGTAAAAGCATAGGGATATATAAAAATATTAAACTTACTAAAAGGAGAAATGTAATGACTGAATATTTATTGATGTTGTTAGGCGTCATATTGTTGGGCGTGTTAATAGATGTAATACTTCCTAGTGGAAGCACATCAAAATACATTATGGGAATATTTTCGATATTTGTTATGTTTAGCATTATATCGCCAGTAGTTAAATGGGTTAAAAGCGATTACGATATAAAGAACTATTTCACTAGTATAGATATCCAATTAGATAAGCAGCTGTTATATAACATAAACAATTCTAAATTTAATACCCTAGAACAGCAGATAGAAACACATCTAGAGGATAATGGATACGTGGGTGTAAATATAGATATACAATTTGATGTGGTGGCGGATAGTGTAGAAATAAAACAAGTTTTGGCAGATATTACTAATCTAGTCATTAATAACAAGGCGCCGAATATAAATAGATATGTATATATAAGACAAGCTGTTATGCAGCGTCTAGCAATAAGCGAGGAGGTGATAGTGTTTTGTGAGTGATAAGCCACGCCAAAGCAAGTTTAAATGGGTAGAAAAACTTAAGAATATAAAACATATAGAAATATACATAACCATAATATTTGCAATTATATTAATACTAATATTCTTTTCATCAAGCAGCGCAGGCAAATCATCTAACACTACTAAAGGGATTAATACTACAACCCAAGAAACAACTATTGCCAGTTATGTAAATAATATGGAAGACAAACTAGAACAGATACTATCACAAATAAATGGTGCAAGCAATGTAAGTGTAATGATAACAGTAGATATGACCAATGCAACAATCAATGATAACATTATACAAACCAGCGCCTTTCCTGCAATTAAAGGAATAGTGATAGTAGCAAAAGGAGTAGAAAACACACAAGTTAAGATGAATGTGTTAAAAGCGGTACAAGCCGTAGTAGACATTTCTAGCGGACGAATAGAAATTCTATCAAGCAATTAGGAATAAACACTAAATTTAAATAATACAATAAATAAGCATAAGACAAGTTTAAGGTGGCGGAACACCAAGCAGATATAGAAAATTAAAGGAGAATATTTATGACAAAGAAAAAGAAAATTATTGTTTTATCGGTTATGATTGGATTGTTGGTTCTTACAGGCTATATCAATGTAGCGCTTAACAACTCATTAACCAGCACTGCTGACACAACCGCAACTCAAGCAGCAGCAACTTCACAAAGTTTTTACACCACATATCGCAACGAACGCGAAAGTACACGCAAGCAAGAAATCCAGTTTTATGAAGCTATAATCGCTAGCAGCACATCTTCTGCAGAGGCTAAAGAAGAAGCAGAGCAAAACAAACTTGCTTTAATCAATCAAATGGAAAAGGAATTGGTAGTAGAAGGCATTATTGTTGGCAAAGGTTTTGACGACGCTATTGTTACCCAAAGCAGCGCAAATGTAAACGTGTTTATCAAGTCTCCTGAATTAAATTCGGGCGAAGTGGCAATGATTACTGATGTTGTACGTGAACAACTTGGAGTTGATATTGATAAAATTATAATTATTCCTTCAGAATAATTGCAATCTTGTTAGATTTGTGCTAAAATAACGTTAGAGGTGGATTATGGCACAAAAAGTAAGAGATAATTTTAATGGAACACATATTAATAAAAATATGATGTTGTCAATTGTAACCCTTGCAACCAAAGAAATTTCAGGTGTTGCTGATATTGCTAAGCCGGTAATGCAAAATATTAAAAAAATGTTTTCACAAAATGTTAGCGATGGGGTTAGTATCAAGTTTACACAATTGGGGCTTATAGTTGATGTTTATATTGTGGTTGAAATTGGCTATAGTGCCAACGATGTTGTATATCGTGTGCAACGTAATATTAAAAACAGCATATCAACAATGATTGAACTTCCTATTAAGGCAATTAATGTTCACATTGTAGATGCTGAAAAGCACCCTCACGCATAAGATGGCTTTTTGGCTTTTAGGAGAAATTATGAGTAGAATACAATCAAGAGAAAACGCATTTAAAATTATTTATTCAAAATTATATATTAATGATGCAGAGATTTCGCCTATCGAAGAGATAGACGATTTTTGCCAAACTTTGGTTAACGCATTTACAAACAATTTTGATGAAATTAAGCAAAAGGTAGAAAGCAACCTAAAGGGTGTTAAACTTGACAGAGTATACAAAATAGACCTTGCTTTGATTTATGAAGCAGTTGCCGAAATGTTTTATGTTGAGGGTAGCGAATATAAGGTGGTTATTAACGAAGTTGTAGAGCTTGCTAAAAAATACTCTACCGACAAAAGCCCTAAATTTATCAATGGATTCTTGGCAGGGCTTGTTAAATAATGCTTGCATTAACTGTTACGCAACTTAATAAACGAATTAAAGATATTTTGGAAAATGAGGTAATACTTGAACATATTACTGTAATGGGCGAAATATCTTCTTTTTCCGTAACACGTGGTATTGCATACTTTAATATCAAAGATGATGATAGTTTGCTTAGCTGTGTGATGTTTGGTTGTGGTGCAACTTATAATATTGGCGATAAAGTAACAGTTACCGGCAGCGTTAATTATTATGTTAAAGGTGGCAAATTGTCGCTCAGTGTTAGCAAAATTGAGGCAATGGGGCAAGGTGAGCTTTATCAACAATATTTAGCCTTAAAAGCCAAGCTGGAAGATGAAGGGTTATTTGATAGCAATATCAAAAAGCCTATTCCTAGGTTTATCAAACGAATTGGTGTTGTAACATCAAAAACTGGTGCCGTATTGCAAGATATAATTAATGTAACCAGCAGGCGCAACCCAACAGTCGATTTGGTGCTATATGATACGCAGGTTCAAGGCGTGGTAGCAGTAGACCAAATTGTAGAGGCCATCAATTTCTTTTCAAATTACGAGGCAGTTGATGTTGTAGTTGTTGCTCGTGGTGGTGGCAGTTTAGAAGATTTACAACCATTTAATGAAGAAGCGGTTGCTCGTGCATGCTTTGAGTGTAAAAAGCCGATAGTTTCAGCAGTTGGCCACGAAACTGACTTTACAATTATTGACTTTGTAGCTGATTTGCGCGCCCCAACACCATCTGCAGCTGCCGAGTTACTTGCATTTGACTATTATGATACGTGTGACACATTTAATAGTTATATTGAACACTTTAATAGGCAAATCGAACGTACTTATAATGAGTATGCGATGATGATAACAAACTATGTTGCAACCTTTCAAGACGAAGTTAAAGAATTGGTGTTTAAGCTAGAGTTAAAAGTAAATCAATTACTCAACGCTTGCGAAAATATAATTCAAGATAAGGTCGATAATGCAATATATAGTGTAAATATACTATTAAATACACTAGATAAACTAAACCCAATTAATCTTTTAAGGTCTGGATATGCAATAATAAATAAAGATAAAATTCGCATAAAGGACTATACAAAACTTAAAAAAGATGATATAATAAAAATAGATACAAGCACAAATCAAATAACAGCACAAGTTATTGATAATAAAATGCGACCGAAATAAAATTGGGAGGTTAATATGGCAAAAGTAATTGCAATATGTGGGAAGATATGTTGTGGTAAAACATATTATTCTAACACAATTAAAAATAATGAAAATGCAATTATTCTTTCGTGTGATGAAGTTACTAGTATAATATTTGACAACAATTTAGGCGATAAGCATGATGAATACACACAAAAGATTAAAGATTATTTGTTAAAAAAATCAATTGATATTGTTAATGCTGGATGTAATGTGATTTTGGATTGGGGCTTTTGGTCTAAAAATAATAGAAATAATATTAAAGATTACTACAAATCAAAAAATATTGTATGTGAAATGCATTATATCAATGTAACCGACAATGCGTGGAATAAAAATATTGAAGAACGAAACAAGCGAGTTTTAGAAGGAAACGGCGGAAACGACTATTTTTTAGATGAAGGGCTTAAAAACAAGCTATTATCTAAATGGGAAGAACCAAGCAAAGATGAAATTGATGTTTGGCATAGTTTGGATAGATAAAATAGAGTAAGGAGAGAATATGAAATTAGAAGAAAGTATGAAGAGGCTTGAAGTAATTGCAAGCGAACTTGATAGTGGTGAAAAGAGTTTGGAAGAATGCCTTAAACTTTATGAAGAGGGCGTAAAACTAGCCAAAACTTGCCTTGACAGCCTAGAAAGCACAAAAGGCAAGATAACCGAAATTAAAAAGAGTACAAATACTGAGGAGGATATATAATGGATAATCAAGATTTTGTTAAGGAAGTTGCAGATATCAACACAGATTTTGCAGGTTGGTATACTGACGTTGTATTAAAAACTGATTTGGTGGACTATGGTCCAGTTAAAGGAACCATGGTTATCAAACCTTATGGCTATGCTATATGGGAACAGTTACAAAGTTACGCGGACAAGCGTTTTAAGGAAGTAGGTGTGCAAAACGCATATTTCCCTATGTTTATACCAGAGAGCTATTTAAAACGTGAAGCAGAGCACGTTGAGGGCTTTGCACCAGAGGTTGCTGTGGTAACTTTTGCAGGTGGTCAAGAGTTAAGTGAAAAACTTATTGTTCGCCCAACTAGTGAAACAATCATTTGTGAAATGTTTGCAAAGTGGATTAAAAGTTATCGTGACTTGCCAGTACGCATGAACCAATGGTGTAACGTTGTTCGTTGGGAAAAGACCACACGTCCATTCCTTCGTACTAGCGAATTTTTGTGGCAAGAAGGTCATACTGTATATCCAACACCAGAAGATGCGCAAGATGACGTTGAACGTATGCTTAACATTTATATTGACGTTGCTCAAAAATTACTTGCAATACCAGTATTAAACGGTCGCAAAACTGAACGTGAAAAGTTTGCTGGCGCTGTGGCTACATACGGCATTGAGGCTATTATGCGTGATGGTAAATGTTTGCAAGCGGGCACTAGCCACAACCTTGGTCAAAACTTTGCTAAGGCAAGCAATATTCGTTTCCTAAACAAAGATGGAGTGCTTGAATATGGCTATTCAACATCATGGGGTATTAGCACTCGTCTAATCGGTGCATTGGTTATGGTGCATGGTGATGAACGTGGACTAAAACTTCCACCAAATGTTGCACCTATCCAAGTAGTAATTATTCCAGTAGCATCTCACAAAGAGGGTGTAATTGAAAAGTGCCAAGAAGTAGCTAAACAACTTCAAAATGCAGGTGTGCGTGTTAAACTTGATGATAGCAAAAATACTCCAGGTTGGAAGTTTAATGAATATGAAATGAAGGGTGTGCCAGTTCGTCTTGAAATTGGTCCAAGAGATATCGAAAATGGCGTTGCTACATTTGTTCGCCGTGACACACGTGAAAAAGCACAATTAAGCCTGGATACTCTTGCAACTGAAATTCCTAGCATATTAGAGCAAGTTCAACAAAATATGTTTGATATGGCAAAAGCAAACCTTGATGCTGCAATAATCGAAACCGATGATTACGATACAATGGTTAAGGAAATTAATAACAAAAAGGTTGCATTAAGCTATCATTGTGGTGAAAAGGATTGTGAAGAAGAAATCAAAAACAAAACCACAATCAAAACTCGCGTAATTCATTCATACGACGACACACATAAATGTATTTATTGTGGCAAACAATCAAAATATCGTGTATATTTTGGCAAGCAATATTAGTATTAAAAAATAGGGTAGTAAACCACTTAAAATAGATTGATTTATTCAGTCTATTTTTTATTTGCTAGCGTAATGGGATAGCGGGAATAAAGGGGGAGTTTTACAAATGTATTTTTTATATTAAAAACAAATTTATGGCAGATGATGGTTTGTTTTGGCAAAAGATATGTTAAAATATCAAGGAATATGATAGAATTAGGTTAATTTGGGTTGTTTTGCGAATAGATGCAAACGTGAAATAATATATAAAGCCAAGTAGGTCAGCCAAAGTTAAAAAAAATTAATATATTAAAAGGGAAAAGTGATATAGAATAAATAATCTCTATGAAAATAGGGGAAGTGTGTGTTGGTATTGATAAAACGATTAATAAAAAACTCAACCAAAGAAAGGTTGAGTGTATTTGGTACCCGTAAGGGGAATCGAACCCCTGTCCTAGCCGTGAGAGGGCCATGTCCTAACCTCTAGACTATACGGGCAAATAATGCAATTACTATCCATTGATTATTAAGGGGGTTAAACCAATTAAATACTAATTACTCGTATATAATAACATAAACTTTAACAAATTTCAACTATTTTTACAAAATTTATAAAAAACCTAATAAAAATTTAAGATTGTATGCTATAATAAAGAAAAGTTGATTGATACAATAAAAATAGGAGAGAGGCTTGGATAACTTAAGACAAAAGTTAAAGATTTTTAATTACAGACCACTTGTCTTAATTTTTCTAGGCCTTATTTTTGGTGTTTTAGTTAAGAATTTTATTAATAAATATACAGCAGTTACAGTTAGTGGAATTATTATAGTAGTGCTGGTTTTGCTCTTATATAGCATATTGCATAAAAAGTTTAAGTATTGTGTTATTATTGGGCTTACTTTTATAATGGGGTTTGGTATATATAGTTATTATACCAATAGTCGTACGCATATAGTGCCAGATAAGGTTGAAAAAACAGCTGTTGGTACGGTTGAAAGTGTTACAATGTATGATAACTATCTTTCAATTCTATTAACTGATGTAAGAATTGATGGCAAAAAGTTAGATTATAACGCTACTGTGTATTATTTAAACTATAAGCAAGCTGGGTATATAAATCTTGAATCTGGTTCGAAAATCAGTTTTAAGATAGAAGAACAAAGTGCTCCAAAGCGATATGATGCTGAGGGCTTGCCGCATACATATAATTTTAAAAACAATGTAGGAGTCTGCTTTGAATGCTCCGAAGTAGAATTATTGGACAAAAACACTAGCACAAGAACTAAACTTCTTAACCGAATAAGACAAAACTTAAGATTAGGGCTAAACAATCAAAACGGAGAGATGATATATAGCGCGATGTTTGGCGATAAAACCGAGCTTAGCCATGAACTATATGATGCATATAAAGGTTCGGGCGTGGCGCATTTACTTGCTGTATCTGGCTTGCACGTTGGACTAGTTGTTGTAATATTAAACTGGATTATGAAAAAGTGTCGTGTTAAAGGCTGGTGGAGAGTAGGTGTTATAGGCGCGTTTTTGTTGTGCTATGCCTATTTGTGTGGATTTTCGTATTCAATAATCAGAGCCAGCATTATGGCGCTGGTGTTGATGATTGCACCGTTATTATTTAGCGAATACGACTTATTAAGCAGTATTTGTTTTGCCGGTGCACTTATATTATTAATTGAACCGGTATCATTGTTTGATGTAAGTGCTTTGCTTAGTTTTGGTTGCGTGTTGGGTATTGCAATGCTGTATCCATTATTTAAAAAGATGTTTAAGCGAATACACTTTAATAATGGCCTATCTGATGCATTTGGGATTAGCCTTGCAACCCTTATAAGCACAACGCTAATTATGGCAAAATATTTTGGATATATCCAGCCAGTAGGGTTGATTAGCAATATAATAATTATACCAATATTTGGTGTTTTGTTTACAATAACATTTGTTTTGGCAATGTTAAGTTTGATATTGCCTATTATTTGTTATGCACTAATTTTGCTAAACCCCTTGTTTGAATGGCTAAATTGGGCTATAATATTCATAGCAAGCCACAGCAAATCTATTATGACACCAGAAGTGACTTACTTGACAATACTATTATTCTTTGTTTGGTTGACATTTGTAGGCAAGTTTAATGTGACTAAAGGATTAAATAGAATAACGCTGATTTGCATGTGTACCAGTTTGTTAGCATTGCAAGTAGCTATAATATAATGATTAATAAAGAATGAAAAATAAAGAATTAACGATATTTTACAATAAAAAGTAGAGGAATAAAATATGAAATTTTTACAATTGAAAAAGAGCTTAAATGAGCCAAAATCAATCTATTCAATCACAGGAGATGATGACTTTTTGGTAAGCCAAGCTATTAGGATACTAAAAGAAGGTTTGGTTACATGTTTTGACGAGTTTAACTACTTAAAAGTTGATATGGATAACACTCCGGTTAAGGATTATGCAAATCTGCTTAATACTATGGCATTTGGCGATAGTTTCCGTATGGTGGTTTTTACCTCTCCTAACGTAGAACAAGTAAAGGCAATTAATGGTTTAACTAAAGATTTGGATAGGGTGGTGGTTGTTTGCGTGCAACCAGATGTAAAAGTCGATAATGCTGAAATTATTGACTGCAACCACCTTGATAAAGTGGATTTAGTTAAGTGGGTTAACAGCTATCTTGCAAAATCTAACACAAAGATTGAAAAGGGCGCATTTGACTACATAATTGACCTATCAAATGGAGATTTGGCATACCTTAATAGCGAGCTACCTAAACTTATATCTTATGCTGGAGAAAAAACTATAGCTCGTGAAGATGTCGATTTGACGTTTACTAAAAACAAAAACTACTTTGTGTATCACTTGTCAAATGCAATTGATAATAAGGACAAAAAAGCACAATTTGATATATTAAACACTCTTACCTTAAGCCAAAGTGTGGGGGAGATATATACATTCCTAGGACCATATTTTAGGCGTATGTTTTATTGCGCAGTAAGTAAGGATAGTGATGAAAACCTTGCCAGCATTTTAAAGGTTAAGCCTTATGCTATATCAAAAGCACGCCAAATGGTAACAAAAAATAAGCCAACTTATTATATCGACCTGTACAATAAATATATTAACCTTGATTATAGCATCAAGTCAGGCGATATAAGCCCACAAAATGCAATATATGAATTGCTTTTAGGGATAGATGAAGTAAAATAAAGGAGAAAGTTTATGGGAGAACATATACATTCAATTATAATTATAAAGAACGAAAATGGAGAATATTTACAATATTTTGACACAAGGTGGGATAGTTATTTATTTCCAAATTGTAAATTAACTCAAGATAATCATAAAGAACTAATTAATCAATATTTAATACAAAATTTTAACTTTTTGACAAGCGAAAAATATACTATCGAGTATATTATGGATAAAATACACACAAAGTTTTCAGAAAGTGCAAAGGTTAATAAAGAATATCATCACTATTTTTATAGTGTAGAGTTACAATCAATTCCTAACATTATGAAAAGTAAAACATTTACGAGTGGTGATAAAACTTTTAAATGGTTTAGTTTAAATAAACTAGAAGAAGACAAACGTGTTCAACAAGTAAATAGTGATATAGTAAGTTTTATAAAAGATATTAATAATACAAATACTTTATGATATATTATAGTATTTAAAAATAGGGCAGTAGCAACTGTCCTTTTTTGACATTAAAAAAATAGTGCTTGTAATAATAGCACTATTTTAAACTAACCTAATTTTTTAGCCATATATGAGCTTAATCTGCTCTTCTTTCTATCTGCGTTTGACTTATGAATAACATTTTTAGATGCAGCTGAGTCAACTAGTGAAGTAACCTCAGATAGCAACTTTGTAGCCAATTCCTTATCGCCAGCTTCAACACTTGCCTTGAATTTTTTGATATATGTATTGATTTCAGATTTAATTCTTTTATTTTCAAGTGTTTGTCTTTCGATAGTATTAATACGCTTTTTTGCTGATTTAATATTAGCCATTTCTAACCTCCATCGCACCAATTATAGCAAATAAATTAACAATATGCAAGGTTTTTTAACAAAATTTTTTAATATTTCATAAATTTTAGTATGATTATCACTAGAAATGCACCAATAGGGGTGATTGATAGCGGAATTGGTGGGCTATCCTTATTAAAAGAACTAACTAAAAAATATAGTAACGAAAATTATATATACTTTGCCGACAATGCATATATGCCTTATGGCAATAAGGGCAGCAGAACATTAAAAAGACGATTATTGCATTTGTGTAACTATCTTATAGATGAGTTTAATGTAAAACTTATAATACTGGCTTGTCACACAGCAAGTGTTGCGTGCGTTGATTATTTAAAAAAACAATTAGCCATTCCTATATATGGGTTAAACCTTAAAAAGTGGACAGGAGAGGATTATAAGGTATTATGCACTAGACTTGCATGTAAAAGCTATACAGATTTAAATTGTTGTGCATGCAATAAATTAGCGCAGGATATTGAAGACAATATTTTTGATATAAACACGTTAAAGCGCAAAATAAATAATGTTTTAGCTAAAATAAATGTTAGTGAAAATAATATTGTTTTAGGCTGTACGCATTACGAATTGGTGGCTAAATATTTTAAAGTTATTATGTCAAACAAAAACTATATTTTGCCTTGTAAAGAATTTGTAAGCGAGCTTGAATTTATTAAATCTACCAACAACCGTAGGGGGGATATTTTAATGATATCAAGCATTCCAACAAAGGCATACATTGATAAGCTTTGGAAAGTGTTTGGTAAATAATACTTGCGGTATTTAGTGTACTAAATAGCAACAATACACAACATATCGCAGCTAAACTTAATATTTTATAAACTATGCCACATTAACTAAATTAATTAAAATGATATAAATATGTATATAAAAAATTGCAAGAGAACTTGCAATTTATTTTGTTAACTCGTTTTTGGTTGTATCGGTTGTTTTATTGTCAGACAACTGATTTATTTTCTTTTGGATATACTCTTTACGGCTTAATAGCGGGCAAAATTTTCGTTTGATTTTAAATAGCTGGCTTGCATAATTGTCAGGCTGGTATATTAGCTTGTTTAGTTTTGCAATTTCGTCATAATATCCGCCTTGTTTTAGAGCCACTTCAATTTTATGCAACTCACGTTTAAGCTTGTTTTTTTCAATCATGTTTTTAATTAGTTTCATTTTACCCTCAATGTAGTGTGTGATTGCTAGCATATCAAAAATTTTTAGCAATGTCAATAAAATAATATTAAATTTTTATTAAAATTGTTACACGTTTAAACATACCACTTACTTTTTGTCCGATATTTATTGTTTACAAAGTTATTATTAAGCATTTCTACCAAGTAACTTTGGGGGGTTAAAGTGACACATTCGCTGGTGTAAGTTGTGTTTAAATGCTTGTTGGTGGCGATGGCATAATATTTGACATTTTGATATTTAAAAACCTTGTCATCATACATTTCAGTTTCAAATTTGCCTAAATTTCGGGTTGTGTTATCACTAATAGCATACACTTGGTACGAATATAATGGATTTATATTCATATTTAATTTAGCGCCTTTTGTAGTTAGCTCGGCGGTTAGATTAAACTCTGGTGCTTGATAGGTTGGGGATACATTATTAGGCAAATTATTGACCTTAAACAAATCATAAATTGTGTATCTATCTAATGCATTTTGTGGTGCTAAACAAACTGTATGATTAGTGTTGTATTCAATGTTATCAATAGCTTTTTTTACAATATTTTCATTTAAAACAAAGTTTGATGGCTTGTGAGTGGAATATACTGATTGCAATATGTTTTTGTTAATCATAGTAGGGTAGAAGCTGCTGCTAAAATTGCCATCTAATCCCTTTGATGTTGCGTCTCCGCACCAAGATACAAGCAAATGTTCAGTTGTGTATGCAATATTCCAAAGGTCGGTGTTTTTCCCATTGATTTGAGCAGTGCCAGTTTTGCTAGCGACTTCAAAAGGAAGATCATTTAGGCGTTTTGCAGTTCCGGATTTTGCACAAGTTTTTAGCATATCATTAACCAACATACAATCTTCAGCTTTAAACAATGTGTTTTGGTATCCATTGTTTTGATATATTATTTTTCCATTTTTGTTTTCAATTTTATAGATAAATGTTAGACCTTTATCAACACCATTATTTTGTAAAATACTATATGCACGTGCCAAATCAATGATACTGCAGCCGCCACCTATATCGCCAAGGGCGATAGATGGATTTGTTTGCTTGGTATGAAATAGATTAAATTTATAGCCGTATTCATTTGCTGTATTAAGCCCTAATTGATTTAATAATTTTACAGCACATACGTTTGATGAATGCGATAGGGCATTTCTAACGCTTGTCCACCCCATATAATGATTTCCTGCATTGCATGGGTTGTAACCATCGGTAATAGGTTCATCTAATATTGGTGTAATAGGTGATACCAAATTATTTGCTATTGCTGGCAGGTATACAATTAGAGGTTTGATGGTTGATGCTGGATTACGTTTCATTTGGCTTAAATTATAATAACTGTCTCCCCAATAAGCAAGAACATTTCCATTCTTATCCGCCACCAAACCAAGTTTATCGTAGTTAAAGTCACAACTTATGTTAGCATCTTGTACTGCTTGTTGAATGTTATTATCAAGATATGTATATATTTTTAATTCGTTTCGCAATAATTCTTTTTCGCTTACACCTAATAGTTCACAGGCTTCAAGTATTACTTGTTGATTATAGCTATTATCGTAGTTGTTTTTTTGGAAGCTTACTTCAACAGGTTTTGACTTGTTATATTCGTATTCTTCTAAACTGATAAACCCATTATCATACATTTGTTTTAACACTATATTTTTGCGTTTAAAACAGTTGTCTGGATTAGTGATTGGTGAATAATATGATGGAGACTTAATAATGCCCGCAAGGATTGCTGATTGGTTAATATCTAACTCGCTTGCAGATTTATTAAAATATAAATTACTAGCGCTTTCGATACCATAGGCATTACTGCCAAAATATATCGAGTTTAAATACATATTAAGTATTTGGTCTTTATCAAAATTTTTTTCAGTTTTGATTGCCAGCAGTATTTCTTTAAATTTGCGTGAGTATGTTTTTTCACTGCTTAATAGGGTGTTTTTTACCAGCTGTTGGGTAATAGTAGAAGCTCCTTGAGATTTGTTTCCAGACATCAAGTTTACTAATCCAGCCTTTGCAATACGTACCAAATCATAACCATTGTGTTTATAAAATCGCTTATCTTCAATAGCAATAAAAGCATTTAGTGTGTGGGGTTGTAAGTTTGTTAAGGACACAATTTTTCTATCACTAGAATAATATACCGATGGCGAAGCTGTGGAAGACGACGAATCATATATCTCCACACCAATATTGCTGGATAGCAGTCTTGATTTGTTGAGGGGTGTTGATATATATCCATAAGTAAGCAATGCAAGCATGCTTAAAACAGCTATAGCTACGGCTATAAATATTACCAATAGGGTTGTTTTTAGTTTACGTTTTTTGGATTTTTGCATTAAAAGTATTGTTTGCAAAATTTTTAGATTTATAAGCGTTGGATTTAAGTTATTGGCATTAAAACAAATCAAACATCTAAAAAACTTTAATCTATTTGGCTAAATTCAAATTTTTTAATTAAACAGTTGAAAAATAAAACCTTTTATATTATAATATATATTATTATGAGCAATTATAAAGATAAAAAATATTGTGTGGTAACCTATGGTTGCCAAATGAATGTGCATGACAGTGAAAAAATTGCTGGTATGCTTGAAGATTTGGGTATGACATCTACAAAAGAGCCAGAAAGTGCAGATGTTGTTGTTTTTAACACTTGTTGTATCCGTGAAGGGGCAGAAGATAGGGCATTTTCCAACATCGCTGCTTTGAAGAAATGTAAAGCTAAAAACAAAGATATGGTAATTATTGTGTGTGGCTGTATGCCTCAACAAAAGCAAGGTAAATACGACCTTACCAAGAAGTTGCCTTTTGTAGATATTGTTATTGGTACACACAACGTAAATCAAATAGGGGCATATCTAGTGCAGCACGCTGAAAACAAAAAACGTATACACGAAGTTGTTGAAGCGCCAATTGATTTGAATGAACCTAAAACAACAATACGTGATGATAAAATTAACGCATACGTAAATATTATTTATGGCTGCAATAAGTTTTGTACCTATTGTATTGTTCCTCATGTGCGTGGTAGAGAACGCAGCCGTCCTTATGACGATATTGAGGCAGAGGTTAGGGATTTGGTTGAAAAGGGATATAGATACATAACCTTGCTTGGTCAAAATGTAAACTCGTATGGTAAAGATTTGGAAGACAAAATGGATTTTGCAACCCTTTTAAGCCGACTTTGCAAAATTGAAGGCGAGTTTAAGCTTAAATTTATGACCTCGCACCCAATTGATTTTAACAAAGATGTTATTAAGGTTATGAAAAATGAGCCTAAAGTGGCAAAATGTTTGCATCTTCCTGTGCAATCAGGTAATGATGAAGTGTTGTTTAAGATGAATCGTCATTACAACATTAAGCATTATAACAAACTTATCAAAGCAACTAAACATGCTATTAAAAATGTATCATTAAGCACGGATATTATTGTTGGGTTCCCAGGCGAAACTGAAAAAGCGTTTGAAGATACATTTAAGTTAATTAAAAAGGTTAAATATGACCAAGTGTTTGCATTTATGTATTCAAAAAGAACAGGAACACCTGCTGCTGTGTTTGAAAATCAAGTTGATGATAAAGTTAAGAACGATAGGGTCAACCAATTATTGCGTCTTCAAAAAATCATTTCTAAAGACCAATTAAAGAAAAACATAAACAAAACCTATAAC
>JAZQYV010000018.1:0-9128 GCA_045633705.1 Candidatus Onthoplasma sp.
AAACCAGCCTCAAGATAAGATATCCCATAACACAAGTTAGTAAGACCCCATTAAGACTAAGTGGTAGATAGGTCAGGAGTGGAAGTGCAGTAATGCATGTAGCGGACTGATACTAATAGGTCGAGGGCTTGATCACCAGAGTTTGAGAAAATGCGAAATACTGAAGCTAAGAAATATGTAGTTGTGATTGTACTTAAAGTTCAATCAACCAGGGTGGTGATAATAGCTGTGAGGACCCACTTGTACCCATATCGAACACAAAAGTTAAGCTCACAAACGCCGACAATATTGCATGGGAGACTGTGTGAGAAGATAGGAAGTTGCCATCTACAAAACAAAGGACTGCACTTAGGTGTAGTTCTTTTTTATTTAAAAACACTTGACACTACCCCCCCCTATGCTATACTGAAAATATATGCTAGATTGTAGCAAGAAAGGGAGATGGATTATGAAAGTTAAGATTGTTAGAGATTATTTTGAGAATGTTTCGAAGAATATTAAAGATAAAGCAGAGCAACTAGATGCTCAAAGAGTAAGGCATATGATGATGAATATTCCTCAAGATGCAAAATATCATATTGGCGGTGAATTTTTAGACACGATAAGCAGTATTGGGCAAGTGTATTATGAGAGAGAAAAAGGAGGTCAAGTTCCTATTGAATATTTAAAATTGACTGACCAACTATATAATAAATTAAAACAAAATGGAATTGATGAAGTTGCTGGACATTCTATATTAATTTCATCAACTAAAATCAAGGGATTTACAGAAGATGAAATGAAAATGTTAGTAGCGGCTGTTGAATGTAATTATAATGCAGAACAACTTATAAAACTAGGAGCTGTGAAATTTGATGAAGTTGACTTAGATAAAAAAAATATAAAAGAACAACTTATTAATAGTAGATGGCAAGGAGATATTCTAGATATGCCTATAAATATGCTCACTTTATCTTATAGAACAGGAATTACCTTAACTCGTGCAGGATATAACACGGTTGGTGACATTGTAGGCAGTTCAGAAAGTCAAATAGCAAATATTAATAATATTGGTGAAAAGTCAATCAATGAAATTAAATCAGAGATAGCTGAACTTGGTTTAAGTTTTAAAACAGAAGAACATACATTATAATAAATTAATCTACCTTAATTGGTAGATTTTTTTACAAATTTTGATAAATTCCCAAAAAGTTTTGCAAAATGCTTTACATTTTTTGGTGGGATATGTTATATTAAAGTTAGGAACGATTACGAATTTATGAATTTTTCAAAGCAACGAGAAAGTATAATAAATATACTGCAAAGTAATTACGAACATCCTACGGCATATAGAGTTTATGAACTGGTGAAACAGATTGAGCCGACTATATCTAAGTCAACTGTGTATAGAAATTTGGAGCAGTTGGTGGAAGTTGGGTTAGTTAAAAAGATATCAACGGGCGACAGTTTTGAGCATTATGATATAGTGCGAGATAGCCATAGTCATTTAGTTTGTAAGTGTTGTGGGAATATTTTTGATATTGATTTGAATATGGATAGTATATTAAATTCGATTAAAAATCAGACCGAGTTTATCTGTAACGAAATAGTTGTTATGGGAATATGTAAAGATTGTGATAAGGAGAAATAATGGAACACATTAATCAAAAAATTAGGGTTGCGATTGATGAAAACAATCCATCTATTAAGCGTATTGAAAGCAAGTGTGTAAAGTGTGGACAATGTGCGCAAGTTTGTAATGAATTTGTGTCGGTTAACAACAATTATGACCTAAATGTTACTAAAAAACCGATATGTGTAAACTGCGGTCAATGTATTAAGGCTTGTCCTATGGATTCGATTGTAGGTCAAGATGAGTATAAGGAAGTAGCTGGTCATATTGCTGATAGTGATAAGATTGTGATTGTGTCAACCTCACCATCGGTGCGTGTTGGACTGGGTGAAGAATTTGGTTTGCCATTTGGTAGTTTTGTACAAGGTAAAATGGTGGCGCTACTTAAAAAGTTAGGATTTAAGTATGTGCTTGATACAAACTTTGGAGCGGACTTAACTATTTGTGAAGAGGCAAGTGAATTAATTGAGCGAATTAAGGAAAATAAACATTTGCCACAATTTACAAGCTGTTGTCCATCGTGGATTAAGTTTGCTGAAACATTTTATCCAGAAATAATACCTAATATATCTAGTTGTAAAAGTCCTATTGGAATGCAAGGGCCTATAATTAAGACATATTTTGCTAAAAAGATGGGTATAGACCCTAGCAAGATTATAAATGTGGCACTAACACCATGTGTAGCCAAGAAGATGGAAATTAGACGAGATGAAATGAATATATCGGCTAAAATCAACAAGGTTGAAGATATGCGAGATATGGATTATGTTATTACGACTGTGGAGTTGGCAAAATGGGCAAAAGAGCAAAACATTGACCTTAATACACTTGAAGATATACCATTTGATAAGTTTATGGGCGAAGCTAGTGGTGCTGGTGTGATATTTGGAAACTCTGGTGGAGTTATGGAAGCGGCAGTTAGAACTGCATATTCATACTTAACAAACAAGTCACCAGCGGACTTAACACTGAATTTTGAGCCAGTGCGTGGACTTGATGGGATTAAGGAAACTAGTATTGAGATTAATGGAATTACATTAAAACTTGCAGTAGTTTATGGGCTAGCAAATGCAAGAAAGATTATAAGTAAAGTTAAAGCGGGCGAAAAGTATGATTTTATTGAAATTATGACTTGCCCTGGTGGTTGTATTGGTGGTGGCGGTCAACCAAAGCATTTTGACAAAGAAGTTGAGGCGCAAAAAGCACGTATACAAGCGCTTTACAATCGTGATAGTCAGTTAAAAGTAAGGGCATCGCACGAAAACCCTGAAATTATTGAACTATATAAGAATTATTTAATTAAACCACATAGTGAGTTGGCAGTGGAATTGTTACACACAACTTATGAAGATAAAAGTGGAGATTTAAAAGGAAAAGGAGAAAATATTATGAAAATGATTAAATATCAATGCTCTGTTTGTGGAGAAATTTTTGAAATGGAAGAAGGGGTTAAGCCAGTTTGCCCTAGATGTAACATTATTGGCGACAAGAATATAAAAATTGGAGAAAGAGAAGTAGAAGTGAAGACAAATAAATATGCAGGAACTAAGAGTGAACAAAACCTTATGAATGCATTTGCTGGTGAAAGTCAAGCACGTAATAAATATACATATTTTGCAAGTGTGGCTAAGAAGGAAGGATTTGAACAGATTGCTGACATTTTCCTACACACTGCAGACAATGAAAAAGAACATGCTAAAATGTGGTTTAAGGAACTAAATGGAATTGGCGATACATTACATAATCTTGGCGAAGCGGCTGATGGCGAAAATTATGAATGGACAGATATGTATGATGGCTTTGCAAAAACTGCTGAGGAAGAAGGTTTCCCTGAACTTGCTGAAAAGTTTAGAGCAGTAGCAGAAATTGAACGCAAGCACGAAGAACGTTATCGCAAACTTATGCAAAATATCGAAACAATGCAAGTGTTTGAACGCTCTGAGGTTAAGATTTGGGAATGTCGTAACTGCGGACACATTGTGATTGGTACAAAAGCACCAGACGTTTGCCCAGTATGCGCTCATCCAAAAGCATATTTTGAATTGAGAAATGAAAATTATTAATATAAAAAAATCTAAAACATAAACTGATTGAAATTGGTTTAATAATTAAAAGGATTGAAGTATGTTATTTCAATTCTTTTTTTATTAAGCATTATACAAATTAATTATATTATGGTATAATGATATAAAGGGTAGGATTTATGACTAGTAGGTATAATCAATTTAATACTTGGTTAAAAAATAAATTTGGAGAGCGAACATTAAAAATTTGTATTGATGGCGGTTTTTCTTGCCCAAATAGAGATGGAACTAAAGGGTGTGGCGGTTGTATTTTTTGTGGCGAGCGGGGCAGTGGTGAAAATACAAAAAGAATAGACATTTCAACGCAAGTCAAAAATCATTTAAACAGTTATAAGGCGGATAGGGCGAATAAATTTATTGCATATTTTCAAAACTTTTCTAACACTTACGACAACGTTGATGTGTTGAGAGAAAGATATAATAGCGCTCTTATAGATGATAGGATTGTTGCACTAGGCGTTGCAACAAGGCCAGATTGTGTAGATGAAAATGTGGTAAAACTTCTTAAAGAATACGAAGAAAAATATTATGTATATGTGGAATTGGGATTGCAAACATCAAACGAGGATGTTGCTAAAAAGTTTAATAGAGGATATTCGAACGATGAGTTTATAAGGGCCGTAAAACTGCTTAACAAATATAAGATTGATGTTATTACTCATATTATGGTTGGTTTACCATATGAGGAAGAAGGAGATATTGATAATACAGTGAAATTTATAAATTCTTTAAATGTTATGGGGGTAAAAATTCATTCAACTTATATCATTAAAAACACAATGCTAGAAAATTTGTATAATGAGGGCAAGTATACCCCAATATCATTAGAATATTATGTAGATAGTGTATGCAATATAATTGCTCATCTTCGCCCAGATATTGTGATTTGCAGAATTACTGGCGATGCGCCTAAAGATATGCTGATTGAGCCAAAATGGAATGCTAGAAAAAAGATTGTTTTAAACTGTATTAATAAAAATTTAGAGCAAAGAAATATATATCAGGGAGATAGGTGTATTTTACAATAGTGGCAAGAAATTGCTTAATAAAAAAGAGTTAAGATGTTTTTATCTTAACTCTTTATTTTATTAGTTTCAAAATTGCTACACAAGTAGGGGGGGGTAATTGTTTTATGTTCCGCTACTTTGATATTTTTTAAGTGACCATAGAAAGAATAGTAGGCATGGGATTAGGAACAATGCGCCTATTAAAGGTGATAGGGCATACACTATTTGTGGTAAACTTCCATAACCCATAATGTAGGATAGTGGAAGATAGTTAAAGCACGCAACTGGTATTATAAAAGTAAATATGCGAGATAACCATTTGTTGTAGATATTGATTGGGTAATAACTTACTTCCTTTGCACCATTTGTGATAATGTTGATAAATTCAAGATTTTCAACACTAAACACGCTAATCCCTGCACCTATCATCATGACTCCAAGTATTACAAAGCAACCGCAAGTGTAAGTTAGTAGTAATACAACAATTTTTGCAATAGTCCAACTGATATTAAGGTTGATTATTGCAATTGTACTGACAATTATTCCCAAAATTACACGTGCAAGTTTTGAAAACTCAATCTTTGAGCCAAATATTTGGTAAACGATACTTACTGGTCTAACCATAAGGCGGTCAAGGTCACCATGTTTAATTAAGTTGGCAAATTCATCAAAACCACGACCAAAGCATTCGGTAAATGAATAGACGGTGGTTATGATTCCAAACATGAGTGCAGTTTCATAAAATCCCCAATAGCCAACAGATTCAAATTTTTTAAACAATAGGAATATTGCAAACACTTCTCCCAACGAAACCAAAATAGATGAAAATGAGACCATTGCCATATTGCCTTTAAATTGAAACGAGGATTTTGTATGCATTTTTACATATTTGTTATATAACATATTAACCTCCTTGTACCACAGTTTTCTTTAATGCTTGTTTAATAAGCAATTTGCCTATTGCAACTAATACTAGTAACCAGGCTATAGATAAGCATATAAACATAAGTGCGGAATTTGTGGAAATGCTGCCAATATAAATTCTGAACGGAAGGTCTACAATAAATCTAAATGGTAAATAATTTAGAATATTTTGAATTGCGGTTGCCATTAGCGGAATTGGTATAAAGAATCCGCCCAAGATGTTTGTTGTTGTGCTGACGATGCCAAGAGTGCCTTTTGCCGACTGTGTTTTAAATGTTAGATATATTGCAATCATTGATATTGCTCCGGTCATTAATGCACCTAAGATTAATGCAATTATAAACAACCCAAAAGCAGTAAAACTAACAGGTAACGATAGGCCGATGCCAGATGGCAATAAGAATGCAATTACTATTATTGGTAAAAAGCGCAAAAGCGTTGCTGATAGTTTGTAACCCAAATATTCGCAATACCATTGATTGTATAAATTAAGAGGTCGGACAAACTTATAGCAAACATCACCATTTTCAATTTCCTTTGCACATTTTTTGGGAAGGTCAATATAACGCAAAACGAAAAATGCTTGACCTAGCCAAATAAAACTGCACATTTGTGATATTGAAAATCCGTTTACTGTATTTCCTTTCATAAATGCGGTATATAGATATATGTATAACAATCCCCAAAAAAATTGAGTGGTTACGCCAGATAAAGCTTTGGCACGATATTGTAGTTCGCCTTTAAAAGTCATTTTAAATAATCCACGATATGACTGCATAGCACCTCCTATAAATCCAACTCGGTATATAGTTTGGCTAAAATTTCATCAACATTTATGGATTTGACTGAAAAATCGACAATGTCGTAATTTTTACTAATTTCGTTTACAAAGCTTTGGGTGTTGAAAGTGATATTTGGCTTATTTCTTAATACTGCCATATTCTTATTATGTGATATAATTTCGTAATTTTCGAGATTTAGAGTTTCATATTCGTGTTTAAACTCAACTTCGATTTGTTTAATAGAATCATACTTGTGTTTAATCTCGCTAAAACTTCCGTTGTAAAGAATTTGTCCGCGACCGATTAATATAATCTTGTTTGTCAGAGCCTCGATATCACTCATATCGTGAGTAGTGAGAATAATTGTTGTACCCCAACGTTGATTGATATCTTTGATAAATTTGCGAACCGAAAGTTTTGTTACCGCATCAAGGCCTATAGTAGGTTCATCTAGAAACAAAAGTTTTGGCCGATGAAGTAAAGAGCCTGCAAGTTCACATTTCATTTTTTGACCTAATGAAAGTTGTCTTAATGGGCGGTTTAAAAGTTCTTTTAAGTTCAACGTTTCGATTAGTTCGCTTAACGTTTCGTTGTATTCCCTTTCTGGAATTTTATAGATGTCCTTTAGTAGTTCAAAACTATCAATTATGGGAACATCCCACCATAATTGAGAACGCTGACCGAATACAACACCTATATTTCTTACGTATTGTTTGCGGTCTTTCCAAGGGCAGTAGCCCATAATGGAACATTCGCCAGAGGTTGGAGTAAGGATTCCACTCATAATCTTAATGGTTGTGCTTTTGCCTGCACCATTTGGACCTATGTACCCAACAATGTCGCCTTCTTCAACATCAAAACTTACATTTTTTAATGCACTAATAGTTTTGTGTTCTCGTTTGAAGAAGCCAAGAATAGCATTTTTAAATCCTTTTTTACGTACAGAGATGTTAAAGTCTTTACAAATGCCATCAAAGTGAATTAATTTTGACATTTTTTCCTCCTTCTATTAAGTTGTAGCGTACAAAAAAATACCAAAAAGTATTTTCTGGTACATATCTTCTATTAAATTTGTTTCACCAAAACTATCATAAAACCGCCTTTTATGCATAGCCGAAACCGCAGAAGATTGTCACAACTATAACACATCTAAAATTTTAAAGCAAGCGTTTTTTAGAAGTTTTTCTAAAATTTATATAAATTATGTCAAAAAATCTGTAAAATACATCATAATCTAACAAAAAAAGACCTCTAAAGGTCTTTTAAATCTAATTAATTGTATTAATCTTAACAACATTTGAAAATTCGTCGGTTGTGCCAGTTACTAGGACAATGTTGTCACCCCTTTTAACAAGCTTTTGTTTTAACAACTCGTCGTTTACATTGCTAAATATTTTGGTTTCATCAAATTTTGGCAAGTATATTGGAAGAACTCCACGAAGTAAGCCCATTTGATAGTACGTGTCTTGATTGTTGGTAATGGCATAAATATCACATTTTGGAAGAAGGGTTGAAATATATGTTGCCATCTTTCCCATGCTGGTACAAATTGCAATTGCTTTGGTAGGAAGTTTATAAGAAATATTTATCGCCATAGTAGTTGTTATATTTGCCATGTTATTTTCAATTTTTGTTGCATTGTGTAGATGTTCATAATCCAAATCATCTTCAATTTCATTAGCAATATCGGTCATTGTTTTTACAGCTTTATCAGGATATTCACCTACAGAGGTTTCAGCAGATAGCATAATAGCGCTTGCGCCTTCACGTATAGCATTTGCTACATCACTAACTTCGGCACGAGTAGGGCGAGGGTTGTGAATCATGCTTTCAAGCATTTCGGTTGCAACAATCGAAATTTTACGCATATCACGGGCGGTTCTTAGTATATAACTTTGTAAACTTGGTAATTTGCTTACTTGATATTCTACTCCAAGGTCACCGCGTGCAACCATAACACCATCGCAAACTTCAAGAATCTCTTCAAGATTTTTAATGCCTAGGCTAGATTCAATTTTGGCAATAATTTTACAAGAGTATTTACATTTATTCATCAATTTTTTGATTTCAATAATATCTTGCTTGCTGGTTACAAATGAGCAAGCAACATAATCGCATTTGTTTTTGAATGCCCAAATCAAATCTTTGCGGTCTTTTTCACTGATAAATGGAAGCTTTAGGTCAAAGTCCTTAAAAGTTAAACCTTTGTTATTTGAAAGCTTGCCACCAGTTTGAACTTTGGTTATCACGTTATTACCATCAAGCTCAACAACTTTTAATACAATCAACCCATCATTTGCAAGAATAATATCGCCAGATTTTAATCTTGGCAAAACAGAAGGTTCAGTAATTGAAACACCATCATTGTTACCTAAACGATTGTCTGCAAACAATGTAAATTTTTGACCAGTTTTTAACATTGCAAATCCGTCTTCAAAAGTTTTAACACGAACTTCAGGACCGCGGGTATCAACCATTATTGATACGGGAACATTAAGTTGTTCACGAACGGATTTTACCAAATTGATAGTTTCTTGATTTGATTTTTGAGTGCCATGACTAAAATTTATGCGTGCAACGTTTAGGCCATTTTTAATCATTTCCCTTAATGTTTTTTGGTTGGTTGAGGCAGGACCTAAGGTTGCAATTATTTTTGTTTTTTTCATATTATCTCCTTTGTTAAAATTTGATCAATTCCCCTATAAAGTTGTATCTATAA
>JAZQYV010000019.1:0-140241 GCA_045633705.1 Candidatus Onthoplasma sp.
AAACCAGCCTCAAGATAAGATATCCCATAACACAAGTTAGTAAGACCCCATTAAGACTAAGTGGTAGATAGGTCAGGAGTGGAAGTGCAGTAATGCATGTAGCGGACTGATACTAATAGGTCGAGGGCTTGATCACCAGAGAATTTGGTATAAATGCGAAATACGAGCTAAGAAATATGTAGTTGTGATTGTACTTAGTAGACAATCAACCAGGGTGGTGATAATAGCTGTGAGGACCCACTTGTACCCATATCGAACACAAAAGTTAAGCTCACAAACGCCGACAATATTGCATGGGAGACTGTGTGAGAAGATAGGAAGTTGCCATCTACAAATTTAAGGACTATCCATTAAGGGTAGTTCTTTTTTTAAAGTCTCCCATGCAATTAATCTAAGGGCTCCCATGAGCACTGGTTGCGAAATGGGAAGAGGCGTAATCTTGTGTCAAGCGAAAGGACGAGTGTGTAACGAGTTCAAGCAAGACAAACAAGAATTACGACGAGAGACTGTGTGAGAAGATAGGAAGTTGCCATCTACAAACGAAAGCCTATACAGAGATGTATGGGTTTTTTTATTTGCTATATTGACAAATTTATGATTGTAATATATATTATGAATATATTTAATGAAGAGGTTGTTGTGAATTATCCAAGTAAAGAAGATGCAATCAAGTTTGTGAAATATTATTTATTAACTGAAGATATAGAATATATATCATATTCTTGTGCAAAATTTGATAATATGAATTGTATGGAACTATGCTTAATAGGTAAAGATATAGATGATATATTTTGTGATACTGAGTATAGGATGAAGTTTAGATTTTTTGAAGACGGCGAATGCTGGTACACAAGAAACGATTTAAGATATATATTAGATATATGTGAAGATTGGGGATATTTCAAAACAAAATATTTAGATAATAAAATGGAAGAGAGTTTACAAAAATAACACAACAGTAATAAAGTTGTGTTATTTTTTTACAAATTTTGACAAAATTGGAAAAACGTTGCATCAAATCTTGCAAATAGTTGTAAATTATTAATAAATTTGTTATCATAATTGCAATGGGGATAAGATATGGAAGATAAGATTGCAAAACTTTTAGATGATAAAAATATTAAAGATATGTTTACAAGAAATATTGTGTCTGGGTTTATAACGGGGCATACAGAAATATTTGGAGATGTAATTTCGGCTGATGAGTTAATTGATAGATTAAACACTAACTTGAGTCGGATTGTAATGAAAGATCCTGATGAGATGGAAGTTACCGTAGGTAGGCCTAGTGATACGGTTGGAGAATATGAGGGTTTTGATAAAAATACAATAACAATGTATTTTACCGAAGAACATTTGAAAAACATACAATTAAGAGGGCACTATATAGAAATACTATTACATGAATTAACTCACTGTGCGTATACAATTAAGAATAAAGACATGCCATGGAGAGAAAGCCAGATTTTTGGAACAAGAACAAAAATGCAAGATGGAACAATAGCTGTGATTGCCGGAAGTAGTGTGTATATGGAACCAATAGTTAATTATATTTCTACAAAAATGTTTGGTAGGAGCAATGGGGCATATATTACAGAAACTGCGTGCTTTGAGAAATTGACAACAATACTAAATGAAAAGGCTATGATAAAGGCAGCTTTTAATTCAGATGAGCGAGCATTTAAACAATGTTTTTCTAACATGCCGGATAAAGCATACGAGTATTATACAGAGGGTATGAAATGCTTTAATATGGGCGTCCGTTACAATGACAGAGGAAGGTTTATTATGAAGAATTTCTTTAATGGGAAAATAGGAGAGAGATATGTTGCAAACCTAAATTCTAAATTGAATGAAAATTATCAAAATAGTTCTTTGACATTGTAAATTGTATAAACATAATTAAATTAATGAAAACAACATAGCACAATATGTTATGTTGTTTTTTATGTTTAAAGAGTTAAGTTTTATATTATATCGTTTTTGTTTAAAACTTTTTATAATATAATTTGCATAAAAACTTAAAATGATCAGAATATTTAATTTTATAAAATTAGGTAAAAGTTTGAATATTTTTTGTAAAGATATTGATTATCTTTAAGCTTTGTGATAAACTAAAGATAAGGAGATATTTTTATGAAAATGTTTAAAAAGGCTTTACTTGCAATATTTGGAGTTTTAGTATTTGCAGGTTTTTCTTTTGTGTTTACTGGTTGTGGAAAAGATAAAGACATTGCTAAAGTGTATGTATTTGCAACAGAGGGAGGTTCTGTTCAGGTAAACAATGATAAAAATTATGTAAGATTTGGAGATGAGGCAAGCAAAGTATTTACGTTTAAGGAAGATACAAAGATTACTTTAAAGGCTATACCAGATGTTGGTTATAAATTTGTGAAGTGGGAATATACTGATGAATTAGATGAAAAGTTGGAACACTTTTCAACAAAGGCTGAAATTTCATTAGTTGTTGACGACGAGGTTGTTATTCGTGCAGTATTTGAACAAGAAAGTGATACGCGTACAGTAAGTTATTTAACAACATCATATGCCTATGAGATTGTTCCAGTAAGTGGATATACAACCACAGTTGTAACGGGAGGGACTTTTAAATTTAGAGTTAATTTAAAGCCAGGGTATACAGATTGTGATATTATTGTTAAGAATAATGGTGAAGAAATTACTAATATTGTTGAGGGTGTGTATACAATTGAAAACATAACTAGTGATGTAAATATTACAATTGGCGGAATTATTATAAATTCATATGCTATGACATTTGAAACAGGAGAAGGTTATACGCTTTCGACAGTTACGGGATATGATTCTACAAATGTAGATTATGGTACAGAATTTAAGTTTATGTTAACTTTGGCAGAGGGATACGTTGGTGCAACAGTAAAAATAAAGGGCGCAAATGATAGTGAATATACACAAATTAGCGGAGTAAATAATGTATACACAATTTCTAATGTGCAAACAAATTATTCAATTAAAGCGGTTGCGGATATTGCTAAATTTGATGTGGTGTTGCCAACGGACGTTAGTGGTTTAACAGTTGCCTTTGTGGGAGCTGCTGGTAATGAATTGAAGGTTAACTATAATGAAGATGTCAGTTTTACTGTTACACCAGAAGATAATATTGATATTTCAAATTTATCGGTTGTTGGTAAGGCGGAGGCTAAAGACTATCAACCAACTAAAACGGTAAGTGGAAATATGCACACTTATACATTTAAAAATGTAAAAGACCATATCACAAATGTTGAAATAAGTGGACAAGAAATCAAAACATTCAATATTGTATTACCTAGTTATGAGGGCTTGGAATTTGCTTTTGTGGAAGGGGATAGCGTGGTAGAGTATGGTGCAAATGTAACATTTAATATAAGCGTAAAAGATGTTAGTATAAACGTTGACGCATTACAAATACAATGTAATAATGGTGATGTAAATGTAATAAAAGCAGATGGAAAGCAAGAATATACAGTTGAAAATGTAACAAACAATTTGGTGTTTAATGTTGTGTCGTCAAGTGTTGAATATTACACATGCAATATAACAGTTGTTGGCGAAGGATTTAGTCTGGATAATGATACAAAAGTTATAAATAAAGGTTCTAATTTTGAATTTAAAGTAAATATTGCTGACAACTATGAGGCTAAAGAAGGAATAACTGTTTTAGTTAACGGTCAGGCAGGTGTTGCAGTTTATAATAGCACAACTAAAAAGTATGTAATATCAAATATTCAATCAGACATTGAGATTGCTGTTAGTGGTATTACTGAAATTATTGAAGAGATTGTTTATACTTTTAATATAATAAGTGACTATAACGATACACATGAATTTCCAACCGTGTTTAGAATAAGCAAGGCGGAGTTAGATACGATTTCAGCAACGGATAATGCATCTAATTTGATTATAGCAAATGACTATGACAACACAATAGACACGTTAAAAGAACTGGTTGATGTTATTGGCGCTGCAGTTGATTTGGGAGTGCCAATTAGAGCTTTGACATTGGATAATGAGGAGTTTATAACTATCAAATCTTTTGAAATAACAGTAAATGTGGACTTATTAAAAAATGATGTAACAACTTACGATTTGGTAGTAGTATTATAAAAATTATTAAAAAAAATTTGGATTTTATATCCAAATTTTTTGTTATTTTAACAAGAGTTTATTAATCTTGTTTTTGTTTAACACTTTTGATTGCTGTGGCATGTTCAACTACTGATTCGCCTACAATAAAGGTAAAAATCATATAGATAGATGTGGAAAGAATGATTGCGGCAATGCCAGTAAACACGGGCATAAATACAGTTGTTAAACCAGCAGTAAATCCTGCACGTGTTAAGTATAAAAGAGCGGTGACAACCACACTTATAGCGCTTAAGATGTACACAATTAAACCAGAAATGAATTTCATACGTCTAGTTGAAGTACAAATTACATCAAATATAAGTGTGCCAATAACTGCACAAGACCATAATGTATACAACACTTTAGCCCACATTGGCAGTGCTCGGCTAACTGCATACAAAATTGATACTCCAGCCATAACTATTGCAATCCCAAATAATGTGTAGTACGTAATTATAGACAATATTTTTTTGCCTTTGATGCTCATATAACCTCCTTATGATAGTGTTAGTTTGAGTAAAATTTTATAAAATATGCAATATATTATTAAAATTGCGTATGCTTAAAATTATCAGTCTGATAATTTAATTTTTGATAATTTATTATTGCTAATATGATAATCTAAAATCTAAATAATAAAAAGTTAGTGAACATTAATCGAAAGATGATTTTTAATTGTTTTTATAAATAGTTTTTAGTTTGTTTTTATGTTAATATTGGGGTATGATAACAAAAGATAGGTGTGTTTTTAAAATATTAAACTCAAAGCAAGCGGCCATTAAAATTCATAAAGAGAAAGAACAGAGTATGGTGATGTGTAATAAGAACAATATACACAATAATAGCAATCCATTTTGTGATGATGAAAGTTTGTACAAAAAAGATTTTAAAAATTTGGTAGAGGCGGTGGAAAAGGAATTCTTAAGGTCAAAACAAAGGTTGGATATTGTTTGTGCAAAATTAAACATTATGTGGTTAGAATATCAGCAAGAATATTTGTTGACGTTACAAAATGAGGTGGGCATAAAATTGGATGGAGATGCTTTTAATAGTGTTTCTTGTTATCTAAATAATTGTTTATCTAATGAAATAGAATTTTCGGATAATACAATTATTTTAAATTCAAATATCTCATATGATAAAATATTTACAAATTTTATAATTATGCTTACAAAACTGACTATATTAAATTGGTGGAAAAGCTTTAATAATTGGGATTGGGATTACACATACAAAGAGGATAGCAAGATTTGGCTGTTTATAGAGATTGCTATTGATGCAATATTTTCAAAAACCAACTTAAGTAGAATAACTCATGCCCCTAGCTATAAGTACTTTTACGACACCACTATAAATGGAGTTGTTTTTATGGATAAATTTAGAACCTTGTATAACAAAATTAATTTAAAAGATTTTTTAAATATAGTGTATATGTTTGTTACAGAAAATTATAGCGTGTTAAGTAAATTTAAGAATTATTTGCATTAAAAAAACAGCAAAACTCAAAGCTGTTTTTTTTAAATGCTTAATTGTATTATAAAATTTAATTTATAAAAACTCGTATAAAAACAAATTTGCTAATAGATGTGCCCAGTGCTGAGATTTCGTGGTAAACTTCATTAGGGAAAACAAATACATCGCCACGAGTGTAGGTGTAAGTGCCGTCTGCATCTTTGATTGTTCCTTCGCCGCTGATTACAAACATAATTTCATTAATACCTTTGTGGTTATGCCATTTAAAGGTGTTTCCTACAGGTAGTTTGCCATAAGTCATACCCTCAACATTATCAGTTTCGTTGGGCTGGAGATATAATTTACGTGTTCCACTACCATTATGTGAATCAGTTGTTTCAATATTAATACATTCTTTTTTAATAATTTTCATAACAACCTCTAAATGTATTATAGCAAAAAAATATGTTTTAAACAATTATTTTGTATATAATTAAATATAAATGCTTGACAAAATGCTTTGTGTATAATATACTTATACTTGTATAAAGTATTTGCATAACATTCGTGCAGGGTGTTATTACAATTGTGCTTAAATTAATGATAATGTAATATGCTACTGTGGCTCAGTCGGTAGAGCGTCGCCTTGGTAAGGCGGAGGTCACGGGTTCGATTCCCGTCAGTAGCTCCACTAATTATACCTTGCATTGAATGTAAGGTTTTTTTATTTTATATAAGTGTAAAATTTTTAATTATTATAAATGCAAATATATACAAAATTAATAATTAATGGAGATGTATGTTAGAATTAAAAAATATTTGTTATTCGGTAGTTGATGAAAATAATCAAACTATTGATATATTAAAAAATATAAATCTAAAATTTGACAAGGGAATTACCGTTGTTACCGGCCCTAATGGCAGCGGTAAATCTACTTTAATTAAGCTAATTATGGCATTAAACAAAGCAACTTCTGGTAAGGTTATTTATAAAAGAAAAGACATATCTAGTTTAAGTATTTCAGAACGAGCAAATTTAGGATTTACGCTTGCATTTCAACAGCCTGTGAGATTTAAAGGACTTAAGGTTAAAGACTTGTTGGATATTGCAAACAGCAAAAACAATAAAGTTTCGGACGCTTGCGAATATTTATCAAAGGTTGGCATGTGTGCAAAAGATTATATTAATCGTGAAATTGACAACACTTTAAGTGGCGGCGAATTGAAAAGGATTGAGCTTGCGATGGCTCTCGCTAAAGGTGGAGAAGTTTTCTTGTTTGATGAGCCTGAGGCTGGGATTGACCTTTGGAGCTTTGATGATTTGATTGAAATTTTTAAAGGATTAAATGACAAAATTGTGATAATTGTAAGCCATCAAGAAAAGATTATTAAATGTGCAAACAAGGTTGTGGTTTTGGATTCTAATCTAGGGGCGCAAGAATATGATAGTGCCAAAGCAATAAAGGATATTAAAGGTAAAAAATGTGGAAGATTAGGAGGTAAGCGTGGATAAGTTAAGTAAAGTTGACAAACAATTACTTAGTGAAATTGCTGATTTACACTCAATTCCACAAGGAAGTTATAATATTAGAAAAGATGGTAAATTATATTCGCGAAGCACTAGTGAGGATGTTGATATTGTTCCTAAAAAAAGCAAAGAAGGCATTGATATTGTCGTAAAAAACGGAACTAAAAACAAGAGTGTGCATATTCCTGTAATTATATCTAAAGCAGGGCTTAAAGATTTGGTGTATAATGATTTTTATATTGGAGATAACGTAGAAATCACAATTATAGCCGGCTGCGGAATACACAACAATTCAACTGATATAAGCGAGCATAGTGGAATTCATAGCTTTCATATAGGCAAAAATTCCAAAGTTGTATATATCGAAAAACATTTAGGATTGGGTAATGTTAATGCTGAAAAGATACTAAATCCAGTAACCAAAATAACAATGGAAGACAACTCTTATTTTGAGATGCAAACCGTACAACTTGGCGGTGTTACATATTCTAACCGCAAGACTACTGCAAAGCTAAAAATGGGCGCAGAACTTAATGTTCAAGAAAAGATTTTAACAACCGATAATCAACAAGCTATAACAAGTTTTGTTGTGGATTTGGTTGGTGAAAATAGCAAGTGCAATGTGGTAAGCCGCAGTGTTGCAAAAAACAATTCATATCAAGAATTTAAGTCTAAACTTGTTGGTAAATCTGCGTGTTTTGGAAGGGTTGAATGCGATGCGATATTATTGGATAACGCACGAGTAAAATCTGTTCCAGAAATTGATGCACAAGTAAAAGACGCAACATTAAATCACGAAGCTACTGTTGGCAAAATTGCCGGCGAACAATTGTTAAAATTAATGACTTTGGGTTTAACCGAGCAAGAAGCTGAAGATATGATAATTAAGGGATATTTAAGATAATATTGATAAACATTTTTAAAAGATTTGGTAAAATTAAGCCAAGTCTTTTTTGATGCTAAAATTGAAGGGAACCATTAAATAAAATGTTTTATATATTTATATAAAAATTTAAATAAACTATTGACAATGTGTATGGTTTTTGATAAAATATAAGCGTTATAGTGTTTGCTGCCGGCTGTAACATCGTCTTAAAGCTTAAAGGGTTGGATTTAAGTGGCAAGTTGATTAAATTGGTTGCAAAAATAATTAAGGAGGAGAATATGCCTACAACTCAACAATTGGTTAGAAAGGGTAGAAAAAAGGAAGTTGTTAAAAGCAAGTCAATTTTATTAGATAACTGTCCTCAAAAACGTGGCGTTTGTGTAAACGTTACAACTACTACACCTAAGAAACCTAACTCTGCGTTACGTAAAATTGCTCGTGTACGTTTGTCAAATGGTAAGGAAACAACATGTTACATTCCAGGTATTGGCCACAACTTGCAAGAACACAACGTAGTATTGGTTCGTGGTGGACGTGTCCCTGACCTTCCTGGTGTACGTTATCATATCGTTCGTGGTGCTTTAGATACTGCGGCTGTACAAAATCGTAAGCAAGGAAGAAGTAAGTATGGTGCTAAGCGCCCTAAGTAATCTTGTAGTTTTACGTAATTTAAGTTTTGCTTGAATTTTGTAAGCAATTACAAGATAGTAAATTGTTCTTTTGATTAAAAGAACCCTGAGCACATTATTGTGCTGATTGAATGAACTGCGTAAGTTCGAAGTAAATTTTGTATTATTTGTATATAATACGGCTCGTGCGTAAGAGTTTTACGCAAATTGAAATTTAAAAAGGAGAAATTAATTATGTCAAGAAGAAAAGCTGCTGTAAAGCGTACAGTACTTGCTGACCCTAAATATAACTCAGTTGTTGTAACTAAGGTTATCAACCAAGTAATGCTAGACGGAAAGCGTGGTCTTGCTGAAAAGATTGTTTACAGTGCAATGGATATGGCTGCTGAAAAATTAGGTCAAGAACCTATGACAGCTTTAAACAACGCTATGGAAAACATCAAACCAGTTTTGGAAACTAAGGCAAGACGTGTTGGTGGTGCTAACTACCAAGTTCCTATGGAAATTAAGCCTGAACGTCGTCAAACATTAGCAATTAGATGGTTGGTTGAATATTCTCGTAAGAGAACTGGCGAAAGAGGTATGGCAAACAAACTTGCTGCTGAAATCGTTGATGCATGCAACTCAACTGGTGGTGCTGTAAAGAAGAAAGATGATATGCACAGACAAGCCGAAGCAAACAAAGCTTTTGCACATTACCGCTATTAAAAAGCATTTATGTTGGAATATTTTAAGTGCATAAACACTTCTAATATTGGCAACAAATTATAGCAAGGGCAAGTATTATGTTTTTATAGTGTGCCTTTTGCTAAACTAAATTTATAAAGGAGAAAAATTTTATATGGCTAGAAAAACTCCATTAGAGAAAATTAGAAATATTGGAATTATGGCACATATTGATACTGGTAAAACTACAACTACTGAACGTATTTTGTACTATACTGGTGTTAACCACAAATTAGGTGAAGTGCACGATGGTGAAGCCACAATGGACTGGATGGTTCAAGAACAAGAACGTGGTATCACAATTACATCTGCATGTACTCACTGTAACTGGCAAGATTGTGCTATCAATATTATTGACACACCTGGACACGTGGACTTTACTGTTGAAGTTTTACGTTCTCTAAAAGTATTGGACGGTGCTGTTGCATTGTTTAGTGCTAGAGCTGGTGTGCAAGCTCAATCAGAAACAGTTTGGCGCCAAGCTACTGATTGTCATGTTCCAAGAATCTGTTTTGTAAACAAGATGGACATGAATGATGCTAACTTCCTTCGTACTGTTGGTCATATGCGTTCTGTATTAAAAGCAAACGCTGTGCCAATTCAAATGCCTATTGGCCAAGAAGCTGACTTTGAAGGTATTATTGACCTTGTAACAATGAAAGCTTACTGGTATAAGGACGAAACTGGTAAGGAAATCGATGAGACCGATGTTCCTGATCATTTAATGGAAGAAGCTCAAAAATTAAGAAATGAAATGATTGAAGCTGTTGTTGAAACAGACGATACATTGCTTGAAAAGTATTTTGGTGGTGAGGAAATCACTATTGAAGAATTAAAGAAAGCTATTCGTAAGGCTACTTGCGAACTTAAGCTTAACCCTGTACTTTGCGGTACAGCATTAAGAAACCGTGGTATCCAAATGCTATTGGATGCTGTGGTTGATTATATGCCAAGCCCATTGGACGTTCCTGCTATTAAGGGAACACTTCCTGATGGAACTGAAGCTGAACGTAAGTCTAGTGACGATGAACCACTAAGTGCTTTAGCGTTTAAGATTGCAACTGACCCATTTGTTGGTGGTATTACATTTACACGTGTGTATAGCGGTAAATTAACTGCTGGTAGCTACGTGCTAAATTCTACAACTGGCAGAAAGGAACGTGTTGGTCGTATCTTGCGTATGCACTCAAATTCACGTGAAGACATTCCTGAAGCTTTGGCTGGTGAAATTTGTGCTATCGTAGGTTTAAAAGATAGTGGTACTGGTGATACACTTTGTGATGAAGATCATCCAATCGTGCTTGAATCAATGAAGTTTATGGAACCAGTTATTGACCAAGCTATTGAACCTAAGAACAAAGATGCTCAAGAAAAATTAGGTTTGGCTCTTGCTAAACTTATGAAAGAAGACCCAACATTTAAGGCTCACACAGACCAAGAAACTGGTCAAACAATCATTTCTGGTATGGGTGAATTACACTTAGATATTATGGTTGACCGTCTACTTCGTGAGTTTAATGTAGATGTTAACGTTGGTAAGCCTCAAGTTGCTTACAAGGAAACAATCCGTAAGCGTGTTGAAGCTGAAGGTAAATACATTAAACAATCTGGTGGTCGTGGACAATATGGTCACTGTAAGATTATACTTGAACCTCAAGAACGTGACGCTGGTTATGCTTTTGAAAGCAAGATTGTTGGTGGTGCTATTCCTAAGGAATTTATTAGCCCAATCGATAATGGTATTCAAGAAGCTGCACAAGCAGGAACTATTGCTGGTTACGAAGTAATCGACTTTAAGGTAACTGTTTATGACGGTTCTTACCATGACGTTGACTCAAGTGAAATGGCGTTTAAGATTGCTGGTTCTATGGCATTTAAAGAAGGTATGGCCAAGGCTGACCCAGTGCTACTTGAACCTATCATGAAGGTTGAAGTTGTTGTTCCTGATGATTATCTAGGTACAGTTATGGGAGGTTTGACTTCTCGTCGTGGTATCTTATCAGGCACAGACGTTAAACCAGGTGGTACAGTTATCAATGCTGAAGTTCCACTTGCTGAAATGTTTGGTTACGCTACTGACCTACGTGGTTCTACACAAGGTCGTGGACAATTTAGTATGGTGTTTGACCACTATGCTGAAACACCTAAAAACATCGCTGACAAAGTTGCTGGCGAACGTAAGAAAGGTTAATAATGGTAATTATCTTTAATTATGAGGAATAATCCTCATAGTTAAGGTTAGTTATATAAAGTTTTTAAATATTAAAATGTTTAAAAATTTTAATTAAATTGCTTGACTATATTGTCAAGATGAATTATAATTTTAATATCAAATATTATGGAGGATTTAAAAAATGGCTAGAGAAAAATTTAATAGAACTAAGCCACACGTTAATATTGGTACTATTGGTCACGTTGACCACGGTAAAACAACATTAACTGCTGCTATTACAACTGTTTTGGCTGCTAAGGGTTTTGCTGAAAAGCGCGCTTACGACCAAATCGATAATACCCCTGAAGAAAAAGCTCGTGGTATTACAATTAATACTTCACACGTTGAGTATGAAACTGCAAAGCGTCACTACGCTCACGTTGACTGCCCAGGACACGCTGACTACGTTAAGAACATGATTACTGGTGCTGCTCAAATGGATGGTGCTATCCTTGTTGTTGCATCAACAGATGGTCCTATGCCTCAAACTCGTGAACACATCGTGCTTGCTCGTCAAGTAGGTGTACCTTACATCGTAGTTTTCATGAACAAGACTGATATGGTTGATGACCCAGACTTGTTAGAATTAGTTGAAATGGAAATCCGTGATTTGCTTTCAACATATGGTTTCCCTGGTGATACTACTCCAGTTATTAAGGGTAGTGCATTAAAAGCTTTGGAAGCTGCTGGTGCTGGTAACGCTGATGACCCAGCATGTGCTCCTATTATGGAACTTATGGATGCTGTTGACGCATACATCCCAGACCCAGTTCGTGATACTGATAAGCCTTTCCTAATGCCAGTTGAAGACGTGTTCTCAATTACTGGTCGTGGTACAGTTGCTACAGGCAGAGTAGAACGTGGTGTAATTAAGCTTGGTGAAGAAGTTGAATTAGTAGGTATTAAGGCAACTCGTAAGGTTGTTATTACTGGTATCGAAATGTTCAAGAAGTCTTTGGACGAAGCTCAATCAGGTGATAACGCTGGTCTATTGATTCGTGGTATCCAAAAGAACGAAATCGAAAGAGGACAAGTATTGGCTAAAACTGGCTCAATCACTCCACACACTAAGTTTAGTGCTGAGGTTTACGTATTGAAGAAAGAAGAAGGTGGCCGTCATACTCCATTCTTTAATGGTTACCGTCCACAATTCTATTTCCGTACTACTGATATTACTGGTACAATCGCTCTTCCAGAAGGAACAGAAATGGTTATGCCTGGTGATAACATCACTATGAAAATTGACCTAATCAACCCAATCGCTATCGAAAAAGGTTTGAGATTCGCTATCCGTGAAGGTGGCCGTACAGTAGGTTCAGGTGTTGTTACTGAAATCATCGAGTAATATACTGAAATAAAATTAAATAATTAAAAGAAGACTAATTGCGCTAGTCTTCTTTTTTTGTGCTGTCAGCACGTGCGATAAGTTAATAAGCTAATTTATAAGGTTAAGTATAATTGTTTATTAATTATGTATTAAAAAACTCACTATTCCTAGTGAGTTTTTTGCTATATTTAAATGTTTTGTTTTAGATGTGTTTTAATAATTAAAATTTCATACCATTTTCAAGTGTGTGCATTTGGTCGATTAGCCAAATATTGAAATCATGTTCGGCATAAGCCAATGCTTCTTGTTCGGAATCCATTTCGCCGTCTAGTACAAATATTTCATCATTAACTTGTTCATAGTCGCCATCTTGGTTAATACCTACCCATGGTTCTAAAACAGATTTATTAAGGTTATGTTCAAATACAACCATTTGCCTAAACAATGTGTCTACAAGTTCTTTCATTGAATAATCAAACAATTCGCTAAGGTTTCTTCCGCCATTAAAGTATTCAAGTGTTGCATCAAATAGGTAAGCATATATTCTGTTTTCTCTTAGATTTTGTAATCTTTGTGATTTGTTGGTAACTCTAAATGTTGCGGTAGGATTTTTGTGCTTTTGACCTATTACCAAACCTGAAAGTTTATGGTAAATTATTATTAGATAGTTAGCAACTATAAGCTCATACATTTTTTGGTGAGAATTAATCCGGTCAATGCAATATTGTAATTTGCCTAAAGTTTTTAATCTACTTTCCTTTTTGGAAACCTCATTTCTAAATTCATACAAACCCAAATCGGCTGGTATTTTTGCAATGCTTTTGCGATAACATTTTGCAACTTCTGTAAAATCTGGTATAAGGGAATCAATTTCTTCGCTGAGATGTCTGCAAATAGCCGCTTGTAGTTCAATTTCTAAATCAACACCTCTTTCGTCATCTAGACTTATCCACCTGCCATCAAGGTGTTTTTCTATGTCAATATCACTACACAAACTTTCGGCATACCAGTTAAAAGCGTCGCTTGCATCGTCCCATATAAGAGTGCGTTTCATTTCGTGTTGTTCCATAATCTATCCTTTTATATGTTGAAATATTATTCCGTTATCGCGGGTGTGCATTTCAGCAATTAAGCGCTCTTTAAACAATTTTTCTGCAACAAAAAATGCTCTTTCGGTACCATTAATTTCATTGTATTGTTCAATTTCATCTTTGGTTAATTTAGTTTCATATCTATCGGGAAGAGTTAAAGTTCCATCATCGTATAGAAAAGAAAAATAATTAATCTCACTTTTATTATAATCTAGTGAAACCATAGCATTTTGTAAAGCAACGGCATGTTGTGGAATTGATAAATTTAGCTCAATATTTTCACGTTTTAAATATGCCCAATATAGATATTGATATACCTTGCTAGATTTTATATCTTTAACTGACTTTTTATTAAGTTTAACATAAATAAGGAATAAATGAGTAAGGCACTCTATATCGTAATTTCTCATTTTAATATCTTCAAAGCAATATTTAAGTCGAGCAAAAGTTTCTAGTTTAGTTTGTTCTGTTTCTATAAGTTTTTTTGCTTGAACATAGTCTAGATTTGGATTTAGTTGAGACAATTTTTTATTATAGTTAGCTTTGATTTCTTCAAAACTGAATTTTTCATCAATGTAATCAGCGTAATACTTACACATTGCCGAAATTAAGTCTTCTTCCGCATCTACACTATGAATATAAAAACATGGGTCCAAATATTCTGCAAATTTAGACACAAATTTATCATCAACAAAAGTGTTAAATGCGTGTGTTTTTGCTAAGTCGTAAGACATACAATCCTCCAAATTTGTTAATATTCTACCACAAACCATGCTACTTGTCAATACCAATGTAAAATTATTAAAACATATTAAATTTGTTAAAGATTAAATAAAATATACAGATTTTATTGACAATCAATAATTATTGTAATATAATAATTTATATAAGGAGGCTGTCGTATGAAACGTTGGCAAAGCAATTTAAGATCTGATTATACGATGGTTGAAAGATAGCATTTAAGTTTTTTACAAACCTTCGTTAACTCGAAGGTTTTTTATTTAAGAACGCTAACAAAATATAAAATTAAGGAGAAAGATTATGAAAGTATTATATAGCGCTACAAAGCCCACGGGAAAACTTACACTTGGAAACTATATTGGAGCATTGCGTAATTGGAAGCAATTACAAGATGAATATTCTTGCTATTTTGCTATTGCTAATCTTCATGCGCATACTGTTGAGATGAATCCTAAAGATGTATTAGAACGAACGTATGAGCAATATGCGTGCTTTTTGGCGTGTGGCATTGACCCTGAAAAGAGCTGTATATATGTTCAATCAATGGTTCCAGAGCATAGTGAAATGAACTGGTTACTTAACTGCGTTACAATGATGGGCGAGGCTAGCCGTATGACTCAATATAAGGATCATGTTGCAAAAGGCGAAAAGAGTATTAGTACGGCTTTGTTTACTTATCCTGTACTCATGGCGGGCGATATTATGTTGTTTAACACTTCACTTGTGCCAGTAGGTCAAGACCAAGTGCAACACGTTGAACTTTCGCGCGATATTGCAAAGCGCTTTAATTCTAGGTTTGGCAAAAGTGTAATGGAGCCTAATTATTTCGTACCAAAAGTTGGTGCCAAGATTATGGGGTTATTGAACCCAGAAGGCAAAATGGGTAAAAGTGATGATGACCCAAACAATATAATTTATTTGCAAGAAACTGAAGAAGAAACTGCTCGCAAAATCAAACGTGCGGTTACTGATAGCATTGGCATTATTCAATATGCACCAGAAACTCAACCAGGAGTGTCAAACTTACTAACAATTATTGCAGTTATGGAAGATAAGTCTATTGAAGAAGTGGTTGAGAGTTTAACTGGTCAAGGCTATGGAGCGTTAAAGGCACGTGCTACTGAAGCAGTTAATAATCACTTACGTCCAATTCGTGAAAAAATCAATTATTATTTAACCAATAAGGAAGAATTACACGCGCTTATGCAAAAAAGCGCTGATAAGGCTCGCGTGATAGCACAAGAAACAATAGCAAGATGCAAAAAAGCAATGGGGTTATTATAAAAATATAAAATTTATATTAAATATTTAAAATAAGTTATTTTATTTGACAAAAAAGTTTTGAAAATGTTAGAATTAATTTGTTACGGAGGAAAATATGGGACGAATTTATAATAGTGCGTACTGCAATATGTTACGAGATGCTGAAAAGGCTAAGAATCCAGAGTTAAAACGTTCTAGCAAGGAACTTTCTGCTATTGATAATATGGCAACAGTTGCTGATATGCTAGTGCTTGAAGCAAGAGATTTAAAGTTTATGCGTGGTGGCGACAACAATATTGCTGGCGATATAACAATGATTAAAGCATTGAACGAAAAGTATCCTGATGTGTATAAATTCTTAAGCGATATGTATAATGTGATTATCAATCCTAATACTGATGCTGAAAAGAAAGTTGCTGATAAGGACGGCTTTATTGAAATGAATATCGACCACACATTACGTGCATTAGAAAGTTTAAAATAGAATAATTTAAACAAAAAGGAGTGCAATAAAGAGCACTTCTTTTTTATGGCAAAAATATTGAAATGGTAAGATATTTGGAGTTATATAAAACTGCGTTGATTGTTGTTGCAACAACAGCCGTTATTGTTATTACAGCAACTATTACTCCAATTGTTGTTATTGCCGAGGCCTAGTAAGGCAAGTAGTAGTAGTAATAAAATATTTGTGTTGTTGGCAAGATTGGTGTCGGTGGCGGATGCAATTACACCTATTAAAATAATTAACAAAATCAAAATTGTAAGATTCATAAAAATCTCCTTTTATGACAAATATACTATGCTATTTTTATTTATTCAATTTAAATAATTTTTGTGAAAAACAGTAATATAATATATTTCATAAAAGTAGAACTTTAATAAACATCTATTCTACTAAATCATTAGAGTTATATAGTAAAAAACATTTAACATACCTAGTTAAATGTTTTTTAGTTTTAAAACATTTCAAGACGCTTGATATGTCTTCCGCCTTCAAATTCAGTTGATAGGAAGGTTTTAACCATTTTAAGTGCCATTTGTTTGGAAATGTAGCGACCACCCAAAGCAAGTACGTTTGCGTTGTTGTGTTTACGCGACATTTCAGCGATTTGGGCGCTGTATGCTAGCACGCAACGTATACCTTTGTGGCGATTGGCAGCCATAGATATACCCACACCAGAGCCACATATGAAGATACCACGATTGTTCTCATCTTTAAGCACGTGTTTAACTGCGTTTTTAGCAATTGTTGGATATTCATCATTTGGTTCGTAAGTTAATGCACCTGTATCAAGAAATTGGATATTGTGTTTGGTGAAATATTGTTTTAAATATTCTTTTAATTCGTAACCACCATGGTCACAAGCAAGTATTATCATAATAACCTCCTTTGTTATTAACAATAATAGGTATAATATATAAATAATATTAGCAAAATAAACTTATTTTAGCAAATGATTTTGTATAAGTGAACGGGGCGTTTACTTATAAATTGTAAAAAATATAAACTATGCAAAGTAAATCCTAACAGATTTTAAGATTGTTAACACAATCCGTTCGCCACGCTCACACTTCGCAAGTTTTGAATTACGTCAGATTATGTTAAATGTGTGCAAGCACCCGTTTACATAATCTTCCTAAATTATAAACTATGAGAAGTAAATTTTAAAGCGAGTTTAAAATTTTAGATTGTTGACACAATCTGCTCATTTCATTCGCACTTCTTGGTTTTGAATTACGTCAGATTATGTTAAATGTGTGCAAGCACCCGCTTACATAATCTTCCTAAATTATAGTATATTTTGTAAAAAATTATTAAATAATGTGTTTAGTGTTGATTTTTTTAAGTTGGTGTGATATAATAATAATGTATTGCACTAGGCGGGGAGTTAGCGGTGCCCTGTAACCTGCAATCCGCTATAGCGGGGCTGATGCGATATCTCGGGGCAAACTTGGTTGTGTTGAGTATGTATTATTTATGTTGAAGTCAGGGTCTTATTCAATAGTTACTTATGAATCATGTCAGGGTGGGAACACAGCAGCATTAAGTGGGAATACTATGTGCTTTAAGGTAGCTCTGATGGAGTAAATAGTATGTATGCCAGCAATTGATTTGTTTCAAAATATCGTGTGCAGTATACCAGTTTAGGCTTCCAGTTTCGGCTGGAAGCCTTTTGTTTTATCAAATATTAATATTTAATATTTTGATATATACATTTTGTTATTGTACAAATGTTCTAAAAATCCATATTTTTTTTGCAAATTATTGACAAATGGCGAAACAATTAGGTATAATATGCATTAAGTGTAAAAGGAGAAATATGCACGAGTTGTGGCATGTGTTGGAGCATGCATTGATTGATACATTAAAGATTTCACCAATACTTTTATTGGTGTATTTTTTGATTGAATTTTTAGAGTATAAACAAATTATGCAATTTCAACATTCAAAGCTGCTTAAAGGCAAATCTAGCCCAGTATTTGGTTCATTATTTGGGAGCTTGCCTCAATGTGGCTTTTCGGTAATTTCTACCGATTTATATACCAAAGGTTCAATTTCGGTGGGCGCGTTGCTTGCAGTGTATATTGCTACCAGTGACGAGGCTTTGCCTATAATGATTTCTAATAGTAGCGGTTGGTTGCCATTGATTGGATTAATTATTGGTAAAATATTGTTGGGTATTGCTATAGGTTATCTTGCGATGTTGATTTATCCAAAAATATTTAAAACAAAAAATATCCATTTTGAAGTTGAAAGTAAAGAAAATAACAAGACAAAATCAAAACATAAGCATAGCAACCATGAAGACCATGATGAAGATGTACATAACCATGAAGAACATGGGCATGAAGAAAATGAAAAGCGCCGTAAGCCGCTTTCAAAGCTGGCTGCCAGTCAGCATGAACATATTGGTTGCTGTAAACACGACTTGGAAAGTAATAAATTTGACTGGAAACACCCATTGTTACATTCTTTAAAAATTATAGTATTTATTTTAGCGGTAAATCTCGTGTTTGGATTGATAATAGAGTGTGTTGGCGAAGATGCGTTAACCAAATTTTTATCGCAAAGTACGGCATTGCAACCAATACTTGCGGTACTTATAGGATTGATACCAAACTGCGCATCATCAGTAGTGCTAACAGAGTTGTATTTGCTTGGAGGTTTGCGTTTTGGAGCTGTGCTGGCAGGGCTTGCGGTAAATGCTGGACTTGGATTAATGGTGTTGTTTAAGCAGGACAAAAGCTTTAAGGAAATTGCATTTATTTTATCAATGTTGATAGTTCCAAGCTTATTTGCAGGTTATGGAATATTTGGCTTACAAATGATTTTTTAAAATAGGCTCTTATGAGCTTATTTTTTTAACAAACAATAGCTTATTTACATACTATGAGATATGAAATTTATGTTTGTTGTTGGTGGGTCGTATAAGCGTTTTTATATCAACGAATTTAATAAGATAAAAGATGTGGATTTATTAATATTTCATCAAGATATTTTTTATGAATTTGATTATGAACAAGAGTATTTAGGTGAAGCAATAGTTACCAATGAGCTAATTTATTTAAATAAAATATTAAAATGCCCAATTATTGTATACGGGAGATACAAATTGTTTAACCAATGTGGAAAATGCTTTATTGTATGTATCAATGGTAAAGTTGCAGTACTAAACAGTTTTGATAATGTATATTTATATATTAAAGGGAAAATGGTTTTAATTGGAAATAAAATGTATAAAAACTCTAATGCATTTTCAACAGTTTCTATAATAGATAATAGTGATAATTGCCATATAATTTCAAAAATTTCACAGCATAATTATTTTATATGCACTAAAAAAGGGGTTGTGAGACTGCAGCATGGTCGAATTTATAGGAAATTTCAAAAAAGTTGTTATTTTACTTTGTGTTTTTATAAAAAAATGCTATAATGTTGCTAACAGGATACTACACAGTACACAAAAGTTAATTGTAGGAGATTTTTATGAAAAGAACATTAAACGATATTGATGTTAATGGAAAGAGGGTTTTACTTCGTGTTGACTTTAATGTGCCATTAAGTGCAGATTTAAAAATAGTAGATGATAATCGTATTATTGAGGCGTTGCCAACAATTGAATATTTGGTGTCTCACAATGCAAAGGTTATTATTTGTTCACATTTAGGCCGCCCAGAGGGTTCGGTCAACCCAAAGATGTCTTTGCGCCCGGTGGTTGCAAGATTAAGCAAATTATTACAAAAAGATGTTGCATTTGTTGAAGATGTTAAAGATGAAGGCTGTACAAAAGTTTTAGAGTCTTTAAAGGATGGCGAAATTGCAATATTAGAAAATATTAGATTTTATAAAGAAGAGGAAGAGAATAATAAAGAGTTTGCTAAACTTCTTGCCAGCTTTGCTGATGTTTATGTATTTGATGCATTTGCAACAGCTCACCGCAAACACGCATCTACATATGCAGTAGCCGGACTACTTCCAAACGCAATAGGCTTTTTGGTAGAAAAAGAGCTTGAAATGTTTGGTAAAGTGTTAAGCGAACCTGAACACCCATTTGTTGCTGTTCTTGGTGGAGCCAAAATTAGTGATAAGCTTCCTGTAATTGAAAACTTGCTTGACAATGTTGATACAATATTAATTGGCGGCGGAATGTCATATACATTTGTAAAAGCAATTGGCGGCGAAGTTGGTCAATCGTTGGTTGATAACAAGAGCATTGAGCTTGCTAAAGAAACTTTAGATAAAGCAAAGGAAAAGGGTGTTAAGATTGTTCTTCCTTGCGATAATTATGGTGCTCATGAGTTTGAGGCAACAGCAAAGCGTAAATGTTTTAATAGCGGTTTCTTTGCAAAGGATTTCCAAGGTATGGATATAGGACCTCATACAACCAAGGCATTTAAGCATATAATTAAAGATGCAAAAACAATTGTTTGGAATGGACCTATGGGTGTGTATGAATTCCCTAAATTTAAACGCGGCACTCGCAAGATTGCAAAGTATATTGCAAAGAGCAAGGCTACAAGCATTATTGGCGGAGGTGACACAGTTGCCAGCCTTCAAGACCTTGGGCTTGAAAATAAAGTTACACACATTTCAACCGGCGGTGGCGCAAGTTTAAATTTATTACAAGGCAAAAAATTGCCATGTATTGAAATTATTGAAAATAAATAATAAATTATTAATTATTAAATAAATAATTACAAAGTGCTTAAAATAAGCAATAATTTAAATTATAATAAATAAATTTATTTAATTTTTAAAATAATATTAATAATTTAAATTAAAAATAAATTAAAAAATAAAAGTGGAATATTCCACTTTTTTAATTGGGAGAAATATATGAAAAAAGGTTTGCTTTTAATTTTAGACGGGTATGGGGAAGCTGCTAAAAGTGAGTATAATGCAGTTACAAATGCCAATACGCCATACATTAATTATTTAAGAAAAACATATCCTAGCAGTTTGATTTATACGCACGGCAAATATGTGGGACTTCCTAACAGCACTATGGGTGGAAGCGAAGTTGGTCATACAACAATTGGTGCAGGCAGAGTGATTAAAAGTTCGGTGGTAAAAATTGATGACGAAATTGAAGATGGAAGTTTTTTCAATCACAAACAATTTGTAGAGGCGTTTACAAAATTAAAAAACAATGGCGGTGCTTTGCATATTGGTGGATTATTTTCTGACAAACAAATTCATAGCGACTTACATCATGCATTTGCTTTAATGAAAATGGCAAAACAATATGGCATTGACCGAGTGTTTATTCATGCGTTTACCGACGGACGAGATTGTGCACAAAATTCAAGTTTTGAATATTTAGATATGTTTAACAATGCCAGCGCTGAAATCGGTGTTGGCGAAATTGCCACAATTGGCGGAAGATTTTATATCATGGACCGCGAAAATAATATGGACCGCACCAACAAAGCTTTGGACGCAATGCAAAAGTTGGATTTTGACTATATTAGTGCATTGGACTGTTTGACCAAAAGTCACGACAAGGGAGTAACCGACGAATTTATTGTGCCAAGCCGAATAAAAACAGATAAACAATATTCTTTTGATAAAAATGCTTTGTTTGTATTTTACAACTTCCGCGCTGACCGGATGAAACAACCTGTAAAAGCGCTTAATCACAAAAACATAATGGATATTATAACTTTTTATAGCTTTGTTGATGGTGAAAGGGTAAAATATATTTACAACGAAGAAGATGTTGATGGCACGTTAAGCGAATATTTGTCAACGCTTGGCTTAAAGCAATTAAAGATTAGCGAAAGCACAAAATATGCCCACGTTACTTATTTTCTAAATGGTGGAAGGGAAGAGCCGTTTAAAAGCGAAGACAGAATTCATATTGAAACTGAAAAAACGCTAGATTATGCTAAAACCCCTAAAATGCGCGCTGGCGAAATTGCAAATGCAACAGTCGAGGCATTGAATAGAAATATCCACGATGCTATCGTTGTAAACTTTTCCAACCCAGATATGATTGGACATACTGGTAATTATGATGCAACTGTCGATGCGTTAGAGTTTTTAGATGGTTGTGTAAAAAATGTTGTAGAAGCTGCGTTAGATAATGACTATTTTGTGCTGCTTACAGCTGACCACGGCAATGCTGAAGAAATGCGAGATGCAAATGGCAACCCACAAACTGCACATAGCCTAAATCCTGTTATTTGTATGGCTATTGACAAAACGCAATATAATATGATACAATATGGAGGATTAAAAGATATTGCACCAACATTTATACATCTAATGGGATTACCAAACAATCCTAAATTTGAAGGCGACTTGTTGATTAAGTAAGTTACTACAACATTCATATCCTGTATATGTGTGCTATAAATTAGAATTGATGTAATGGAGCTGCAATATTTGTACAATAGGAGAAAATTATGTGGGATAGAATCACAAATTTTGTATATAGTTTGATTAGAGATATGAGCAACGTAAGCTTTATTATAATGATGGGTGTTTTAATAACCCTGGGATTTTACTTTTTGTCATTATTTATGAAAGCAAACAAAAAGGAAGACTCAAAGGTAAAAAAACCAAGTTATTTGCTGATTACTTTATTTATATTGGTGGTGTTTACATTTATTGCAAGCATTAGATAGTTTTACATTTATCAAAGCATAAAATTGCAGATATCTTGAAAACAAAATAAAAAATTGTAAATTATGGTTATATAACTATGAAAATTTTAATAAAACACTTGTAAAAATTGTTTATGTGTGATATAATTTAGTAGTAAAAAATTATGGCAGTAAGGAGAGATTATGAATAACAACACTTTGTTAGTTGCTAAATGGGTTTCAAAAGTTGTCCCTGTAGTTAGATATATTATTTTGGTTATGCTAGCACTAGTTGCTGTTGCTACAATTGTTCTTGTATTTATGCAAATTGGTCAAGGTGGCAATAGTACAAACGTTGTAACAGGTAATGCTGATAGCTATTATTCACAAAACAAAGGCGGCTCACGTGAAGGTAGAATTACTAAGATGATTTACATTTGCGTAAGTATCCTTGTGGTGCTATCAATATTATTCTTTGTAACATTCAATATTTATGATGGTGAATTTATTTAATAAGTAAAAAAGACCTTAACCGGTCTTTTTTTGCATTCTAGTTAAATATACAAGTGTTAGATTATGTAAAATATTAACATAATTAAGTAAATATGTTATTTGATTTAATAAATCATTTTACAAAATTTTAAAAAATGTGATATACTAATATAAAAGGAAAATAAAATATTAGGGGTAATATGAACATTTTAAAAACAATTGTTGACAATAAATTGGTGTATTTAACTTTTGATGAACTGGCGAAAGAACTATCACTTATTAGATTAAAAGATGTAAAAACCACTAAATTGGAATTAAAAGAGTTACTTGAAAGCGGAGATTTACTGTTAGACGCAAATCAGCATATTTATGTTCCCACATCTAGAGGATATATTAAATGTGTGGTTAGGGGCAATCAAAAGGGTTTTTTGTTTGCCGAACGTGTTGATGATAGTGAAAAACCTGATATCTTTGTTCCTAGGCATGCAACATTAAATGCTGTTAATGGAGATATTGTATGGGTTAAAATTACACAAGCCTTGGAAAACTATAATCCAGAGGGCGAGATTGTTACTATTGTTAAACGTAATGCGGAATATGTGGTTGGAACACTAGAAGTTTCTAAAAATGGGATTGTTGTTAATAGCGATGACGACAAAATGCCTAATATTAAAATATTTAAGCCTGATTTGTTAGGCGCAAATAATGGAGATAAAGTTGTTGCTAAGATTATATTTGATGACCTAAACCTTACAATGCATGGTGTCATTACTGAAGTGTTGGGTAAAGCCGGTACTGTGGCGGCGGAGCAACTGGCAATTATTAGAAGTTATAAGGTCAAAGATAAGTTTGAAGATCGCACTTTGGTAGAGGCTAAAAAGATTGCTAAGGAAGTGTCTGAAAAAGACCTTGAGGGGCGTGAAGATTTTACTGAGCTACGCACAATTACAATTGATGGTGAAGACTCGCGTGATTTTGACGATGCAATTTCGGTAGAACGTATCGAAAAAGGCGGGTATAGGCTGGGGGTGCATATAGCTGACGTATCACATTATGTAACAGAAGGCTCTGCTTTAGATGACGAAGCTTTTGTTAGAGGAACAAGCGTATATTTCCCAGACCTGGTAATACCAATGCTGCCAGAACAATTGTCTAATGGAATATGCTCGTTGCGTGAAGGTGTAAAAAGGCTTACACTTAGCGTTATTATCGACCTTGATAAAGATGCAAATGTGATTAACAGCCGCATTAGCGAAGGTGTTATTATTAGTAAGCACCGTATGACATATACTAAAGTGCAAAAAATGCTAGAAGGCGACCAAGAGTTGCTTGAAGAATATAAAGACATTGCTCAAGACATTGAAGATTATGTTACAATATCAAAGTTGTTAAAAGAAAAACGTTTTGCTCGCGGTGAAATTAGGTTTGATATACCCGAACCAATTATTACCGAAAACGAAGATGGAAGTATTGCAAATATCGAAAAACGACCTATAGACGATAGTCATCAACTTATTGAAAGTTTGATGATATTAGCCAATGAAGTGGTTGCTAAAACATATTTTAGTATGAAGTATCCATTTGTGTATCGTGTACACGAAAAGCCTGAAGTAGAACGAGTTGAAAACTTGATTGAAATGCTAAAGGCTTTGCATATCAATGCACAAATAAACACTAAAGATATCAAGCCATACGATTTCCAAAAAATATTATCAACCCTTGACAACGATTCACGTAAAGATACAATCAACAAAATTATTTTGCGAACAATGATGAAGGCAAGATATGCACCTGAATGTTTAGGCCACTTTGGTATTGCTAGCACATTCTATTGCCACTTTACTTCTCCTATTAGACGTTACCCTGACCTTATGATTCATCGCATTATTAAGGCAAGTCTACGTGGTCAAAAAGCGAAGGAAAGCCGTATACACTTTGAAGAAATTGTGGAAAAGGCGTGCGAGCAATCTAGTCTAACCGAAAAGCGTGCTGATGAAGTTGAACGTGAGGTTGATGACTACAAAAAGGCGTTGTATATGAAACAATACTTAGGAGAAGTGTATGAAGGTACAGTGTCAGGCGTGCAAGAATTTGGTGTGTTTGTAGAACTTGATAATACAATCGAGGGTATGATTAAGTTTGAAAACTTGCCTATTGATAACTATGATTACGACCCTAAAACAATGCAACTAGAAGGTAGTAAGCATTCGTATAGTTTGGGCAATAAATTACAAGTTATGGTGGTGGCATCCAATACGCATACAAGACGTATTGAATTTGAGCTTGCCGACAGGGTTAAACCTTCAACGCTGGAAGAGATTGCAAAACAAAAAGATAGGGCAAATAAAGAAAAAATGCAACGCACTAAAAAATCTACCCCAACACCAAAACAAGTTAAAAACAATGGTAAGAAGCCGGATTTTTACAAAAAGAAATCTAAATGGCGTAAGGATAGGGATTATAACGAGTATAATTATTAAAAATAAAGCACCTAGTTTTAGGTGCTTTTATATTTAACAGGAGTTATTTTTACACTCCAAACAAGTGGTCTGCTTCAGGTATTGTACCATATCTTAAGCAATTTTCAGTTTCAATTTTGCATATTTGTTTTTTGCTTAGCTTGTTATTGCCGATAGCGTTCATTAATTGGCTTGGCATTACAGCAGTAAATGGAGAAATGCTTTCTATGGCAAATTCACATTCAATAGAATCTTCAACTCTTTTAAGATTGGTGCTTGTCTTAATATGAGTATAAGTTAGATTATTTTTTTTGTAAAATATTGCAAATTTTTTGATAGGTGTGGTACGATCAAATCGTTTAACATAGCCATCTTTTGTTTGTTCACAAGATGTTTTATGTAACATCACAATTTGCCCAACGTATAAATCTTTAGCTGCGAAACGAGGTTTGTTTTCATTAAGTTGTTGATGTTTTTGTACTATGCTTGTTATTAGTGTAGCTTGTTTCATAATATTTCCTTTTAATTTGTAGCCATATTATATAGGATAATGCTAAGCTTGTCAAGTATAAATATATTAAAATCTAAATCAAAATATCTAATATAGTTAAAAAGTTTATACAAATAGTTGAAAAATAATAAATTTATGATATAATATATTGCAGAGACATGTATTGGACTGTAAAGCCAATTATGTATTCTAACCAAACTAGGAGGAGATATGAAGATAGTTTGTAACAATCCCAATGCAAGTTATTTGTATTTCTTGCTAGACAAATATGAGGCCGGAATTGTGCTTACTGGCGACGAGATTAAGGCGGTGCGTGCAGGGCATATGTCGATTAAGGAAAGTTTTGTTAGTGTAAAGCATGGCGAGGTGTTGCTAAAAAATGCGTATATCGAACAATATTCAAATGCATTTGATAGTTATCGTAAAAAGGCAAACGAGCGCAAGGACCGCAAATTATTATTGCACAAAACTGAGATTGCTAAACTTGCAAAAGCGGTAGAGCAAGAAGGCCTTACAGTAGTTCCAATTAAGGCATATTTTGATGGCTCGTATCTAAAAATTACCATTGCTGAAGCGAAGGGTAAAAAGACTTATGATAAGCGCGAAAGTATCAAGCAAAAGGATATTGACCGCAGGCTTAGTAGGGAAACGTATTAATGATTAATGAAAAATGAATAATGATAAATTGTAGAACTGCGTTATCGTTTAAATTAATGAAGAACTATTTCAATTAAATTCTTCACTCTTCATTTTAATTTGGGGGTGTAATGGTTTCGACATTGTAGGTATTTATGTATATGCATGTCGTGCGGTGGCACGTAAAATACACAAAATTTTTAAAATAAATAACAACAATACAGTTGCTGTTGCTGCTTAATTAGCGCAACCGTCAGTTTGCTAGTACCGATATGGCAAAGCCTGGCGTCGGTTATCGGTGAACGGTTTTATAATTTGCCTAGATTGTAAAATGGCTTTATTAGGCTGGTTTTGTCGGGTGGTTGAAGCACCTTGTCAAAATAAGACTAATTCTTCAACTAAACATGTAGAGTATGCCTAAATATTTATAATGGACATGGGTTCAACTCCCATCACCTCCACCAATAAAAACCTAAATCGCACCCATGATTTAAAAAAAGAACACTATTAAGTGTTCTTTTTAATATTTATTTAGCGTTTGATGAATGATGAGTGTGTAGAACAACCCATTTATGCATTTTTATTCCCAACCAGAATGAATAAATGCCTAAGGTTATTATTGTAAGCAAAAACCATTTGATGTAATTGCCAAAAAGTTGAATGGCTTTTCCATCAAAATGTAATTGTTGGCCATCAATAATTGTGTGTTTTGCATACCATCTTTCAGATATGCATGTAGCCCAAGGAGTACCTAGGCCTAGAGTTAAAATAATTACAAAAAAGCACAATATTTTAATACCTATTAGGCCAAGTAGTCCTCCTGTAAACTCTGATTTCATATTAATCCTCCTTGTTAGGAGTATATAGTATAAAAAAAACAATGTCAACAGTATTTGATAAATTTATAAAAATTTCAACACATGTAATGACTGATATACAAATCTCAATCTATGTTACAAGAACACAGATGCTTTCAATATTGACAAGCCCGAATCTGTATGTTATTATGTAATAATAGGAGTTTTTATGTATATAGGAATTAAATATGAACAAAGATTAAAAAATGTAAATAAACAATTAAGTTCTTTTGGAAGTGCTCTTATTTTTTATGGCAAAACTAAATATTGCTTTACAAACCCCATTGTAGCATTAAAAGTTGCAAATACATTGAATAAAGCAAACAAAAATTTTAAGTACTCCTTAATTCAAATCGAAAAAGAAGAAATTAAAAAGCTCATCTTTATAAAATCATATGCAGATTTTGAAAATTATAGTAACTCCAAAATTGATAAAGAGCATGCTTTATAATTAATTGTAATATAATCGGTTGCTGTTCCACCAACTGATAGCCATGTTATATTAACATGGCTTTTATTTTTCTTTACTTGGTAAACTTTATATGATATACTTGTTTTAGAGGTTAATTATGAACATTTGGGAAAAACTTTGCAAAGAAGCTAAGAAACAATATCATCCAGAAGAAATTTCTCCGTTTATATCGGCGCATCACGTTGCTTGTGCGCTTGAGGCTGAAAATGGAGAAATTTTTACAGGTTTTTGTATTGAAGGTGCTAGTGGTGTTATTGCTTTGTGTGCTGAAAGGGTGGCGGCATTAAATATGTATTTACAGTCAGGACAAACGGTTGTAAAAAGACTTGTTTGTTATGCTGATGGGGCTCCAGATGGCACTGTGGGCTGGACACCTTGTGGCGCTTGCAGAGAATTTTTTATGCAATTATCAGATAAGAACAAAGATATGGAAATCTTGACAGATTTAAATACGTCGTCAACCATTAAATTAATAGATTTAATTCAAGATTGGTGGGGTTGGGATAGATATAATTCTTCTAAGGCCACATAAGTATGTCTATATCAACCTAATTTTACAAAAAAAAGTAGTCAGCGTTATCTATTTGTTTTTTCTATCCATTAGTTCTAAATAAGACAATCATTATCTTAAATGCACATATTTTAATTAAAATGTTGCGTGGCTTTTTGTTTATATATTATATAATTTATGAAGGTTCGAAAAAAATTAATAATGATATGCAAAAAAATATTAAACAAGTAAAACAATTAGGTTTATTTGTGATATAATAAAGAAATGTTTATGAGATTGTTTAAAGGCACTTTTGAGAAAATAAAAAAACCACATGGAATTTGGCTTGTGTTATTCTATGTGTTTTTTGCGCTTATAACGGCGGGAACGCTTGTTTTGGTTATACTTGTTCCAAAACAAACAATATTTCACTATATTTTATATGTGTTTGCAGCAGCAACTCTTACATATTTTGTGTATACAATGGTGATACTTGCGCCAAAGATGAAGGCAAGTATAATAAGATTTTTACAAAATTATAAGTTTACCAATAAACTTTTGGAAGATTATGGCTATAGGACTATTGTGTTTTCGTTGCTTTCGTTTAATTTAAATATAGCATTTATTTCATTGATTTTGATTATGGCAATAATGAGTAAAACTGTATGGTATTTTACAATTATGGTTTATTATATCGTTTTAGCTTTTATGAAAGGAAATGTATTTTATTCCAAGCGTAAATACGGAACAGAAGTTAAACAAGCTAGGGCGTTAAGATTTAGTGGCATTATGTTTGTAGTTATGACACTTGTGTTTTCGGGCATAATACTTTTAATTTATAAGGCAAACCACTATTTTGAATATGCTGGTATTCTAATTTATGCGGTTGCAGTATTTACATTTTATAAATTAACTTTAGCAATATTTAATATTTTTAAAGCAAGAAAACAAAATAATTTATACATTGAAAACATACGAAATATAAATCTTGCCAGTGCATTAATTTCGATTATTATACTGCAGGTTGCAATGTTTCAAGCCTTCGCTCCTGAACATAATATTGGCTTTGCAAATGCTTTAACAGGAGCCGGTGTTAGCGCAATTATTTTCATACTTGGAATATTTATGATTGTTAAAGCAAATAGAAGGTTGAAAGTATTAAGTAAAAATACAAACGATAACGTAACACATTAAATTTTAATAGGAGTTTGCGCATGAAAAAAAACATTAAAGTTTACAAAAAGGGTGAATATGTGGATAAGGAAATCAACTATATACCAACTAGATATATTATTGCTATTCTTATAACAATTCTAGAAGTCTTGGCAATAATTGGCACCGTAGTGTTGCTGGCAATATATGTTCCATATTTTTACACCGCTTTAGTTGCAACCCAAGTAGCATTGATTATTGCAATTATTGTATCCAACAACAATCCTGATTATAAATTGGTGTGGCTATTTGTGGTAGCAATGATACCTGTTGGGGGTATGATGGTTTATTTGATTTTTTATAAACGCAAATTACCCAAGAAGTCTATTAAAAGGTTGGAAAATGTAAAAAATAGTTATTCGCACAATGATGGAGACAACTTTAAACAACTTACCAACCTTAATAATTTAATTTCAACACAAGCAAAATCTTTATGCTTCACCGCAAGCTCACACTTATATAAAAATTCAAAAATTGAATATTTTAGCCTTGGCGAACAAATGCACCAATCGATTCTTGCAGAACTTAAAAAGGCTGAAAAGTTTGTTTTTCTTGAGTATTTTATTATTGAAGATGGCGAGTTTTGGAATTCAATTTTAGATATTTTAATACAAAAATCAAAGGCTGATGTTGAAGTTAAATTGATTTACGATGACATTGGTTGCATGGGAACATTGCCGGGAAACTATTTTAAAACTTTAACAAAAAAGTACAATATTCAAACAGTGGTATTTTCAAAACTAAAAGGACAAGCCAGTGGCGAATTTAATAACCGAAGCCACAGGAAGATTTTAGTTGTTGATGGTAAAGTTGGTTTTACCGGCGGAATAAATATTGCCGATGAATATATAAACAAAGTTAACAGGTTTGGTCATTGGAAGGATACTGGTATTAAGCTTGAAGGAGAAGCAGTGAACGAACTTACAAAGCTGTTTTTTATGGATTATGCTTTAAATTCAAAAAGGGAACTAGATGTTGATTTCAGTAAGTACTATGCTTCACTTTCAAATATTAATGATAATAATTATGTTATTCCATTTGGCGACTCGCCAAGGCCATTAAATGATTTCTCTGTTTCTAAAATGGCGATTATGAACTTATTAAATCAATCAAAGGAATATGTTTACATCATGACACCATATTTGATTGTAGATAATGAGATTATGCGCGCAATTGAAAACACTTCAATTAGAGGTGTTGATGTAAGGGTTATAATTCCTCACGTACCAGATAAAAAAGTTGTTTATGGTATGACAAAAAGTGTTTGCCATCAACTTTCAAAATCTGGCGTAAAAATTTATGAGTATATTCCAGGGTTTATTCATGCAAAATCATATATTGCAGATGATGAATGCGCCATTATCGGAACCATGAATTTAGATTATCGCAGCTTGGCGCACAATTTTGAGAATGGCGTTTGGATTTATAATGATAATGCAATATTAGATATGAAACAAGACTTTGTTGATACAATGAGCAAATCCCAGCCAATAAGTGAAAATATGCCAAGGCGTAGATTGATTTCAAAATTTATTTACATTCTAGTCAAAATATTTTCGCCATTACTATAGTGTGGAAGATAACCATGTTAAAAAGTAAAGCCCTGCATTTTGGGCTGTTTTAACGCATACAACTTACAAGATATTGTTAATAAAAAAAGTCTAAAGCTGGCATCCGTTTTAGACTTTTTGTTTATTAGAGAAAACTAAGGTTACTTTCATTTATAAAAAACGAACCATAGTGGGTTTCTTTAATAAAAAGAACCTAAATCAAACTTTTGGCTCAATTTAGGCTCGCATGATTGACAGTTTCTAAAGCAAATAGAACATTTAATATTGACAAATGGTGATTTTTATGTATAATAAGTGAAAACAAGGAGTAAAGTTTATGGCAAAATACAGCAAAAAACATTTAGAAGACTTAAACAAATCTTACAAAAAGACTTTTAAAGCATCTGGTTGCAGAGTTTTATCTGATGAAGAAATGAATAACATAAATGACAGTATATCATTGTTGAGCTCTAGCGATGTTAAGATTATTAAAGATGCACAAAACGGCAATTATGCAAAGTTTAATGATGCTTCACCATTAGTTAGAAATTATATTGGAACACTCTCATGGAATAAATTTATTGCAGAATCAAACATTTCTTTGTCGCAAATTTCATTGAGCAACAAGCAGGTAAAAAAATATGTTCAAGATCATGTTTTGGATGCGGGATTTAGGGTTGGCTTATCAGCAATGAAACATAGTTTTCCAAACAACAACAATTTAAAGGAATTGGATGAATATGCAAATGAGTATTTGCTAGCAAAAACCCTATCAACCCCATCAAAAGAAAATATTGAGGCTTTATCTGCAAAAGTTGGTGCAAATTCAGCCCAAAAAGAAGTTGAAAAAAACTTAGCAAAACAAGTTGTTTTGGCAAAAACTTTATTTTTGGCTCAATTAGGTAAATATACATTAAGAGAAGGAGAAGAAACAAAGGACTATTTGGGCTCAATAGCTGAAACGTTCGCACATGGAGGAAGAACAAACTTTATTCTACCATATAATGATGTTGATAACGAGGTATTAAAAGCATTTGAGGGTGGGGAGATTGGCAAAACTGCTGAGATTAAATCTCGTATTGCGGCAACCCACTCTGCGTCACAAAGAAAAGTTAATGCAGATTTATCTATTGAGAAAGAATCGGAAGAAGAAAAACCCCAAATAACTCAAGTTGGCAAAATTTTTAGCAATCAATATGGCATGAATATTGCAATTGGTGGAGTTGGTGAACTTGGCCCGAATAAAGCCCCAATTCTTTCTGACGGAAGCGCTGGGCATATGTATATTCGTAAACAGCAAGGCGATGCTAGAACATGCGGTTCTTTAATGGTTGGAATAGAAAGTGCAGCCTCTTTAAAAACAAGTTATACTGGCCATTTTCATACACCGCTTGCAAAATCATCAAAACAAAGCGCATTTCTTGCCGATAAATTTGGCCCTGGGGCAAAGACAAACGGAAAAACGGTTGATTTAAGTGGTTTAGATAGCAAACAATTAGCCTTAGCACTTAAAGAATTTGAAAAAGGTTATACCAACTTACAAAATTCTCAAAACCCAAACAAATTAAATCAAGTTAATGAAATGTTATCAGGAAAAAGAATGTCTGAAAAGGATTTACTTGTTATGATGACAGGAGCGTTAGGGATTTCAAAAGATTTTGCTAGCGAAATTGTTTTAGATGCAAGAAAAGGCTTGAATGCACGTGTTCAAAAAGAGGTAAACAATCTTTCAAATCAATTTAAAAAGACTTTAGGCTTGGATTTAAGTAGCAAAGCAACAACAGAATCTATTAAAGTAATGCAAAAATCTCAAGATGGTAAATGGGTTTTAAAAAATCTTTTCACACAAAACGACACTGTCGAACAAAGATTTAGCAAATTTTGTCAAAGTGTCCAAAATGGAGAACAGTTGTATTTAGTTTCAAAATTAAAGGTTAATCCAACAAAAATAAATATATCTGACAAAAACATATCTCTTGGAGATGTTGTTGAAAGATTTGATTCGGCAACGCCTAAAGAACCTAGCAAAATTCAAAAAGCATTGCATAGTCTTACAAGAGGACTGTTGTTTGGCTCAACAATAAAACAATATGAAGCACAAAAGGAAGCGGCTGAAAAACAAACGATTATAAACTCCTTTATTGATGAACATAAGGTTGTTGTAGAGCAATCTAAAAAAGATGTTCACTCAAAAGAAGACCAATCAATTTTTAGGATGATGCTTGAAAAATCTGTGAAGCAGAGGGATGAGGCTCAAAAAACCTCACGAATTGAAGAGTCTATTTCAAAAGGTGCAAATTCACTTCAAGTATAATCGACAGATTTTAAAAAAAAGAGTGTTACATAAATGCAACACTCTTTTTTATTAGTTTTTGATAAAGCTTTATTATATTATTTTACCTCTATTTAGCTTCGCTTTAATGAATATTTAATACAGCGTCTTATCTTGGATTTTTTTATAATCCTCATAAAGGGTTAAACAATCCTTTCTGTCAACCTCTTCGCAGATATCAATTTTCTTTTGTGGGATTTCTTCTTCAAATTCTTTATCCCTAAATCCAATAATTTCAGTGTCGGTTGTATTGCAACCATAATATATCTTGTTTATGTTTGCCCAAAGAATTGCACAAAAACACATTGGACAAGGATAACCTGTTGTATAAATTTCACAACCTGAAAGGTCAAAAGTTTTTAATTTTTTACAAGCTTTTCGTATTGCATCAACTTCACCATGGCAAGTGGGATCGTTGTTTGCAACAACTTGATTATGACCTCTGCTTATTATTTTACCCTCTTTTACAATTACAGCGCCAAATGGGCCGCCATGTCCAAGCCCAATTCCCTTTTGTGCTTCTTTTATTGCAAGTTTCATATATTTATTCATAGCATTTTCTCCCCATTTATGGAATTATTAATAGTGATTTTTTTAATTTGATTTTTAAATTTAATTAATTCTTTATAATTTTGTGGATTTTGATTGAGAATATATGATAATTCATTTAATTGTGATTTTATATTGCTGTCAACCAATGTTGCATTTTCTTCAACAACGCATTTATCATCCATTTGATAAACCACTTTCTTATTTTGTTCAACAAAGCTTTCATCACCATCTAGTTTTAATAAATCAACTTTTTCTTGTAAACCATAATGTTCCGATTTCTCATTTATGGCAGAAATTGTTTTTATTATATTTAAACTTCCTTTGTTAAGAATTACAACTCTGTAATCATTTCTCATTATCGAACTAAGAACCAACTTTGCTGATAAAAAATCCGATTCCATTTTTTTATTATTTATCAAGGAAACCGCCGTATCGATATGTACTTTTGGATTTAAGTTTAACAAAGTTTCTCCGTTTTGATAATCAAACATATATCCACAATATTCATTTGAGCTTTTTAATTCCCCGCTAAGAATTCTTCCGTTTATTGTTTTTTCTATAATACAAAAATCTCCAACTCTAACACTCTTTACTTCTAAACCATTATCATATATTTTAAGGGTTATAGAATTATTTGACCACGAGTTGTTTGTATAATTTATTTCTAGTGTGTAAATCAAATCACTTATTTCACTCATAATTAAATCCTTAATTTATTTTTTATTTGTTTGCACAGTTCTAAGCATTGCATACAATATTAAATCTGTGTTTGGAACCTTAATTTCTTCTTTTAGTTCAAATCCATATTTTTTATAAATTTCAACATTGGTTGGTAATAGTGTTTCTAAATAGCAATCTTTATTATACTCGTCCAAATACTTAAACATTGGCTTAATAATTTTTGAACCCAAACCTTTTCCTCTAAACTCAGGCATCGTTACAAACACATACAAATACGAACAACCTGGTTTTGCATGCTTATTTTTAATTTCCATTGCAAATTTTTCAAAACCAGTCATTCTTCTAGTCATTTTAATTCCCATGCTAGGAATTAAACCAAGCCCGCCAGCTTTAATATATTTCCAAATAGAAACACCACCTTTTTCATAGGGTGAAAATATTGCAAGCGAATTAGCATTTTCACTATCAGTCAAAAAAAATGTTTTATTTGACATTGTTTTTAATGATACTTTCCAAAACTTTTTCATTTTTTTAATGTTGTATTTATCATTAGCAAAATACTCGAATAAAGGATAACCTTTAAATGATATTGCCAAGTTGTTAGCAAAAATATCAATATCTTATTTATTAAGACCATGTTCTTTGCGTATTTCTTCAATATTTGACTTTAATACATTTGTCATAAATGCTCCTACATCTTGTATATTATAAACCAATTTTTAGTAAAAAGCAACCTTAAAAAACCAAATCAGACTTTTAGTTCAACTTGGGTTTATATTGGTTGATTGAAAGTAATATAAATAGAATTTTAACACACACAACTAATTAAGGATTTAAAACATTTCCTTTTTCTTCAAATACATTATTATTAATATCAAAAAGTTTAACAGAACAATTTTCTACAATATGATGTTCAAAGTATGAAGAATAATCTTTATTATTAAAAGCGGTAATAAATGCTTTTATAAAGCCTTTATGAGACACTATAAAAATATTATCATATGCAAGATTTTTAAGGCTAGAAATTACAGATTTTGCACGCAATACTATTTCCACATTATTTTCATTTTGGTTTTCATCTTGTTGGTTAGCTATAATTTTTTTTAAAAAGGGACAAGAACTTGATAGTTCTTTATTATACTTTTCTAGTTCTTCATTAGTGTCAGTGGCTTGATTATGATGTTGATATTCAGAAATAGAATAATTAATTAATAAAGGTATATTTAAATATTTATTAATATTATTAGCGGTTTGTTTAGCACGAATATAAGGACTAGATATAATTATAGAGTTGTCTAATGAAATGTTATGAGTTTTACAATAATTTAGTAAGTTTTGTCCTGTTTGTAGTGCTTGATTTTCTCCTTTATTTGTTAAAGGAACTTTCCAATCTTCCAAATCACATTTTCCTGCATTTTTAACACTTTCGCCATGCCGTATTAAAAAAATTCGCATAAATTACTCCTTGATTAAAATACTAAAATCTTGTGTCTTGATAAAGTCAAAAACTGATAATTCTTCTTTATCATTAAGATTAAAATAAGGTAATAAATGAATAGGATTATTTTTTAATAAAATTTTCAATTCATCAATTTTATTTTCTTTGCTAGATTGACTATTTATAACCTTATAAACACAATATGTCAATAGTCCAACACAATCTAAATAATAATATTTGTCTACTGGTATATTATTATCATTTAAAAATATTTCTAAATGTTTTCTTTGTATAAAAAACTGGCTAATTAAATTATGTTCATATTGTCTAGATAAGGAGTTTTCAACATCTCTATCATAAACGAGTATTGGAAAATCTTTAAAATAATAATTGAAGGCAAAAGGCAAAAACGATAAGTTGAAAAGCATATCCTCGGAATAGCTCATATTAGTATCAAATTTGATATGGTTCTGTTTTATTATAGACGTTTTATATAACTTATTTTTTATCCAGGTTGAAACAGTGACATCAAATAAAGCTGAAAGATTTTTTTGAAACAAATCATTTTGAGATAATGTTCCAGATAATGGAAGATTGTATTTATTTAGATTATCTTTTTTATTTGAAAAGATAGAAAAACAAATTAAATCGTTATTTGTTTGTGTTGCTTTGAACATGATTTCTAAACTACTTTCTGTTAAAAAATCATCTATATCTAAAAAGAAGATATATCTTCCACTAGCATTTTCGATTCCTATATTTCTAGAATAAGACACTCCACAATTTTTAGGATTGTTTAATATAGTTATATTATCATATTTATTGGCGTATTGACAGCATATATTGTAGGTATTATCTGTCGAAGCATCATTAATTAATATAATTTCAATATCTTTATCACAACATTGATGGAATATAGAATTTAAGCATCTATCAATATATTTTTCGCCATTATATATTGGAATTATAAAACTCATTAATCTCATAACTATATAGTACCACTTATTAAAAACATTGTCAATACTTGCACTATCAAATTTTATATGTTATAATAATAGAAATTATGGATAAGCATTCTTTAAATGGTATAAAACTGATAAACAAAGATTATATAGAGTTGTATGCCAGATATTTACCTTCTCAAAACTCAGATACTGTAATAATGTATTGCCCAGGCTTTGGCGGCGGATATGGGAATATTGGCGAAATACTTTCTGATATCGCTCAAAAAAATGGGTATGGATTTTTATTCGCTCAATTTAAAGATAGCTACGATAAAATGGAAACTGTTAAGCACTTGAATAACGGTGAGGTTCAAAAAGAATATATTGGGGCAACAAATTCTAGACTGTATAAAAGTATTGTTGATTTTGACTGTTTTTTTAAATTTCTAAACAATGAAGGATATAAAAATGTGGTAGCAGTGGGATTATGTGGTTCGGCTAGTAAATTGACGTATTATCTACAACACAATCAAAAGGCTAACAGTATGGTTTCAGAATTAATATTATTGTCACCACAAGATTTTGTAGAAGTTCGCACCAGTTCAGTTCATGAGGGGTTGGAGCAGGAAGCGATTGATAATGTTAAACAAGGTAACCCTAACAAAATATTAAGCAAAAAGTTTTTAGGCTATATGGATATAAGTAGTATAACTTATTTAGATGTTAGCCTTAATAAGATATTTAATACACTTTCATATAAAACAAACATAGAAAAACTTAAAGATTTGCAATTGATAGATGCAAGAATTTTATTTGTTATGGGAAGTTTAGATTATGCTATTAGAAATGAAGATGAAGATGTTGTTTTAAAATATTTTAATAGTATGGTAAGAAATTGTAAGAATGGTGAATTTTATATAATTGACAATGCAAAACATATGTTTAAAGGGAAAGAACAAGATTTAGCGGAAATAATAGAAAAATTTATAAATTCAAAAACAAAGGAGATAGATAATGTTTATTAAAGATAATTATAAAATAAAAATATTTCAAAGAGATGGTATTGAGTTGAAAGGATATTATTGTGAAAACAATAAAGATACATGTGTTGTAAGTTTTGCCGGACTAGGTGGAACATGTGATAATATGTTTTGTACAATTGCCGATGAGGTTATTAACAGTGGATTAAGTTTCTTGTTTGCTAATACTCAAGCAAGTTATAAAGTTAAGGAGTTAAAGCAAAAACTTGCGGATGGAGAAACTAAACTTGTATTAAGGGGTGGTGCGTACGAAGACTATGATGATACCATTAAAGATATGATGGAATGGGTTGAGTATATTGTTAATAAAGGTTTTAAAAAAATATATTTAGTTGGTGCAAGTTTGGCATGTAATAGATTAGTTAGTTTATTAAATGCAAAACAATATCCAAACGTTAAAAAATTAATTTTAATTTGCCCACAAGATATCAGTGTTCAGGTAGATAAGCAAATGATAAGTGAAGCAAAAGAAAACTTGACGGCCAATAAGGGAGAAGAAATTCTTACACAAAAGTTATTTGGTTATTGCGAAATTTGTGGAAGAACTTATTATGATTTATTCTCTCGTAAAGATATTAATAATCTTCCATATTTAACAACAGATGCAGATTTTAATATGTTAGAAAAAATAGATATACCAATTTTATCAATTATTGGAGGATGTGATCAGGGGTTAGACTATTCAAGTTTATCTCCAGAAGAGGCAATGGAACGATTACAAAAACATAATTCAAATATTCAATATAAGATAATAGCAAATGCAAAACACTCATTTAAAAATTATGAAGAAGAGTTGGCAAAATATATTGTCCAATATTTAAAGGAGAATTAATGAACAATAAACTTTTTTCAGTAATTATACCATGTTATAATTGCGAAAAATATATAGACGATACATTAAAATCAGTAAAATTACAAAATTTTGACAACTATGAAATTATTTGCGTTGATGACGGATCAACGGATTCAACACTAAAAAAAATAAAATCCTGGAAAAAAGAATTTAATGGTAAGCTAAAAGTAGTTTGCAAAAAACATAAAGGTGTTTCGCATGCAAGAAACATTGCATTAAAAAGAAGTAAAGGTGAATATATAGTATTCCTTGATGGTGATGACAAGATGGAAAGGGGGCTTTTATGTTATTTAAGCAAGACAATAAAAAAATCAAATCCAGATTGTGTAATAGGAGAATTTAAGTGTATAGCCGAAAAAGGAATAAAAAAGTTGTCCTGTGAAAGTATTGATAAAACCCAAATAATTGGTAAGTCACAAGAAGAAGTTTTAGATTATTTATATCAATTAAGATTTATTATGGCTGTTTGGAGATTTGTAATAAAGAAAGATATAATAAAAAGAAATAAAATATTCTTTAATGAAAAAGTTATACACGAAGATGAAGAGTGGCTAACTAAAATATTATTATATTGTTATTCGTTTCAATGTATTGATATACCATTTATTACATATAGAAAAAGAAAAAATTCAATAACAACAAGTCCAACAAATTTTAACTATATTTCAAAATTGGAGATTGCTAAAAATCTTTTAAAATTCTCGGAACAATTTACTGATTATAAAAAAACACATATATTAAGAAAGGCTTATAGACTATGTAAGGAAATGTATTATATACTAATGGAGCAAACGGAAGGTAAAGATCAACTATAAGGAGAATAATATGAGAAAAAGTATTAAATTTTCAATAATAATTCCATCGTATAATGTTGAAAAGTTTATCAAACAAACAATACAAAGTGTTTTAAATCAAAGTTATACAAATTATGAAATAATAATTGTTGATGACGGTTCAACAGATAAAACAATTGATGTGATAAATAGTTTCAAAAATAATAAAATAAATCTAATACAATCTAATCACAAAGGTGTTTCAGTTGCTAGAAATATTGGATTAAAGAAAGCAACTGGCGACTATATAGTATTTTTAGATAGCGACGATTATGTAGAAAACTGGATGTTTGAAACAATCTCTAAAAAACTTATAAGAAAACCCAACATTGAAGCGTTTGTTGGTATGTTTAATACTATTAAGGAAGACGAAAACTTGCATGGATGTTATACTGAAAATTTAAATAATAGATATATTAACAATAAGCAAAAATCACAAGTATTGGAATACTTTTATAGAGTTCGTTTAATATTTACAGTATGGAGATTTGTTGTAAAAAGAGAAATTATAGAAAAAAACAACTTATATTTTGAAGAAGGTATATTGCATGAAGATGAAGATTGGGTAACAAGAATGTTGTTATTGGTTAATAATTTTTGTTTAATAGAACGACCTTTTTATAATTACAGAATTCATAAAAACTCTATAATGCAACGCGACGAGAAGGAACATTTAAGATTGAGATATAATTCAAGATATCAAATAGCTATGAAATTCTTGGATATGGCTGAAGACTGCATTGAGCAATATGAAAAAGATTTTTTATATCGTTGTGCATATAAAAACGTACAACAAATATATAGAGAATTAAAGAAAAAGTCACACCCATTACTACCTATGCGAAGAAGGAGGTATTAGTGAAAAAGAATATATTATTATACGGCTCTAGTAGAAGTGGAAAAACAACATTATCTAAATTATTAAACAAAAAGTTTAATTATAATGTAATATCTATAGATTCTTTTGTATCTGCATTTAGTAGGGCTATGCCTCAACTGGATATTAATCATAACCGAACAGATGGTGTAGTGGTAAATAATCTTAAACCATTTTTATGGAAATTTATAAATACTGTAAATAAATCTAACAATAAGAAACGAGATATTTTTTACTGTGTGGAAGGCTCATATTATAATATCAATGACTTATATGCAAATAAAGATAATTTTATTACCATAATTTTAGCGCAAGACTTAGATTCATCTCAACAATATTTTAATCAAATGCGAAAATTTGATAAAGAGTATGACTGGACATATAAATTGTCCGATGAGGATTTAATGGATTATGCCAATAATCTATATAAAGATAATAAACGAATTATTCAATTTTGCCAAAATAACAATATGAAATATTATGACACATCTAAAAATAGAGAAGATGTGTTTAATCAAATATTGCAGGACATAGAGTATGAGATAAATTTAACTGAAGATGATTATATGGAGCAAGTTATATTAAAGTATGGGCAACTTAAAGTAAAACTTAAATCTCCAACTTATCTTATAGACACAATTAAAAAGAGATTTAAGGGAATGATGTCTATCAGTCACAGTAATGATGAGTATGACTATTCGTTAGAGTTTTGTAAACAATCAGAAAACCATATTGATAAATTATTTACACTAAATATACCATATATGGATTATCATCCTCAATTTAGTGTTGATAACGAGAATAATTCTTGTAAAGTATATTTTTTAGATAGTTATGATAAAGAAGCCAAGAAAAAGATAGCAAGAAATTTTATAACTAATTTATTTATAAGATTGTATCAGTTAAAAGGTGCACTATTGTTACACTGTTCATGTGTCGAAAAAGATAATAAATCAGTAATAATTGTAGGTAAGGCAAATTCTGGGAAAACAGTAACAATGTTAAATTTGTTGGATTTTGGTTTTAATTTTATTACAAACGACTTCTTAATAGTTGATAAAAACAACAACAAACTTGAATTTTTGCCATCACCTCAATTTATAGGGATTAGACGAAGTAGCAGATGGTTAGAATTAGAAAAAAATAAAAAGTATGCATCATTAAAATCTGAAGGATATATAAGGGTGGCAGAGGACCGAATATATATGAGCCCACAGGATTTAATAAATTTAAATAATGTAAATATTGGCAATATATGTTCAGAACTTAAAATGATTGTAATTCCTCAATATACTCCTAATTCCGACTATTGTTGTGTTGTTGCAAACAATAGTCAAAAGATTAAAATATTAGATAATAACAAATTCAATAATTTTATAGAGTATTCTAGTCAAGAAAGTTATGACAATGATTTTTATAAAATAGATACTTATATTAAAAATAGAAATATTAAAAACGATATATTTAATGAATTAATTAATAATCAAACTTATATCATAAAACAAAATGAAAACAATATGGAACAAGTTGGGGAGTTTATTCTCAAAAAATTGGAGGAATAAATGAAAAATGTATATATAGGCGGAGTGTCGCGAGCAGGGAAATCGACATTGGCTCAAATGTTATATCACAAGTTGGGTTATAGTGTATTTGAGCTTGATACAATAGTACATAGTTTTACTAAAATATTTCCGGAATTAGGAATTAGCGAAAAGAAAAAAGAAGATTTAGATAAGAATTTTGCACCATTTGCTTATGAGATGCTAAAGTGTTGTGATAAAGATAGAAAGTATGGTGGTATTAAAGTTGCTATTAATGGATTTCAACTTTCTCCCGAAACCATTTCTAAATTTTCAAAAGTGGATGACATGATAGTTATCTTCTTGGGTATGTCAAATGTGACTAAGGAAGAGATGCTTGCAAATATAAAAAACACACAAACTGATGGTGATTGGACATTAAAATATACGGATGAGCAAATGTTAAAAACTTGCCAAAAGTTAATAGATAGAAGTATAAATATAAAACAGCAATGTGAAAAATATGGTTTTTTATATTATGATACAGCAATTGAGCGTGAAAAAACATTAAATGAAATTGTGGATTTATTGCAAAAGATAAATTAAAAAGAGGATTTATGAAATTTAGTATAATAATACCTTTTTTGAATTCTGAAAAAACATTATATAAGTGCTTACAAAGTATTGTAGAGCAAAAGTATAATAATATTGAAGTGCTTTTAATAGATAATGGCTCTACTGATAACTCATTAAACATTATTAAGGAATTTAAAAATCTTGATATAAAATATTTTATCAACAGAACTGGCGGTATTGGCAAGTTGAGAAATATTGGACTAAAGAACGCAACAGGTGATTATATTTTGTTTTTAGATAGCGATGACTATTTTAATAAGGGATTAATCGATTGTTTAATAAGTCGCATACAAATAGATTTGCAAGATGTTGATGTAATCAGATTTAATGCCAACAGAATTGAATACTTAAAGACAACTGATAAAGAGTTAAATAAGTATATGTTGAGAGAAATGGGTCCGTTAATACCCAAGGAAGCGATGAGGGTTTTTAAGGAAAACGAATGTGAGTTTGGTCCATTATGGTTATACTGCTATAAAACAAATTTTGTTAAACAAAATAAATTTAAGTTTTTAGATTACCATATACATGAAGATTTGTTAAATGATTATATACTTTGTAAAGCAAATAAAATAGCGAATATAAATTTTATTGGTTATAATTATGTTAAAAATGTTAATGGAGTAACAGCACCGAAAGATTCATTAAATGAAAAATTAAGGGCCAAAGCAATAATTAAAAATTATGATTATGTTTCGAAATTAATGATTAAGTGTATAAAAAAAGATTTAGAGTTTTTAAAATTAAGAATGGAAATTTTTAATGAAATGCTGACTTATAATACTAAGTATTTTAAAGATAATGTATTAAAATATTATATTAACAAAGTAAGAAAAAGAGAAATTAAATATAAAAAATTAATATATGGGTTAGAAAAGCAAAATGTGTAATAAATTACTTCATGAAAATTTTATATTAAATTTATCGCATACGAGATATCAGCAAAGCATACATTATTTCAATAATAAAAAAGATGAAAAATTTTTAATTCAAATCAATGATAGCGAAGGTAATATAAAACTTTCTGCTAGTGTGTTTTTGCGCAAAAGTAATAATGGCAAATGTAAGTTATATTGCCCGCGAGGACCAATTTTTAATGAATGTGATATTCAATATTTTAGTGGTTTTTTAATTAAGGCGGAAGAAATTGCTAAACGATATAATGCCACAAAAATTATTTGTAATCCATTAATTTCAAATAAGTGTGAAGTGTATTTAAAAAATTTGGGTTGCGAAATTATAGATGACCCCACAAAAACAATGTTGCCACCCAATGAAATATGTGTAAAAGCCGACAATGAGAAACAAATGCTGGCTCAAATGTCAAAGAGTTGTAGAAAGAATATAAAAAAGGCTAATAACTATGGCTTAAAAAGTGTAGAAATAGAGGACATTAATAATTTTAATTTGGATAAATTTTATGAGCTATATGTAAAAACAATGCAAAGGAAAAACCTTTCAATACACGACAAACAATATTTTAAAGATTTTTTGTTAAATATGGACAGCGAATGTTTAAAATTTAACGAAACTAGCATTGAAGGCGAAGTTGTTGCTATGAGTATAGATTATGTATACAATAGAGTTTTGGAATGTATATACTCTGTTAGCGACAATATGTATAATGATAAAAAAGTAAACAATATGTTGCATTGGGGAAGAATGTTGTATTGCATAAATAACAAAGATATTGATTATTTTTTATGTGGAGGAGTATATTGTGATAAAAATGATATATCAAATAAAGATTATGGGGTATATCAATTTAAATCAAGTTTATGTGGCGGAAACATTAAAACATATATTGGGGATATAATTTACAATTTTAAAAGGTAGAGTTATGATAAAAAGTTTAACAGATGAACAACTAATTTCAGTTGATAATACGGCAGTTATAGATTTAAATAAATATAGAAAAGCATTAAAGGTAACTTCAAATGATGTGGAGAAATATAAAGACATTAAAAATTTATGTTTGTTAGGGATTGCAAGAGGTGGATTACCTTTTATGACAGGAGTATCTCATTTTTCCGGATTAAGAAATGTGTCTTCATTACAAGTACAAATGAACAAGTCTGATGAAAGAGCAGATTATGGTGAGGCTTTCTTATTGAGTAAAGATTTTGATGCTTCATATGATAATTATATTATATTTGAAGATATAATTTATAAGGGTAAAAGTATTAATCAAGCCGTACAATTGTTAAAACAGAAAAATAAAAATGTTCTAGCTATTTATTCAGTAGTTATTGATGAAAATTATATTACAGACACAGTGTTTGAATACGATGATATACCTATAAAGTATGTGTATGAAGTGCATAAAGACGATTGGGTGTATTTTCCATGGGAAAAAGGCTATCCCGATACAATATAAAATGGAGAGATAATAGATGCATGAATTTTATGATAAGGGTGATTATGTGAAATATTATCACTTATTTAATGGTAGATTTGCAATAAAACGTGCAAAACATGTGATATCATTTTTTAATAGTAAGTGCATTAACGTTCATAGTTGGCTAGATTTAGCTAGCGGGACGGGCTCTTTTTTGGATAAGATAGTAGGGCCTCTAAACATACAAGAGGCAGTAGGACTGGATTGTTCAAAAAACATGATAGAATACGCACAAGCATGTATAAATAGACCTAATATTAAGTTTATTTATGGAGATATGACAGATTTTAATCTAAATAAAAAGTTTAACGCTGTTTCATGCAATTATAATGCTATAAATGAGTTATTCCCATTTTTAAAGTTAAAAAATATGTTTAATGCTGTATATAATCACCTTGAGAATGATGGATGGTTTTTGTTTGATTTTAATACCGTAAACAAATTTAAAAAAGGCGGGAGAGTGATTTTTACAGAAACGGATGAATGCGATGAAGTGGCCATCAATAATCCCATATCGGATGGTAAAGTAAAATTTAAAACAATAACATATTCAAAAAATGATGAAGGATTATTTGTGAAGAATGAATATGAAATGACTCAATATGAATATTCCACAAAGAAGATATACAAAGAATTAAAGAGTGTGGGATTTAAACAAATATATTTATTAGATGAGAATTTTAAAAAAATAAATATACGAAAGGCGAGTAGAATTTACGTTTTATGCACAAAAAAAAGCTGTTAATATTATAACGGCTTTTTAATAAAGTAAACAAAAATACGAATTGAACAAGGTGTTCAACTCGAACCAAGTTGGTTGAGCGAAAGTAATGTAAATAGAATTCTAATACAAGTCAAAAGGTTTAGAAATCAATTCACCATTTGAATTTGTTAGTTTAAAGTATAATTGCTTGCCTATTAGGTTTTTAACTGAAAATTCGGTTGTAAATAATCCCGCTAGATTGTATTTAGTTTTGATTTTTGCTTCATCTAAAAACCATTCAATTTTGTTTGTGAATAATGATTTTATAGTTAGTATTCCTTGATAGTTATCAACATTAATCTCAGTTACTTTTGGTGTTAACTTTAGTTATACTCGTGGATTTTTATTTATTGCAACCAATTAGCATTCTCAACTTCATCCCAAATGTCTTTTACGAGTTTTCCGTTGATGTGTGCTTTTTGCTCAAATTCTTCTATATCTTTATATATTTCATATTTATCTGTATTCATTCCCCAAAACTCTACTCCTACGTTTTCTACACCCATTAAACCATAAGTTATGCCTTTATAAGTAAATTCCATTTCTCCGTAAAAGTTGTATCCATCAATAAAATCGCTGAAATCTGGTGTAAAAAGTTTTCCTTCTTTATACAATTTTCTTGCTTTATTTAAGGATACTAAATTGGGGCATTCTACTCTGTCCGGGAATTCAAGGTTGCCTATATTTTGTACCCATCCACAGTGTTGACAATTATCGCCATTACCAATTTCATCAATCATTACAGAATGACCACAAACAGCACATTTTGATTGTATATTATATTCTTGTATATTATGTTTCATTTAAATTTTCCTTTTAATAATAATAAGTATTTATTTTCCTATTTTCATCATAGTCTTCTCTTGGATTTTTTTTGCTGTAATCCCATGGGTGGTCGTGGGGAAATTTATGAGGTTTTTGGGGATTGTTATCTTTATGCTTCCAATCTCTATTCCATATGGCTCTACCATCAGGACCATACCACCTTTGCTGTATAAGTTCACCTTGTTCATTTTTCAAGTCAATTCTTGAGTTTGGATCTCCAGTTGCTTTTAAATCACCTATTTTGCCTGTTTTGCTTTTAATTCCGCCACTAAGTTTACACATTCCCATTATAGCACCTCCTGAGGTAAAAGTTCAAATGTTTTAGAAAAAGTTTTACCTCCGTCTCCAAATAAAGTGAAAGTTAATTCTTTTCCATTTAAATTTTCAACCTTTAACGTAGTTTTAAATTTGCCTATGACATTATATTTAGTTTTGATTTTCTGTTTATCTAAATACCATTCAATTTTGTTTATATCGTCACATAAAATTTCTATTAGTCCTTGATAGTTGTCGACATCTATTGATATTACTTTAGGTGGATTAATCCAATATTTAGGTGGTGAAGATTGATAATATTGAAAAAGCTTTTTCTTATCTTCAAATGTAATCGTTGTCCAATCAGCATTTTGGTATGGATTTTTAATAAATGGGATATTCCGTTCTTTTATTGTTGGATTTTTAAGCCCAAATTTACTAAGGTCGGCAACTATCTTCCATCTATAAACTTTATTTTGTTCTTCAAATTTCATTTCCGCTTCGGTTAGGTGGGCAATAAAGTCAAGTTCGCTAGCGTTATTAACTTTCATAAAATGAGTTTTGGCATCTTCGCCATAACCCAACCTATATGAATTTCGTATATGTTTTACACCATGACATCTACTACAAAGCGCGACTATGTCAACCAATTTTTGAGTTTTGTTTTCTACATTAAAATCCCAAACTTCGTGGGCGTCAAGGTCGTCAGTTGCATATCCACAAATTTCACATTTATGATTTGCTCGTTCATAACATTTATTTCTAAGTATGTCCCAATCTTTTTTAGAAAGAGTTTTGCTAAAATCATTTCCCCAAGCACCTTTTGGAAGTAAATCAATAGTTAATTTATAATTTTTCATTAAATTTTCCTCCTAAATTTCAGGATACAACTCGCCAGCAAGATATTTCTTTGTAAATTCTGCTAGTCCAATCTTTTTAATTAACTCAGTTCTATTAAATGGGTCAACTGCTTTTATATTGCCTTTCATTTCCTTAAAAGGTGTTCCATAACATATAATTGCCGATGGATTAATAACTTCTAGCATTTTGTTGTATCCAGCCATAAATTGGTCTTTAAAATTTTCTCGCATATAAGTTGACACTGCAACCACGGAACCTTGTTCTATTCCATCGAAACAAAATTCAAAACTATCATCAGAACTCCAAAAGATTGTTGGTATTACGATAAAACCTTGCTTTTGCCAGTATGCTCCACACCATCGACTTTTAAATACGCTATCTATTTGCCTTGCTAGAGGCATATCGTTGTAGGTGCTAAACTCTGGAGTAAGTAGGGCATAATATTGGTCTAGTTTTTCCAATGCAAGTTCTGGCTTTTCATAAACATTGTCAAAGTGCCAATCGTAAGTGAAAAAGTGTATAGTTTTATCGCTATGTTCTTCATCATTATTTTTAGATTTAGTATAATTCCATAAATTAATTTTATCTAAATCAATATCTTGTTTTTTAATAAGTGGCATATCATATTTGCCAACTGTTTTAAATTCGTTTCGGGTTATTTTTAATTTCTTTATTCGCTTTTCTTCTTCATAATTAGACTCATTGTCTATATGTGAAAAAAGCGAACTTAATTGTTCACTTGTTTTCATAAATTCTCCTTAAAATATTAATTTTACATATACTTAGGATTTTCGACTAAATCCCAAATATCTCTTACATATTCGTTTTCAATTTTTGCATTTTGAATAAAGTCTTCTTTGTTAGAAAAGTAATACACATTTTCAGGACTCCATCCAAATTCGATTTTTGTATCTGCATTGCCTCTTAAACACATACAGCAATTTAATCCCTTATACCAAAATTCTACTTCACTATAAAAATATAGAGCATCAAGGAAGTCTTTTAAATCTGGTCTAAATGGTTTATCTTCTTTATACAGTTGTTTTGCTTTGTTTAGAGATACTAAATTAGGAAAAACAACATCGTTTTCATTTATTTCACCAAGTCTATTGTTATACCAGTTACAGTGAGGACATTCTCCATTTCCTGTTTTACTAGCTAATAATATTTTATTACAGACATCACATTTTTTTTCATATATTTTATCGTATGGATTAGTTTTCATAAATTTCTCCTTTTAATAATAGTGTTTATTTATTTTTTCGCCATTTGGACCTAAATACTCAGGTCTAGGAGGATGCTCTTTATTTTTCTCCCATTCCCAATAGTGGTCGTGTGGGAAAGTATGCGTATTATTTGAATCTTTATGGTCCAAATCTCTATCCCAAGCAGCCCTACCTTCAGCATCGTACCATCGTTGTTGCAACAATTTCCCAGTTATTTCATCAAAATAATCTGTTCTAGAATTTGGAGTACAACCTTCAATATCTTTTATATTTTTCCCATAAGGTCCATAAACAGGTGTTATTCCCCCACTAAGGTTACACATTCCCATTATAGCACCTCACGCCATTTTTTGCAAGTGGTTATATTTTTATCTTTAGGAATAAGTTTTGGTTGTATGATTTTATTCATATTGTTTTCTCCTTATTATATTTAAGACTGAAAGGGGTTCAATCTTTTGGGAGAATTGTATCATATGAAAACTCAAATACGAACATGTTGTGCCAAATTTTTGCAATAAAAAACCTCAGTTTGTTCAACTGAGGTTTAACTTGGTTGAACATGAATAATCTCAGTTGAACCACTAAATTATATATTATTATATAATATATAAAAGTATCAAAAAGTTCTAGGTTATGTGTTTTTTGATAAGATATTTATATTTATTTCAAATTGATTTGACAAGTACTTTAATATATTCACTTATAAATTTGCTATATGTTTTTTAAAAAAGGTATTGACTTTTATATCAAAATTGGATACACTAATTACATATCAAGGAGATATTATGAAAAATTTATTTGCTTTAAACTCATATTATTACTACTACAAATAGAAAAGCTATATGTAGGAGTTTTGTGTTGCAAATAATTAAAAATATCAAAAACATCTGTCATATAGCAAAATCGCTATGTGGCAGTTTTTATTTTAAATGGAATATCTGTCACAAGTGTAAACTTATGGCAGATTTTTTATTTTAAAAGGAAAAGTAATAATGAAATGGTTTAGAAAAACATACGCCCTTTGGGGCGATATTAAAATTGATTTGGAAAAATAAATAAAAATTGATATAATATAAAAGGAGAAATAATTATGTTTAAAGATAATGCTTTTGAGCAATTAGAAAATCGTGGTTTTGTATTTCAAACCACACATTTAGAAGAAACTAAAAAACTATTAAAACAAGGACCTATAACATTTTACATTGGAATAGATCCAACAGCCGATGATTTGCATATAGGACACTTTTTTGGACTACAAATGGCTAGAATATTACAAGATTGTGGTCATAAATGTATTGTACTAGTTGGTGGAGCAACAGCACTTATTGGAGATCCGACAAATAAAACAGATATGAGAAAAATGCTTTCAAAAGAAGAAGTTGCAAGAAATGCTAAGGAAATTAGTGGTATAATCAAAAGATTTGTCCGCACAGACGGAGAAAATCCAGCATTGGTAGTAGATAATGCTGATTGGCTAAAACAAGCAACATACATTGACTTTTTGCGTCAGGTTGGTGTTCATTTCAATGTAAATGAAATGCTAAGAAATGACCTATACAAGAATAGGCTTGAAAAAGGCGGATTATCCTTTATGGAAATGGGCTATATGTTAATGCAGGCATTTGACTTTATCCATTTGAACAATAAATTTGGTTGTATTCTTCAAATCGGTGGCTCTGACCAATGGGGAAACATTGTTGCAGGGGTTGATTTATCAAGAAAAATGAATTTTGCAGACGGTAAAGAAAGGCAATTGATGATGGGCTTGACTTGTCCACTTCTAACTAATGCGGAAGGTGTTAAAATGGGCAAGACTGAAAAAGGCACATTATGGGTATCAAGAGAAAAGACATCTTCATTTGATTTCTTCCAACATTTTGTAAATTGTTTAGATGCAGATGTTGAAAGATTATTAAGATTTTTCACAAAGATTGATGTGGAAACAATTAAAGAAATGTGCGCTACTGATATTATGAAAGCAAAAAAACTTATGGCTTTTGAAGTTACAAAACTTGTGCATGGTGAAGAAGAAGCTCTTAAAGCACAGGAAATAGCAAAGAACTTATTTGAAAACAAACAAGGAATAAGTGAAAATATGCCAACAGAAGAACTTGAAAGTAATGATAAATTAAATATCATTGATTTCCTAGCAAAACTTTCTATCATAAGTTCAAAGAGTGAAGCAAGACGCCTTATTGAACAAGGTGGAATTGTAATCAATAATGAGAAAAAGACAGATATAACAGAAGTTTTAGACTTTGCAACTACAAAAGAATTTATAGTAAAGAAAGGTAAAAAGACATTTTTAAAAGTTTTAATCAAATAACAAAAAATACCAGAGCAACTACTCTGGTATTTTTACAGCAATTATAAAAATAATGTTTCTTTTATGTCTTAAATCAACGAAACAATTTCAGTCGATAAAAGTATCAAAAAACTCAGTTGATGTCCTCTTTTGAGAGGGTGGTTCAACTGAGTTCCACTTGGTTGCGGGAGTTGGATTTGAACCAACGACCTTCGGGTTATGGGCCCGACGAGCTGCCGAACTGCTCTATCCCGCGATATTGAATTTGGAGCATTAAAAAACGCATTTATTAATGCTTACATTTATATTATATTCAAAATATATGGGTTTGTCAACACTTTTTTGAAAATTATTCAAAAATTTTTCACACGTCATTCATATTTTGCTGGAAAGCTAGATGTTGAGGAGTGGGATATTATATTCTATTTGATTTGTGTTTGAATTTAACAACTGGCTTAGTTCTAAACGGGACAAAGGTTGTGTATACATATTTAGAGGATTTTTATGCATAATTTGAGTGTTCAAGAGGTTTTAAAGCAATTAAATTCTACCCAGAATGGACTGGTCAATAAACAAGTTTTAAATAGTAGAAGCAAATATGGATTTAATAGTATTGACAAAGAAAAACGAAAAAGTTTGTTTGTTAGATTTTTGGCGCAGTTTAAAAACATAATGGTGCTTATTTTGTTGGTATCGGCAGTCATATCAATTAGCATAGCAATAATAAATAAACAAACAGGCGAGTTGTTTGAGGGCTTTGTAATATTATTTATTGTAATAATGAATGCTATTATTGGTGTGGTGCAAGAGAATAAGGCTGAAGCATGCATTGCAGAACTTAGAAAAAGCGAAAAGACAACAACTCGTGTAATGCGTGATGGGGTGGTGCAAATAATACCAACTGAAGATTTGGTGGTTGGCGATATTGCATATCTGGAGGCTGGAGATATAGTGCCGGCAGACATGAGGCTGATTGAAAGTAATAACTTAAAATGTGATGAAAGTAAGTTAACGGGAGAGTCGCTTGCTAGCACTAAAGAAGCAAATGCTATATGTAAGCCCAATGCAGTATTAGCTGAGCGGAGCAATATGGCATATTCTGGTAGCTTGGTAACAATTGGCAAAGCTAAAGGGGTGGTGACTAGTGTTGGCAACAATACGGAAATAGGTAAAATTGCACATCTCTTGTTTAATACAAAGAAGGAATTGACTCCATTACAAAAGAGTATTGAGAAGATAGGAAAGTTTATTACGTGGTCAGTACTTAGTATATGTATAGTTATTTTTTTAATCGAATTGATTTTTGTCAGTGATAGTAATTTTATAGGCGCACTTATGACGTCAGTTGCGCTTGCGGTGGCAGCAATACCGGAAAGCTTGCCGGCGGTAATAACGCTTATTATGGCACTGGGTGTTCAGCAGCTTGCAAAACGAAAGGTTATAATAAAGCAATTAAGTGCGGTAGAAACTTTGGGCAGCTGTGAAATTATATGTACCGATAAAACTGGAACACTTACTGAAAATAAAATGACAGTTGTGCAAAATTATACAAATAATAAATATTGTTGTAGCGTAACTGATGTAAATATTCAAATGCTTAACTGTATGCGTTATTGCAATAATTCCTATATTGATACAAATAAAAAAGTAGTAGGAGAGCCAACCGAGAATGCAATATACGAGTATTCGTTGCAGGGTAATGCACTAGAGTCAAAACGGATTCAAGAAGTTGCGTTTGATTCTAACCGCAAAATGATGACTACGCTCAATGTTGTTGATGATAAAATATACAGTTATACAAAAGGCGCTTTTGATAGAATTGTTGCCCTATGTAAATATATTGATGTTAACGGAAACGTTATTCCGTTAACGGATAATATGCGCCAACATCTTGTTAATATTAACAATGAAATGGCGGATAGGGCGCTACGAGTGCTGGCATTTTGCTATAAGAGTTATAACAGCATTGATGAAACCTATAATCTTGAAGAAGACTTGGTTTTTGTTGGATTAATAGGTATGATGGATACGCCCAGAAAAGAAGTTAAAGGCGCAATACAAAAATGCTTTAAAGCTGGATTAAAACCAATCATGATTACTGGCGACCACAAGAGAACTGCATTTGCCATTGCAAGAGATTTGGGCATTGCGGCAGATATAGACCAAGTGTTGACAGGTGAAGAAATTGACAAGATGACCGATAAGCAATTTGCAGACAATGTTGGGCGTTATACAGTGTTTGCTCGTGTTAGTCCCGAGCATAAAGTCAAGATTGTAAAAGCATACAAAAGTTTGAAGAAGATTGTAGCAATGACCGGAGATGGTGTAAATGACGCCCCTAGCTTAAAAATTGCCGACATTGGCGTTGGTATGGGTAAAAGCGGAACAGATATTGTAAAAAGTGTTGCTGATATGTTGATTACTGATGATAATTTTTCAAGCATTGTGGTGGCGGTTGAAGAGGGCAGAAAGGTATACAACAATATTCAAAAGGCGTTGCAGTACTTGATATCTACAAACTGTGTGGAAGTATTAGGAATGTTTTTCGGACTTATATTCTTTCCGCAATACACATTTTTGTATCCGTCACAAATGCTGTTTATAAATCTTGTAAGCGACAGCCTTCCTGCATTTGCGCTTGGTAAGGAGCTGGTCGAACCCGAGATTATGCAAAGCCCGCCCCGTAAAAGCAATAGCGGATTGTTTGGCCAAGATGTTGGTATAAGTATGATTTATCAATCAATCCTTCAAATGGTTATTGTAATAGGTGTGTACTTATATGCTGTGTTTACTTTTGGCGCAAGCATTGCAACAACAATGGTATTTTTTGTGATTGTGTTTATGCAACTGTTGCACAGTATTAATTGCAAAACCAATCAAAGCATACTAGGCAAAAATCTATTAGACAACAAGACATTTAATATATGCTTTGCATTGTCGTTTGGAATTAGTTTATTGATTGCAGTCTGTCCCGTATTCTACACAATATTTAAATTGGAATTTTTAAACATTCATCAATGGATTATGGTGGCCATTGCATCGATTGCTATTATACCATTATGTGAGGTTGTAAAATTATTTTTAAATTATCGTAAAACTAATAAATATTATTTTAAAAATAATAAACAAATAAATGAAAATATTTAAAATTAAACATTTATAAAATAAATTAATTATTTTATAAAATTACTTAAAATAAGCATAAGACAATAAAATTTAATAATATATTAATTTATTTAATAAAATAATTTATATATGAATTTAAATTGTTTGTAAATAATTTTATCATGTATGTTTAAAAAACTTTTAAATGCTAAAAATAGTATTTAGGAGGAATTATGGTAGAATTTCAACACAGCAAAACAAAAGAAAATTTAGCACGTTCATTTGCGGCAGAATGTCAGGAAGGTGCAAGATATCAATTTATGGCGCAAACAGCAATGCAAGAGGGATATACCTATATGAGTGCGTTAATACGTACATTGGCGCACAACGAAATGGCGCACGCTAAACAGTTTTTTCAAATGATTACCAAGTATGGCGGAAGCGATGTGCAAAACATTGAAATATGTGCAGGATATCCATTCCGTTCGGGAGATCTGGTAGACCTTCTAAAATTGGAAAGTGAAAATGAACATTCGTCAGGAGAAAACATATACCCTGAATTTGCATCTATTGCTGAAGAAGAGGGTTATAAAGATGTGGCCAACTTGTTTAGACTTATTGCAGACGTAGAAAAGGGGCATGAACGCATTTTAACCCAATTGCATGAAGAGTTAAAGGGTAAAACATTATATAAGTGTTGTGAAGGTGAAGGGTGCTTTAAATGTGATGAATGTGGCACTGTGCAAACTGGAAAGTGTGCGCCGGTTGAATGTCCGCTTTGCCATCAACCGCAAGGCTATTACCGCATAAACATTACAATGAATAGAAAATAAAGTGCAGAATAGTGTATTAAGCATTAAATAAAAAGAGTGGATAATCCCCACTCTTTTTATTAAACTGACAATGTATAAGTATCTTCTACAAAAGATTTTAATGCATGCGATATTTGGCGTGTTGAAATTGAACCAATATATTCAAGAGCATTGTTGTTTCGGCCATCATAAAAATTAAAACCATCTTTATTGTTATAGAAATATCGGCCGTGCATAATTGAATTTCGTAATCGATTAATATTAACGCCAGTTTCGTTTAAATAAGGCTCTAGAATACTGGCTGTAGTTAGAGAAAATATGTTAAATAAAGCGTTACTCAATAAATATATTTCAATTAAATTACTATCATTTATCATAAATTCTGCCAAACAGCCTCGCTCATATGAATCGTCAAAGCCAGGACTATCGATTGGATTGCAAATTTTTTCTAAATGTTTGGCGGCAGGTGCCCAATAATTTCTATGCTCCATTGGACAAGATAATGGGATTAGCAATCTAAGACACATATTATTTCGATTGGATAGCATTCCAGCATGCTGTTTAATCGGAAGGAGGTGAGTGAGAATATAATAATTGTTGTTAAATAATTTTTTTACTCTTATATTGTTTTCCAATGCATCATTGCTAGGGACAAAAAGATTAAATAGTGCTTCTTTTTGATATTGGTCGAATAAGGTAATTGTTTTATTGTTATTTTCCACAATAAACGAATTCACATTTTTAGGAGTAAGCTTGTTTTGTTCTAACGCTTTAAGTAGTTTTGTCTCGTGTACATCAAACTCTTTTGTGAAATGCTCTTTTTTTAATAAAAGAAACTCATTCATTAATATACGAAGTTCATCAAACTTGAATACAAAATTGTGCCCTCTAAAACTAATTTCGATATCAAAATTTTCATTAAATTGCCAATTGGGATTTTCCATAGCAATGTCGTTATGGGCAAAGGCTTGGCGAATAGTATCTAAAAATTTTACAGTATTTAGATTTGAAGTGTTGGCAGAATATTGATTTCTTAAATTTTTTAGCTTCGCAGGCATTTTGTCATCGATGTTATTCCTTAAAAATTCGTACGAACAGGTAAACGACTGCATTAATAGATTTGTTATTGTTATTTTGGTTGCAGTATCAAGCAATTCTTTAGAATTGTAACTAGTTTCATCTGGATATGCTTGTTTGTAATTTTCTTTAAATATAACACGTAATCGTTTTTCAGGTTTTTTGCGCCATTCGGCAAGTGACTTTATAAGCAATAATTCATTATTTAATGCATATATAGTTGGATTTTGATTCATAATTTACCTCTTTATTAAAGTTTAACATAAATATTGATAATTTGCAATATGAAAATAAAAAAAGAATGTATCTAACATTCTTTTTGCCTTAATATTTTTTGTCTATAACACAAATAGCACATGCTTTCGTAGCTTTCCTCAGCGCCAATCATAATTTCAGCTCCGCTAGTGGTAATTTTGCCATCAATCAGCCTAGCATTTACGCTGGCTTTACGTCCGCAAGTGCAAATGGTTTTCATTTCTTGTAAGCTGTCGGCAACTTCAATAAGGCGTTTGCTACCCTCAAATAATTCGGTTTTAAAATTGGTAAGCAAACCGTAGCATAATACCGGCACATCATAAGCAAGTCGCCTTAATTGTTCTATTTGTTTTGCGGTACAAAACTGACATTCGTCCACTATTATAACATCGACTTTCTTGTTTGCATTTTGAAGTACAAATAGTTCAATCAAATCTTCATTTTTATCAAATTTGATACATTCAGCGCTTAATCCGATACGTGATATAACTTGTGGTTTTTCATCTTCAAATCGGTTGTCGATGCTTGGCTTTAAAAGTAACACATTAAAGCCCTTTTGGATATAATTAAATCTGCACATCAATGCCTCGGCAGTTTTGCTGCTACCCATAACGCCATATCTAAAATATAATTTACTCATAACCATTTCCTTAAATGTAATTTATCATATAATTAAATGTTTGTCAACCATACATTCGCCAACTATTAAAAATGTTTGAGACACTAAATAAGGCGATATAAAAATAAAACGAATAGATGGTGTCTATTCGTTTTGTTTTACTATTTTTCGTCTTTTCCGCAGCAATTTTTATACTTTTTACCACTTCCGCAAGGGCATGGGGCATTACGTTCAGTTTTAGCTTCTTTATCGGCCTTTGCTGGGCGTTTGCTTGTATTGCCTGGCATAAATGGACCTTTGTTTTGAGGAAGATCTTCAACGTCATCTTTCTTTCCACCATTTGTTGGTATTGGTGCACGTTGAGGAACCTTGATGTCAATACGTATTTTTAATCTAAACAAGTGTGAAGCTGTGTATTCGCGAATTTGGTCGATCATATTATCAAACATATCAAAACCTTCGTTTTTGTATGCGATAATAGGGTCTTTTTGACCATATGACAATACACCAATTTCGTTACGCAATGTGTTCATAGCGTCGATGTGGTCCATCCAGAACTTATCAACAACACGAAGCATAATGGCGCGTTCGATTTGAGCAAAGTCAATACCAATCTTTTTGATTTCGTTAACTTTTGCTTCGTACATTTCTAATGCTTTGTTGTATATAATTTCGCTTGCTTGGTTAACGTCGGTATCGTTAATCATTTCTTTAGTAACAATGTTAGAGCCTTTTTCAAACAACTTGTCTTCAAGGGCCTTATTTAAAGTTTCTAAATCCCACTCATAACTTGGCTTTTCGGCATCAATATAGCTGTGGCAAATTTCATCAATATAATCGTGCAACATTTCAATAACTTGTGCATGGACATCTTCGCCATCAAGCACCTTATCACGTTCAGCATAGATAATTGTACGTTGCTTGTTTAAAACATCATCATACTCAAGCACTTGTTTACGAATACCAAAGTTTACACCTTCAGTCTTCTTTTGAGCACGTTCAAAGAAACGTGTTAATATTCCCATCTGAATTGGCATATCTTCATTTCCTCTAAATATAATAGAGAACATACCCTTCATTCGGTCTTCGCCAAAACGTTGAGGAAGTTCATCTTCAAGTGAGATAAAGAAGATTGATGAGCCTGGGTCTCCTTGACGGCCGGCACGACCACGCAACTGGTTGTCAATACGTCTAGATTCGTGACGTTCAGTACCCAAAATGTGCAAACCACCAAGCTCTAGAACTTTTTTACGTTCTTCAGCAGTTTCTTTTTCATACTCTTCAAACAACTTGTCATATTTAGCTTTAAGCTCTTTTTCTTCATCAGTTAATTCAACGTTGTATGCAGTAATTTTTTCAAGAACTTCGTTGGAAATGCCTTCTTGATTAAGCTTTGCTTTTGCAAGATATTCGGCATTACCACCTAATAGAATATCGGTACCACGACCAGCCATGTTAGTTGCGATTGTAACCGCTTTCACACGACCAGCTTGAGCTACTATAAAACTTTCACGTTCGTGATTTTTAGCATTCAATACATTGTGAGGAATACCAAGTTTAGATATTTCACGGCTAATACGTTCACTTTTATCAACTGATGCAGTACCAACTAGAATTGGTTGACCAGATTCGTATTTGGCTTGAATTTCTTCAACAATCGCCTTGTACTTGGCATCTTCGGTGTAGAAAATCATATCATTTTCATCAATACGTTGAACTGGACGGTTAGTAGGGATTGTAACAACGTCTAGGTTATAGATTTTGTTAAATTCCATTTCCTCAGTTTTTGCTGTACCTGTCATACCGCTAAGCTTTGAGTATAACTTAAAGTAGTTTTGGAATGTAACTGTTGCCAAAGTTTTGTTTTCATTTTTAATCTTAACGTGTTCTTTTGCTTCAATTGCTTGATGCAATCCATCGCTATAACGTCTGCCTTGCATCAAACGACCAGTAAATTCATCAACAATCAACACTTCATCATCTTTAACGATGTAGTTAGTATCACGCTTCATAATAAAGTGTGCTCGTAAAGCATTGTTGATATGGTGATTTAGCTCAAGTGCAGAAATGTCTGATAAGTTTTCAATACCAAAATATTTTTCAGCCCTAGCCACACCTTCTTCGGTTAAACGAATTTGTTTTTGTTTAATGTCGATTTCGTAATCGCTTTCACTTAAGCGTCTAACAAAGCCGTCGGCCTTTGTGTATAAATCACTAGTTTTATCGCCACTGCCTGAAATGATAAGTGGTGTACGCGCTTCATCAATCAAGATTGAGTCCACTTCGTCGACAATACAGAAAGTGTGTCCGCGTTGAACCTTATATTTTTTATCAGGCTGCATATTGTCACGTAGATAGTCAAATCCAAACTCATTATTTGTGCCATAAGTAATGTCACAAGCATAAGCTTTTTGCTTTTCATCTGCTTGTTGACCGCTTAATGTAACGCCAATGGTTAAGCCTAGGAATTTGTATAGTTTACCCATAAGCTCTGCTTGATATTGAGCCAAGTATTCGTTTACGGTTACAACGTGCACGCTATTGCCAGACAACGCATTTAAATATGCTGGTAGGGTGGCGGTAAGTGTTTTACCTTCACCAGTACGCATTTCGGCAATACGACCTTGGTGCAATACAACACCACCAATTAATTGTACGCGGAAATGGCGCTTGCCAAACACGCGTGTACTAGCTTCACGCACAAGCGCAAAAGCGTCTGGCAAAATATCATCTAATGTTTCGCCATTAGATAAACGTTCTTTCAGCTTTGCTGTTGTAGCTTGCAATTCTGCATCTGATAGTGCTTTGTAAAAATCAGATAGTTCTTCAATTTTATCAACTATTTTGTTTACCTTTTTTAAATTTCGGCTATTATCCGAGCCGAACAAATATGAAAATAATCCCATAAAGTCTCCTATTTAGAGCAAATACTCATAATGCTATAATAACAAAAAACCAAATTTTTGTAAACTAAATTGGACATATTATTATATTAATATAACTATTTGAATGTCAAACAAACAAAAATGCAAGCTAATTACTTGCATTCCTTGTCAAACTTTAAATATTCTTCATAAATTTTATCCGCGGTTTGTTCAGGTGTTAGATTGCTATTGTCGATTACAAAAGTATAATTATTTAAGTTGTCGCAATCAATGTTGTATAACAATTTATACCTTTCAACATCGGCATAATAACGTTCGGTTACCTTTTTAAGCGCCTCGTCTAAATCTTTTCCGCGTTCATTTTCAGGACGGTCTGAGTTAAATAAGCGTTCTGCCATAACTTTATCAGGTATATCGATAAACACGTTAAATGCTTTTGGCATAAAGCTCCAAGATGTGCGGCTTTCAATTAACAGATTTTCATGAAAACGAGTTTTGTATATGTTTTCTAATTCCTGGTCTACACGTTTATCAATTTCATATATTTGTTCACTTTTGCATAGGTCGGTAATATCAATGCCCAGCTCACGCGCATGGCGCTTAAATATTGCCCCCGCATACACACGGTCAAAACCATATTTGTTAATAAAAATTTCAGCCATTGTGCTTTTGCCTGTGCAGGGCTTTCCAGATATTGTAATAATCATCTTATTCCTCCGTAAAAGTTATATCTCCATCGTTTGCTTCGCCATTATCACGTTCAGCGTTGTTTTCATAATTATTTGAACCGTAATATTTTTTTGCATTTTCAAGTTCTTTAATTTCGCGTTGTTGTGTGGCTATACGCTGTTTATAAATATTGTATTGCCTAATTTCAACAATTCCAATCACAAAAAGTGAACATACAAATATTATAGCCATGCAGGCTACAAACAACACTTTTGCTTTAGTCCTTGATTGATTCATGCTTCCCCTCAAAATAAAATTTTAACCATAAGTATGCTTTTATATAAATATAATAAAACTTTATTTCAAAAAAATCAAGCATTTTCCGTGTTGATTTTGTGCATAATAAAAAGCCTAAAATAAATGCCGCAATAATTATCGGATTAAAATCGCCAAAATAAAAAATATTAACCGAAAATATTAAGAAAATACTAAAAAATAGGGCAAAAATAAATTTAAAAATAAAATTGATAATATTTTTTTGGTGATTTTTGATTAGAATAACCCCTAAAATTCCACAAATTAATCCACAAATTATCCCGCAAAACAGGACCAAACAAAATGAATATAACTGATTACTAGCAAAAAATATCATTTAAATATTTTTTTAAACAATGGGGTTTTATTGTTTTCACTGTATTTAATGCTGTCAAATGTTCCTGTTAAGTTGATTGTGTGTTGCTCTAAATCTAGTTTTGTAACTTCAATATTTTCGCCGTTTACAATCATATCTCCGGAGGTGGTTTTAAGTTGTAGTAAATCCGGCTTTACGCTAATAACCTTGTCAACCCCTGTAACCGACAAGTTGTTGCGGTTGATTAATGTTAGGTTATGCTCACTATTGGTGTTGGTTTGTTTAACTATTGTTTTTGCATTTTCTTCCATAAAATTCTCCTAGTTATGTATATGAAACTTGCGATAAAAATATGATTTAAAAAATATTGCAAAATATGACGCGTTGTGTTATACTACAATAAAAGGATAAAGGTATGAAAACAGTTTTAATTACAGGTGCTTCACGTGGCATAGGCAGGGAAATTGCATTAAAGTTTGCCGTTGAGGGTTATAACGTGGTATTGAATTATAATAGTAGCGAAAACAAGGCTAAAGAATTGGCAAATCAAATTGAAAAATTTGGTGTAAAATGCTTAGTGTTAAAGGCTGATGTGTCAATTGAAAGTGAAGTTGTTAATATGGTAAACGCCGCATTGAAAGAATTTGGCAAAATTGATGTGCTTGTAAACAATGCGGGAGTTGCTCTTTCAAAGTTATTTCAGCTAACTTCAATGGACGAGATTGCCCGAGTGTTTGGTGTAAATGCATTTGGTGTAATTAACACTTCAAAGGCAGTTGTACCTAGTATGATAAGTGAAAAATCTGGAAAAATCATCAACATTTCATCGATTTGGGGCAAGGTTGGTGCTAGTATGGAAACTATTTATAGTGCCAGCAAGGGTGCTGTTATAGCATTCACTATGGCGCTTGCTAAAGAGCTTGCGCCAAGTAATATAAGTGTAAACTGCGTATGCCCAGGTGTGATTGATACTGATATGCTACTTGAATATAGTGATGAGGATAAGGTTGAGTTAAAAAATCAAACCCCATTAAATAGATTGGGAACGCCTAAAGATGTTGCAGATGCGGTATATTTTTTGGCAAGTGACAATGCTAACTTTATTACCGGTCAAGTAATAACAATTGATGGGGGCTTTGCACTTTGATTTTTAAATTTTTATACCAGTTGATTACATAAATATGTTTAATTTATTCAACTGGATTAGCAACAATAAGCATTGTAATAATAAAAAAAGGAAAGTTTAAACTTTCCTTTTTTGGGGTTATTTAGATAATGTGTTGTCTGCATTTTTTTCTTCAGCACGTTCATTTATTTGGTGTATAAATTGATTAACAGCTGAATTTGAGGTTACATATGTGGTAGTTTCTAAAACACCGGATTTTAGATAGTTGTTAACATATGTTTGTAACTCTGTGTCTTTAAGTTCTTTATCTGATTTAAAATAATGAGTTGTATAATAAGTGTATTTTCCGGTATTAATATAAGTGTTGAATGAATATCTAAAACCATCATCATAAGCGATTCCCGAAGGGGTTGAAATGCGGATTGAACAAGAGTTGATGTTGTTTAATACGCCAGTTAAATATGCTGCTTCAGCCCTTGTTGTAGCAGAGTTTATTTTGCTAACATCTTCATATCTAGGACGTAGAATAGATGAAATTACAGATGCTTGATTTTCAATTATAATAAACTGTCCTAGATTTAAACTTTCTTCAGAGGTTGGTGAATTTTTTGCTTCGTTAAAAGCCGTATTCAATGTATGAGCATCTAGGGTTGCTGGCAAATTAAATATTAAAAGTTCCGAATCGGTATTTGCAACGCTAAATGAGAATGTGCGTATTTTACTTGAAGTTTTTAAAGTTCCGCTAATATTAAAAGTGTTGTAGCTCTCATCTACGGACATTGTGTCAAGTCCAATAACTGTTAAATTTGGTGTTGAGCTAAGATTGTTTGATTCAACCAAATATTCTTGGAACCAACTTGTTAAAGTTGATAATATTTCAACAGTTTCCTCAGTTGTTGCTTCAGTTTCGGTAACATCTTCATAATCGGTTTCAGTTTCAGTGTTTTGTTCAGATTCCTCTGTAGATGAGTTTGTTGGATTTTTTTCCGCATCTGGTTGAGGTTGATACACAAAATCATTGTCAACACCCCAATTTGGTTCAGTGCTTTCTTCGTTTGGACGTGTTGGACGTGTAATGCTTTCTTCAGTTTCGTCTATGGTTTCAGCCTCGGTTACAATGCCAACTTCGTCAGCAACGGTGTGTTCTTCTCTATCTGAGGGGATTTTGTTAATTGTTTCGGTTTCATCATATGGGTAGTTTGGACGGTTGGTAGAATCAACAATTCCGTATGTAGGGTCTATTTTTTCTGGTTTTGGACGGAAAAACCTATCTTGTATATAATTTGATACGCCTGTAAAAACAGTCATTCCCACAAAAGCGACTGTAACAGCTGCGGAACCAGCAATTGAAATAATTTTTGCCTTTTTATTATTTTTATATCCTGCCATAAATAACCTCCTAAATTGTTTGTGAACAAATTATATCAAAAGAACAGTACATTGTCAATACCCTTTTTTAAAATTAATATATATAGATATAGATAAAATTTAACTAAAATGGTTAATATTATTCGAATTTTACTGAATTTAATGACAAAAACCCACCAACCGGTGGGTTTTGTTTATAATGAATCTATATATTGTTGTAATCTATTAACGCAAGATTGTTTACCAATTGTTTTCATTATTGTAAACAATTCTGGCGTGTTAGTTCTTCCTGTGATTGCAAAACGAACAAACTTAACAGCATCTGCAATATTTCCAGCATAATTTTCAGGAGATTTTTTATAATCCTTCATATCTGCAAAGTTGTGTTTTAAGGCAACTTGTTTGATGTGGGCAAACCATTCACTATTGTCGTTTGCCTCAACATAATTATTGGTGTAATCAACTAAAAATTCTTTTAAGTTTTGTTTGTTTACATTGCCCAAATCCAAGGATTCTTGTATTTGAAAGCTTGGTAGAATGTAATCATAAAGCTTAACAACCTCATCAAATTTGGTAATATCTTTACGAGGACGTTCGCATTCACGGTCGATTGACAACACCGATTTAAAAGCATCTTTGTTGGCATTTAATATTTGGTAATCAGCCGTATTGTATTCTTTAGCCCAAGTTAAGATGTTGTTTAAAACTTGTTCGGTTGTATATTTTGAAATAACTGTTTTTGAAATATCATTAAGCTTAACAATATCAAACATAGGGTCAGAAGTTGTTAAGTTGTTAGGATTAAATGGATAATCGCTTAATGGTGCATCTGGATTTGCCAACGCCCAAGGTTCATATTCGCTGTTAATAAGGTTCATAACATATCTATTAACCGCTTCAACGGGATATCCAGCATTTAAGTAAAATCTCATATCTGCTTCTGGGTCAAAACGCTTTGATATTTTACGTGTATTTCCAGTTGCTTCATCTTTTTTCATAATCAACGCAGTATGAGTATACTTTGGAGCTTTAAAACCAAAAGCTTCAAACATTTCAACGTGAAGAGGCAGTGTGCCCATCCATTCGTTACCACGCACAACGGTTGTGGTATGCATTAATATGTCATCAACAACGTGGCCAAAGTGGTAAACTGGCACTCCGTTACTTTTGACTATAACATAGTCAATTGTGTTTTTGGCTAAAATTCTCTCGCCCTTTGCGCTATCGGTGAATGTAAACTTTTCGCCATCTTGTCCAAGAGATTTAAACCTTAAAGCCCACTCGTCGCCGTTGTTTAAATGTTTCTTAATTTGTTCTAAAGTTAGATTTCGGCAAGAGTCTTTAACCTCCATTGTGTTTGTTGTAGATAGCTGTTCTTCTCTTTCTTGCAAAATTTCTTGTTTATTTTCACGCTTTTTGCAAAAACAAGGGTATGCGCGCCCAATGCTTACTAGATGTTTTGCAAAAGTATTGTATATTTCTACACGTTCACTTTGTTTGTATGGTCCGTAGTTTCCGGATTGGCCGTCAAGTAAATAGCCTTCATGAGGATAAATATCATAAAGTTTTAAAACCTCTAATGCTATTTTGTCGGCTCCGTCAATGGTGCGTTTACCATCTGTGTCTTCAAGTCTAAAATAGAATATACCATTAGTGCTTTCTGCAATTAATTTATCAATAGTTGCTCCAAAAAAACTTCCTAGATGCAAATATCCTGTAGGGCTTGGAGCAAAACGTGTAACTTCTGCGCCTTCTTTAAGGTTGCGGGCAGGGTATAAATCAAAATAGTCTTGTATTGTTTTTGTTGTGTTTGGATATAATAAATCCGCTAATTTTTGGTAGTCCATAAATTCTCCTTATAAGTATAGTAGGTCAATTAAATTATTTAAAATTTCATAACTGTCAACCGAAATTCCATTAGCAAACTGTTCAATTGTTTTGCCGTAATTTATTTGAGTTTGGCTGCTTGTGTTGATGTCAATTTTGCTATAAGCAACTTTTTGTGCTGCAGTATTAAATGCGTTGTATGCTGCATCAAAATTGTTTTGTATATTATATAATGAAATGATGTTATTATAAATGGATTGTTTTGCGTTTCTTAAGTTTTCGATTGGTTTGCTGTCTAGTTGTAAAACTGAAGAAATGTAGTCATAAGGTGTATAACTTGGTAGTGTTATGGATTCATAAACTAATTTGTTTGCGAAATCTGCTTCACGAATATAAAGTTGTGTATAGATATTGGCATAAACAGATTTGTAATAATACATTCTTGAACGAATGTTTAGAGTTATTGCAGTTAAGTCTGTATCTGTTAACTCATCATATGTTTTTGACGAATAATTAATGTTGGAATTTGAAATTATTGTATTGAAGTATGCGTCGTTTACAATTATTGATAAAGTTCCTGCCACGGTTATTGCGCTTTCATATTTTTCAAATAATCTTTTTAGGTACGACAAACTTACATTTTCATCGTTAACAGATTTTAAGGATACCATTAAAGCTCCAGTATAATAATCGATGTCTTTGTAACAATTTTCCAAGTTTTTAAGCTCTACAAACAATTGTTTGGTTTGCTTGTCACTTATTTTTTTGTTGCTGGAAATTTGATTTCCAAAGAAATATAAGGGTGCGAGCGAGTCGTCTAATAGTTGCTGGTAGAAATACTTTAAATAATAGTATTTGGAATCAGGATTTTCAACTAATGCCGATAGCTGTGGCGATTGTGAATAATCGATATCTAGTTTAAGGCTATCTCCTTGCACAGAGTATTGATCAACCGCGTTTTTTAACACCAGGTGAGGACATTCTTTTTCTATATCTTTGTATGTAGAATAAAACTCTTTTATATTGTACGAATTATTACATGCGGCAAGGGTAAAACAACCGATTGGTAATAGGGTCAATAATAATATTAAACATAAAAATTTTTTCATACTATACCTCCAATAGTTGGTTTATGTAATAGATTGCCAACTTTTCGCTAGAAGTTTCAGTTTCTGGATTGATTGAAGATGGGGTAGTTGTTTTAAATGTGTTAATCAAAATTTCTGTGTTGCTTAAGTTGTAATATTTTTTAAAGTTTAAAGCGTCAACACTAAATTCACCACCATCAATACTTGAGTTTATAATTACGTTGCCACTTGTGTTAAGATTAATTTTGTTATTTAAGTATTCAATCAAATTGATGTTTTCAAATTGGTGATTAGAAATATTGTCCATTAAGTCTGATACACCGGCCGAGTATAATGAATATAGTTCGCGCTTTATAGTTTCAGGCTTGTATACTTTACTGAATATGTATGTGTAGTTTGCTTTGAAACAATCGTTATACTTGTAAACATAATCAACTGTTTGGTCGAATATCTGGTTATATAAAGTTTTTGTTGCGTTTCCCTCAATATTGATATTTCCTTTCATGCGTACGATATATTCATTGTAGTTGGAAATTAAATGATTGCGTTCACGTGTCAAAGATTGATACTTATTGCTTAATTTATTTGTCGTTGAATTTTTTGTAGATGATAAAGTTAGATAAGTATTTAAATCCTTTTCAAAGCTATCAAGCTCCATAATTACATTTTGCAAAGTAGTTAATCGTGTTTCGCCGGAGGCGACTTTTGTTTGGTACAAAGTTTCGGCCTCGGTCATGCAATCGGTGAGTTTTACACAATCTTTGCTGTAAGCAAAATCAAGATGGGCTTGGTGCAAGGGCACCTTTTTAGTATTTTTTACAATGAGAAAAGCTGTTGCGCCAACAAGCGACAGCGCTAATGTAATAACCAAAATTGTAATAATGCGTTTTGTCATAATAAATCTCCTTAATAGTTATTATAACTAATAATCTATTATAAGTCAAGCGTATGCGGATTAACTAATAAATGGCCAATAAAAACAATAAATAATAAAAATAAAAAAATAATAAAAACATCAATAAAATACAGTAAAATACACATATTTTAAGCATTTTAAGTATTTTTATATTTTTCAAATTAATTTTAAAATATTTTTACAATATTTTTTAGAATTAATTTTTGGGCGGGTTATTTGTTTGACTAAGCCGGCTTTAAATATTATAATATAATTATATAAAAAAATAATTTACACATAATAAAGTGTCAGGGGTACTTATGAAAAAAGTTTTATTATTTACTACGGTTTGTTTAATGCTTTTGTCGAGTGTTGTTTTTTGTGCGTGTGACAAAAAATACGACAAGCTCAAAATTGAAAGCAATATAAGTGAGATTAATTTGGTTTTAGATGGCAATGATAACGCTAGGCGTCAAAATATAATTTTTGAATTGTCTGGCGCCAAGTCATGGGGAAAAGTAAATATCGAAACAAAACCAAGCGGGTTGGTTAGAGTTATAAGATCAGAAGTTGAAGACAAATTATACGGAGTAGAAATAGAGGGCTTGCAACCAACTGGCAAGGGGGCAACATTGGTGTTTACGCATTTGGCTTCAGGTAAAGAATGTGTAATTCCGCTTAACATTGGTAGAAGGTTGCAAACCGTTGCTAGCGCAGGCAATGATTTTATTATCCAAAGGCCAGTGATTAAATCGGGCGAGAAGGTTGAAGTTGAAATTCCAACCAGGCAGTTGCTAGATTGTTATCCTTCAAATTATATGGATAATATTGTTTGGCAAAAGTCATCTGGGGAGCCGGTGCCTGGTGTAAATGTAACATCGTACAACAAAGAAAATCAAATTGTTGCTCCGTTTGTTAGTGGGAAAAGTACGGCTCAAAAGACTTTGATTGTTCTCGATGAGAACGTGAAAGTAAATACAACATTTAAAATTGAGCCAATATCTGTTTTGGAAGATGGGAATGCCACATGTTATACTGACACATCGATTAATGTAAAAATAATCAACGTGCCAACATTTGAAAATGTTTTGATTGTCAGCCCAACACATTCTGAGAGGGTGGATTCGGGCGACCCAACAGCAAGCAAGTTATTAAAAGAATTGGTATTAATAAGCAATCCTGACAAAATGGTTAGAACAGATTCAGCAGATGGATATAATTATTACAACACTGGTCTTGTTGAATTAAGTATGCTAGATATGCCTTTAGGGGTCAGTTTTGCTGAAATGTACTCGCAGTTGTTTAATGTTGAGATGTCGTGTGATATTAATGACCTACTTTTAGAAACATTGGAATTTGGCAAGTATAGAGTAGTCGCTTCAATTACTAGTCATGGTGAAGGTGAAATTAAGATAAAGTTTACCCCAAAGAATTGTGTTGGAGATGTTAAAGAGTTTGAATTGGCCATACCAATTATTGTTGGTGAAAGGGCCACATCAATGACTGCCACCAACAATGGATTACCAGTGCCAATTTTGGCGGAGGCAAACGGAAAGGATTTTACAAGTAGAGATGTTCCATTAAATGACTCGAGCTCGTATGGTCAATCGTTTCAATTTGATGTTTTGAGCACAAATACGTTAAGTGGATTAAGAAACTACACAATAACAATCAAAAAGCAATTGTTATACATTAATCCAGATTATATAAAAAACGATGGCGTTACAAAAACCAGCAGATTTATATTGTCTAGAGATGGAAGCGAATATAATATTAACGACATTGTTAACTCATATGAATATCAAATTGCGTTAGTGAAAGATGGAAGAGAAATAACATTTTATGATGATAATGATGGCAACAATACCTTTACTTCAGAGCCGATAACTCCTCAAAATACGGTATATATCAAGTGGGTTAGAGTTGCAACTGGCTATGTTGATTCAAATCAGCCTTTCCAGATAACTATAAAAAGTAAATACAACCAAATGTATGATATTGAATCTCCATATTTCGATAATCTTGCATTAACTTATACTGTGGCTTTTAATCGTCAACGAACGGTTGCGAGTGTTGAATATGGGCCTGTAAAGGTTGAAAAAGAAGGTGTAATGACGGATGTTCAAGCAGGTAGTGGATATTCTGATGATTGGCAATTTTATTTTCTTCCTGACATGATAACAAATAATAACGAAGGTGAAAGGTACACGTTTTATGGTATCCAAATTACTAAACTAAAGGGCTTAAATAATGCACAACTGATTGGTGATGAGGCAAAAGTGGACCTGAACATAAGTATTATTGGTCCAAACACAGGTTTGGGTATATGTGAGTATGTGTATGATAAGGATATTGGCTTGTTTGAATTTAAAAATAGCTGCACTCTAAAATATGAGGATAGCAAAATCTCATATGATAACATTATAGTTTTTGGGGTTAAGGCTGGCAAAACTATAAATTATGGTGATTGGCAACTGGAAATTAGTCAGGTTAATCGCCCAATTGCTGACAAAGATATTAAGGTTTATAAGACCTTGGAAGAAAACGACATTAATGTTTCAATTTCCGATGCCGACTATAGCGGGGATTTGTTAAGATATGAAAAACTTGACGCAAAACCTTATGACTTCGAGTACAACTATTCAAATTATTATGAAAATTTGGCTGGAAGATATGTTAAAGTTTCAAATAACGTTTGGAATCCAATGAAAACATACTATACCACAAAGGTCTTAAATGATGTATATAAATATGTTGAATTAAGTGCAAAACCAGATAAGTTCGAGGAGAACTACTCAAATTATTATTTGTATAACGGCTCAGCCGAAATATACGAACAAGTAACAAACAGCATATGGGATTCAACTCAAAAATATTACAGCAAACAGCAGGTTAAGGAGTTTATAGACACCCTTATTGATGTGGAAAATGCATATATACTTTCGGCATCTACAGCTACGCAGGCTAAATATAATGTAAATTTGAGCATTAGCAATAACGAGTATATTACAATACATTCAAAAAAGGCTGTAGCAAACTTTGTAGATAGCTATAGACTTTTAGAAGATGGAACCAATTTTGATATGGATTGGACAAAGTATTATATGCTTAAAGATGGAGTGTACACTCAGTTAAGCGGCACATCATCTCCAGGTTTTGTCGCTGGCAAATATTATGAAAACCTTTCAACGTTATCGGAATCTTTATTAAGCGGGTTTGTAACAATTACAGAATCAAAGAATGAGATTACAACTACAAACTTTGGTACATTTAACACTTCAACTGGTGAAAAGAACTATATAAAAATTACGTATGAAATTCAACCGGTAAAGTATGATTATTACAAAATAAGTGACCAATTAGGTGAAACTAAAACTAAATCAATTTATGTTTACGTATATGAGCCAATTACCAGTGTAACATTTGACCGAACATTATTAGAAAAGTATGATTATTATCATCAAGATTCTAATGGCTCTACACTTTTAACATCATTGCGCGAGCAGTACGGAACAGAAACATTAAATATAAAAATAAATGGCGAAAGTAATTCTAGTGTATTAAATTATGTGGATATTTTGTGGATAACCAATCTTACAGGTATTGACAATGTAGTAAAGCATGACAACAACACAAGCGCAACATATACATTTAAAGCAATTAAACCGGCACTTAGCGACCAGAAAGAAGGTATATCGGGAACAATTTACGCACTTGTTAATCAGTTTGGGGCTCAATATTCTATACAATGTGGATATAATGTAAAAATTCCAAACTTGACCGAACGAATAATATTAAATACTCCATCTCAAACATTTAAAAGTGGTGGGGCTTACATAAATATGAAGCTTGGTGAAACCTTGCCAATAGATGTTACTCAGCATTGCTCAAAGGGCAATGTTTCAATGCCTGGCGTACAATATGTAACCTGCAATATACGTGGAGACAAGTCCAATGATATTATAAGTTTTAGCGATGGCCAATTAACTGCAAACGCTGCAGGTAGGGCAAAGTTGGTTATAGTATCAACTGACGCATTAACAACTGAATTATCTGCAAGTTTAAAATACCTAAATCTACCAACTTATGTGCGTGGGGCGGCTTTAGACTGTGCTATGATTATTGATATAATTGTATCGGACGGCAGTGCAGAAAATCCATATTTAATAGCTAGCGCAGAAGATTTTAAAGATATTCAAGCTGATTTTGTTGCTGGAGTTAACAATAAACATTACGCATTAACTCAAAATATTGACTTGATGGGCGAAGGAATTACAATTAGCGGAGATTTTGCTGGAAGCTTTATAAGCTATCAAGAAGATGAATACTCTAACAACAGATTTATTGTATATGGAGCGATGCTAAATCAAAGCAACCCAACGTTATTTGAAAAGCTAACAGCAAGTGCTAAACTCGAAAATATAACATTCTATATTGATATAGATTATAATGCAAGTGGAAGAATTGGAGACACATCAATCGGTTTGATTGGTACGAACTTTGGGAAGATTAAAAATGTAACAGCAATTGTTTCGGGTAAGATTTATGATACGGCAAGAGCCGCCGCTGATCCAAGTCCGGATTATTCAATTGGGTTGCTTGTTGCAAACAATAAAGGAATGGTTGAATTTGATGATATTACACTTGTAGGTGTACAAGGGCACGTAATAGTTGATTTACCAAACAATTCGGTTATGATTGGGGGATTGATTGGTATAAATTCAGGAACACTAATTGGTATGCATACAGGAGCAAAACAAAATCAAACCACGGGTAACATTGAATATGAAACATATTACGATAATCAAGGTGCTGTAACCGATATCACGTTAAGCGTTAAAGCAAAACAAGATAATGATAGTGCTGTTGGTGGAGTAATTGGCTACAATAAAGGCAAATTAAACAATGTTTATTCGATGGGTGCAATAGAATCATCAATAAACAATGTTGGAGGGCTGATTGGTGTCAACAGTAAGGTTGATGGCGCAGAAATTAAATCAAAATTTACCATTTTGTCAGACGCAAACTTGTTAGGTGTAGGTAAGGTTGAATTTACTACCGATGCAAGCGATTTCCAAATAAACAATTGTTATTCTGCAGCCACAATTGTAGGTTGCAATAATGTTGGTGGCGTGGTAGGCTCTGATGAGGGCGGAAGTTACTATAAAGTTTATTATGAAATATATTCAAACAACAAAGTAAGTATCACAGGCAATGACCAGGTTGGCGGATTAATTGGTAGTGCAAAGAACAGTAATTTATATTATTGTTATGTACAAAACTTTGCGTGGGATTATTCTAATAATGTGGATACATTTGACATAAAGGCAAACAATACTGTTGGAGGGCTAATAGGCTACGCAAAATCGGATTCAGCAAACTACCCAAACAACAATACAGAGAATAGCCCTGTTAGGTTAAATGTGGTAAGCTGTTCGGCCAGCGTTAATATGGAAATTGCCGAGTCTTCGGGAGTTGTTAGTGGATTGATAGCTGAGCTAGACGGTTATGGGGCAGTATATACTGCATATTATTATGGTGTAATCAAAGCTTCAAATGGCGCTTTTGAGTCAACTAAGTTTGAAAATGGTGCTGATATTGTTGGCACAACAAATCTTGCGTACAATAATGCGTATACCATAATTAACGGAGTGTATACTGAACATTATTCCAAAGCGGACGACGCTAGTGATTATAAATTTAAGGGATTTGGCACAGAGCCGGCATATAACAATGGTAATCCATATATTGTTATTACACAAGATGGTTCTAATTTAGTTACAATAATGCCATCGTCCATTGAAATTGATACAGCATTTGAAATTGAAGATGCTAATGGTAAATGGATTTATGAGCAATATAAAGATGGCATAACTGAATTTTATATTAAACTAAATAATGGTTGGGTGATATATGATAGTGCCAATCCAACCCATACTGCTAAAACAAGATATGCAAAGATTGATGATAAATATTTTGAAGTAGAAAAACAATATGTATACCTAGTTGATGCGTGGGAAGAGTATGACATTACCAATACTTCCCATGATACTTTAACTCCATACAACAAACTTTTGGGTTGGACAATATATGATGCTGCGAATTTTGGACACCAAAAAGTTGCAAGATACAATCGAAACAAAGTGTACGAGCAATATAAGTATGGCGAGTATGCCTTATATAGTGGCAGCATTGTTGATTATAATCCAACTATACATACAGATGCTCCACGATATACTGTAAGAGCAGAGCTTATGGATGCAGAACACTCTAATGATAAAAGTAATTATCGCAAACAAGCGGTTGTGATGTATTATTATGAATTTGCAGATACTAGCGGCAGATATGCTATTGAAGATATGTACGAGCTAAACACCATCAGTATTCGTAAAATTGTGGGTGATAGTGGTATTATTGTTGTTCCAGAAGAAGCTTCCAAGAAGTTTATGCTAAAAAGCAGTGACAATGGTGTTGTAAGAATATTAAACGGCGAAAATTTATTGTTGCGTAGCGAAGGCCAAGCAATAATTACAATAACCTCATCAATAAATCCAAGTGTAAGTGCAAGTTTTGTGGTTGTTGTTCGCACAAAAGTGCTAGACTTTAATTTGTATACTAGTGCCGATTTGCATAATGATAACAAAATTACTGCAAACACTAATATCAATATAGTAAAAGGCTCTAGTAAACTTGTTGAAACTGATTTTAGCTATAGTATAAACACATATCACGGCAGAACTTATAAATGCGTATCAGCAACCAACATAGAAATTGATTTTAGTATTAACTACGTAGGTCCTCAAACTATTGCAGATGCTGATATTGTTAACTACATAACATTAAACGGGGTTTTAAATTCTGACGGAACAAGCTACACTATACCTAGTGGACAATCAATTATAATATCAGTAGACGAGCATGTTAATGGCAAGTTTGTAATTACTGCAACGCCATACGTTATATCTTTATATACATATACTGATGCAGATGGTGAGCAGCATATTGTAAAAAATAGAGCGCAATTGCCAAGCAGTTTTGTAAAAAGCTTTAATGTGGTTACCAAGAAAGGTGCTTCGGCAATAAACGTTGACCGAACTCAAATTGATATGATGCCATCAGACCAGCCATCGAATTTGGGGCTAAAAATAAGTACGGATGTGAAGGTTGACGAGTTGAAGTATCAAATTGTTGATATCACATCCGAAACTGGTACAGCTGGCGTTGATTATATCAATAGTCTAGATATAATATTTAATAACACATTATATACCGGTACTGCAAATGGAATTATAAACAGTATTCCAGATGACACATTTGACGTTGATGATAAAATTCAAAGTTTGGATTTAATATTAAGACTTAACGAAAACTCTCATTATATTTATACTACTTATACATTGCAAGTAAGATTTTATATGGAAAATGGAACTGGTAAAATAGTAGAAGAAATTATACATATAAACGTGCTACCTCAAATAATCACTAGCATAGTTCCATTAAACTATCGTATGGAAGATAGAGAGTTGCAACCTGGTGAACCTAGCATAAGTTTTGACCGTGCTTACGAAAGCGGAGTAATCCGTCCGGGAACTACTAATATCATAACAATTGACATAGTTCCAAACATCGCAATATATGATTATGTTGAGGTTAGAGATATTACTACTCAAGACAAAATCCTATTTATGCAAGTTGATGAAAATTTGAAACCACTTGCTAATATGGATGCATGGATTAATAAGGGTATAAAATTAAAGAAACTTAAAAATCAAACAACAAATAAAGATGACTCACGATTGTATTTAATTGCCAAATTACCAGAAAACTCTACACACAACATAACACATACAATTCAAATAACTATTTATACAAAATTGGGTGAGCCCGTTATAGAGTATTTAAATCTTGAGGCTATAATGTATCCTACAGTTGTTATGAAGTATAGCGACCCAACAGGTAAACAGGTTGCTAAAGCTGATACAAGGTTAGGAACAAATCAAATAAAATCGGACACTGCCGACCTAGCACTGGGAGTGGAAGCACCTATATATATTGAAACATACAATATTGATGATGATTCACTACAATATAATATTAAAATTACCAATGCAGCAGGAACAGAGGTTAATAAAGATTATGTTCGTTTAAATTATGCGTATGACAGATATGTACTATATTTCAACTCATCAAGTATATTAAATAGAGATGAATTGATAGGTGGAAAGATAGAGGTGTCATTTACCGCAAGCAAACATTTAAACGGGATACTTGAAACTTGTTGTGCCTCAATTGAATTTACAATTAGAGAATTCGTAATCCATAGTGTTAGTATGACTCCTAGCACAATACAAAATGGAGAAGAAAAATTGTATGGAGATTGGAGTATTCGTGGTAACGGAAACGAAATTGAAGACACCGAATATTGGGCGTATAAAGAATTTTGTTTTGATAGAACCGATATTTCATTCTATAACAATGGATATTGGAATGTAAAATATACAATGGCAAACACACAAAATCTGCCAGAAATTAAGAGCATTTTAACAAAAATCAATCAACTTGAAAATGGAACAATATTATATCTAAATGAGCTAACAACCAACATAACAACAAGTGTTAAATCAGACTCGGGTTATGTGGGCAACGGTTTTGAAATTAAGCATGAAACCAATGCGCTTAAGATTAAAGCATACAATGATAGTGACATTAACAATATTAAACTTGGTGTAAAATTTGAGTATGGTTATGATGCGTCAAACAAGCCTGTTATACCAGTACCTGTGGATGTCGACACTCAAGAAATATCTGCAGAGTTTGGATTTGTGTTCACTGATAAGTCTACACCATTTGATGAATACTTATTTGTGTCAACAACCGAACAGTTTGTTAATATGATTGAAGGTAAATATTATCAACTTACAAATGATTTGGTATTTGAAGACGAATATACGCCTTTAAATACCTCAATAAGCGCACTAAACGGCAACGGCTATACAATCACCATCAAAAAATTCAACACTGCACAATTAGTGCAAGATTATATTGGTGGCGGAATGTATATTGGCTTGTTTGGAAAAGTTGCAGAAGATACTATAATTCAAAATTTACAAGTGGACTATAATGGTGTTGATGGGGTTATAGTTTCATTGATTGATAACGAAATGATTCAGCAACAATATAGTAATGAAATATTCTTTGGTGGTATTACAGCTGTTAATGAGGGGGCAATAACCAATGTTAAGGTTACTGGCTCATTTACCCTTTTAAACAATATTGTACCTTCAGCACAAATTGATTTGGGCGGCATAACAGCAAGCAACGGATTGGACGACTCAACAAAGGTTGCCACAATTACAAATTCAACTTCGGCAATAAATTTACAATCAATTGCATTAATTGCCGGTGTGGCTGGTGTTAACCGTGGCAAAATAACAAACACTATATACACTGGAAATATTATAAGCACCAGCGGAAATAACGCATTTGCATCCACAGTATTCACTGCTGGATTTGTAGTTGAAAACATGGCTGGCTCATACATATCACTAAGCTATGTAAACAATGAAAATAAAGGCGATATGATTAACAGTGTTGGTAATACAGCCGGTTTTGCGTACAACAATTCTGGTACAATAAACAACAGTTATATCGTTAATGCAAGCATAAGGTCACAAGGCAATATTGGTGGTTTTGTATATCAAAACTCTGGTGTGTTAGATTGTTGTTATTCTTATGTAAACATTCCAAGCAGTTTGTTCTATCAAGAATTTATATATGTAATGTCAGAAGTAGGAGAAATATCTAATTGTTATACAATTACTGATAGTACAAGAGTTGTAACAATATTAGGTTTAAAATCAATTAAACCGGCGGATAAAGCAGATAGGGAAAAATATCAAGGCTTTGTATTGCATGACAACAAGAATGGTATTTGGAGTATGGGGGCCGAATTCCCTTGTCTTGATAATGCTGGATTTACTCTTGCTGAAGGCAATGATTATACCAATATATATAACATTCACGACATGGAAACATATCAAGGTTATTTTAAGATGTTTGTGGACAAAGACATGTCAGGCAAAACATTTAAAATAATACGTGATATTGATTTTGCTAATGCCGAGTTTGGAAATCCTATAACAGTTTCAATGGAGCTTAGCACAAATCTAGAAGGCAATGATATGCAGATATTAAATTATAATATCTACAAAGAAAACACAGTTGAAAACATAGGATTATTTGCAAGCATTGAAAAAGATGTTTATGTGCGCAACTTAATATTAAAACCAGAAAGCATTAAAGCTACCAGTGCATATGCTGTTGGCGCATTGGCCGGCATAATTGATAGTGCTGATGTGTTTAATATAAAAATAGATAACGATAAATTACTGATTTTAGGTAAAAATGCTGTGGGTGGATTGGCAGGTGTTGTGAAAGGTCAATTTACTATTTCTGGAATTACAAGTAACGTCAGTGCTTTTGCAACTTATAGATACAACACTTTAAGTATGTATAATTTGTATACAGGCAAAAATGTTATGGGTACAGAAACAGATAATATTAGTCAAGTATCTTATGTTGGCAGTATTGCGGGAATTATCAACGGCTATAATCACACAGCTTCATTTAATGCAGAAACACGAAACACTCAAAACTATTACACTGCATCATACTTAAAAGTTGATGGGAATTTAGTATTAATTGGTGAAACCGTAGGCGCATTGTTTGGTTTGGTTGGAGAACAAACTTTGGTGTACAACGCTAATTATCAATTAACTAAAGACACAAAATATCAAGCAGAATTTGTTGCTGGTGGATTGGTGGGTGAAAATAGGGGCGCATTGCAAAACTGCGCTATATCAGCACAAAAAATTGAAGGAACTAATTCGTATGTTGATACAAGTACGTGCTTTAATTATAATGCAAGAGTTAATGGCGGAATTGTTGGTATTAACATTGGCGGATTGGTATCAAGATGTAGTTCAAGCATCACAATTATAAACAACCAACCAATAGTAACGGTTGGCGGAATTGTGGGCAGAAACATTGATGGATTTGTTTGGGAATGTACTGTAGATGGAATGCTAAGCGGATTTTATGTCGGCGGAATTGCTGGAACCGATTACAGTTATAGTACTATTGTAAAGGTTAAGGACGGTTATGGTACAGCAACGGATACAATCGTATATAAGAATATCAGCCATTTAAGTAGTTATAATAACGAGAATGTGGCATTCAAGGACAATACTCTTACAAGAAAATATATTCAAAACTTCCTAAATGTTAGCTCACAATATTATGAATTTAATTCTAAGCATATTGATTCTTCGACCACTGAACCTTTGGTTAAGACTGAAAAAGCATTTGGTTTAATTATCGGTTTAACTGACGACACCTATAATATTATTGAAGGTATCAGTTCTACAGACTATAGCAAAATAACCATATCGAAATCTACAACCGATTCTGTTCAAACTGAGTACAATTTAATATATACCGTTGACCAAACTGCAAAACAGTATACTGTAGAAGGATACGGCAACATAATAGACGCTGCATTCAATTTAAACGGGTTATACACATCAGGCAGTACACCTGCAGTTATTGCATTCTTAATTGCTAAAGAAGAGGTTGCCTATGAAGGTTGGAGTGCCGTTAGTGGTTACGGTGATAAAATTGTAATAATATCAAACAAAGCTATACAGTCATTAACTTTTAAATCAGCTAACATTTTACAATATGAAGACAATAAATATGCGATAATTGTTGAAGGCAAGCTGATTGCAGTTAATAAACTACGTTATACTATACGTACCGATGATTGGGCAAAGATATTGACTACCGACGGAACTGGAACATTGGGCTTTGGCTATTATACACTAGATAATGAAAATACACCTATTGTAACTTTAGGTAACGAAGGCAAAAAATTATATGTAATAGGTTAATAATTAGCTTATATAAAAGAACATTTGATTAAGTTCAAATGTTCTTTTTGTATTCTAAAATTATGCAATTATTAAAAAATGTTTGTAATATAAAATTTTTATGTGGTATAATAAATACAAATGAAAAATATAGCCAAATATTTAAAGTATTATAAACTCCAAGTATTACTTGGGCCCATTTTTAAACTAATTGAGGCAATTCTGGAATTATCTTGCCCAATACTAGTTGCCAAAATTATTGACATAGGTATTGCTAGTGGCGATGCTGGTTATATAATTAAATATGGTTTGATCGTAATAGCACTTAATATTATTGGTTTTGCATTTGCTATAGGTTGTCAAAAATGTGCATCTATTGCCAGTGTTGGTATTGCAACCAAAATTCGTGAAGATATGTATACCAACATCAACAACTTATCACATGCCGAGCTTGATAAGTTTGGTACATCATCTCTGCTTACACGCTTAACCAACGATGTTGCACAAATTGAAAATATGGTATCAATCTTTATCAGAGTTATGATACGATGCCCATGTTTATTAATTGGCTCGATTGTATTATCAATGATGATAAATCTAAAATTATCTGTAGTGTTTTTAGTTGTAATTCCAATATTAACTATTGTATTAATAATATTTACTAAAAAAACCATGCCATTTTTTAAATTGGTTCGTCAAAAATTAGATGGCGTGTCACGCATTACTCGTGAGAATCTATCTGGTGTTAGGGTAGTAAGGGCATTTAATCATCAACAAGAGGAAGAAAAACGTTTTTTTGATGCTAATGATAAATTGGTTAAAACAACCATAAGTGTAAGTCAAATTTCGGCATTGCTTAACCCATTAATCTATTTAATTGTTGACTTTGCAATTATTGCAATTTTGTGGTTTGGTGGTATTGAAATCAATGTTGGCGGTCTTACACAAGGTGAATTGATTGCATTTAGTAATTATATGATAACCCTTTCAAATGCCTTGATTGCAACTTCACGTATTTATGTAAATTTGGTGCGAACAACAGCTAGTGCCCATCGTATTAATGAGGTTTTGCAAGCAAAATCTAGCATTATATTTAACGACAAGAAGATAACAGTTGGTGACGAGCAAAGCCAGCCAATACTAGAATTTAAAAATGTAGGATTTTCATATAACAAAACCGAAACCGACCCTGAACGTATGTTTATTAAAAACCTTACATTTAGTTTGATGCCAAACCAAACTTTAGGCATTATCGGCAGTACCGGTTCGGGCAAAACCACACTGTCAAACTTAATGATTAGATTTTACGATTGCAACACTGGTGAAATTTTACTATATGGTAAAAACATTAAAGATTATCCAGTAAAACAGTTGCGAAACATTGTAAGTATCACACAACAGCGTTCAACATTGTTTTCAGGTAGTCTTAGACAAAATATGCAAATTCGAAAAAACAATGCTAGCGATGAGGAGATTATTGCAGCATTAAAAACTGCTCAAGCTTGGGATTTTGTTAAAGATTTTCCAAATTTGTTGGATTATAAGATTATGGCTGGAGGCAAGAACGTATCAGGTGGGCAAATGCAGCGCTTGACAATTGCGCGCAGCTTGATAGGCGAGCCTAAATTATTGATTTTAGATGATAGTGCAAGTGCATTAGACTTTTTAACAGATTTAAATTTGCGCAAAGCGCTTAAAAATGACCTAAATTGTGCAACCGTAATTGTTTCGCAGCGAACAACAACAATAAAAAACGCTGACTTGATTATTGTACTTGACCATGGAGATGTTGTTGGTATGGGAAAGCATAAAGATTTGTTAAAAAATTGTGCAATATATCGTGAAACATATATTTCACAAACGCAGAGGGAGGAATAATGAAAACGAAACAATCCCTAAAGGGCATGATGCCAACAATCAAAAAAGTTATAGCCTATGCTAAACCCCACAAAGTATATTTTTATTTATCGATAGTATGTGCAATTATTTCAATTGGATTAAATATGTTTTTGCCAGTTATACTGGGGTGGGCAATTGACTGCGTTGTTGGCGTTAATGCGGTAAATTTTGAAAAACTTACAAATATTTTGATGTTGATTGGCATTCAAGCAGTTACAAGTGCCATTTTTGAGTGGTTTGAAGATTATTTTGAAAATATTTTAACTAATCGCACAGCTCAAAGTATGCGTGATAAGTGCTTCCAAAAAATTAATAAAGTTCCTTTAAAGTATATTGACAATCAACCTCACGGCGATATTATGAATACGATAATCAATGATATCGAAAATGTGACCGACGGATTTATCTCAAGTTTTAAATCATTGATGTCAGGTGTGGTTACAATTATAAGTGTCATTATATTTATGGTTACAATTAATATACCGATGGCATTGATTGTTATAGTGTTAGGGCCATTGAGTTTGTTGATTTCGATATATATTACAAAAAAATCCAAAAAAATGTACAACGAACGTGTAAACAAACTTGGCGAGATAAGTGCTTATAGCGAAGAGATGTTGGGTAATATCAAGGTCGTAAAAGCTTTCAACAATGAACAGCAAAATATAAAAGAGTTCCAAAGGATTAACAAAGAGCTATACACATCAAGTGAAAAAGCCTCATTTTACGCTTCGCTTGCAGGACCTTGTACAAGATTTGTAAATGGAACACTATATGCAATAGTTGCAGTTAGTGGCGCATTTGTATGTATTAATGGTCATATAAGTATTGGTCAGGTTTCAACCTTTTTAAGTTATGTCGACAACTATACATCGCCATTTAACGAACTTGCTAGTATTGTTGCCGATATTCAACTTGCAGTTGCAAGTGCAAATCGTGTATTTGACCTGCTTGAGGAGAAAGATGCAGTTAGTGATGAGGGTAATCCAAACATTGTAAATTGTAATGGAGAAATAAAGCTGAAAGATGTATGCTTTTCGTATACACAACAATCTAAACTTATTGAAAATCTAAATGTGTCAGCCACCAAGGGGCAAAAGATTGCCATTGTTGGGCCAACCGGTTGCGGGAAATCTACAATCATTAATCTACTGATGAGGTTTTATGATATAAATAGTGGTAAAATATTGGTAAGCAATCGAGACGTGCAAAAGGTAACACGCAAAAGCTTAAGAAATTGTTATGGTATGGTGTTGCAAGAAAGCTGGCTGTACAATGCCTCAATTCGTGATAATATTGCCTATGGTAAACCAGATGCAACAATGGAAGAAATTATTGAGGCAAGCAAACTGGCGCATGCGCATTCATTTATCGAAAAAATGCCAAATGGTTATGATACAATTATTACCGAAAATGCTGACAATGTGTCAGCTGGGCAAAAGCAACTTATTTGTATTGCGCGTATAATGCTAACCAAGCCACCTATGCTAATTTTAGATGAGGCAACAAGCAATATTGATACTCGTACCGAGATGAATATTCAACAAGCATTTGATTACATCATGGAAGGTAGAACTTGTTTTATAGTGGCCCACAGGTTATCAACAATTATTAATGCCGATATGATTTTAGTTATGAACAAAGGTAAAATTATCGAACAAGGAACACATCAAGAATTGCTTGCAAAAAATGGATTTTATACACAATTGTTTAATAGCCAATTTGGTTCATAAAAATTATTTATAAAAATAGGGCAAAATACTTAAATTAAGTATATTACCCTATTTTTTATTTAATTTTATATTCCTAAATACATCATTATTCCACGATATACACTATATACAAATTCTTCACGATAATTATCATCATTAAGCAGTTGTTCTTCTTCAGGAGATGACACGAACCCACATTCAATTAACACGCTGGTATATTTAGTGCAATTCAGTATATAATAATCACCTTTTCCAACAGTGCTTGATGCATTGGCAATGTAATAATGTAAACTATCTTGTATTGCTTTGGCAGCCTCAAAACTGGTGGCGCTATCTATTTGATAAAATGTTTTTGCCCCCTTGCAACTATCAAGTGGAAAACTATTCATATGAATGCTTACTACAAGGTCAGGGGTTGCCTTGTTGATGATATCTCGGCGCTTGCGCATATCGCTTAACTTTTTGTTGCTGGCATCTTCATCGTATAGGCCACTATCAGTTGAACGTGTCATAACAACCTTTACGCCGGCCTTCGATAATAACTTTTGCAAGCTTTTGGCATATGCCAGGTTAAGTTCCTTTTCAACACTTCCATTAGCACCAATACTACCACCATCACGCCCACCGTGACCTGCGTCAATAACAATGGTGTATTCGCCTTTAGGTCGGACGCTAGCGCTTACGCTGGGGATAATGGCAACACAAGCAATTAAAACAGCACAAACAATGGCCACTAAAATATATTTTCGTTTTAACACAAATACCCACAAGTTTTTAATCATACACTATAAATACGATAAAAATTTACAAAGTATGTTATTTATGGTTAAATATATTTATTAAAAATTTGACAAAACATAAAATGTGTGATATAATAATTTTATAAGTTAATCAATAAGCGGATATGGCGGAATTGGCAGACGCGCAAGACTAAGGATCTTGTGAAGTAACATTCTTGCAGGTTCAAATCCTGTTATCCGCACCAAACAAATTCTAATTAAGGATTTGTTTTTTTATAAAAATCGATACAAAAATATAAAGGATATGTTATAATAAAATTATGCAAATTAAATTATTAACAAACAAAAATATTGAACAAATTAAAGACCTATATAATGATATAAAAGCAAACGCATTTACCCTTTGGGATGATAACTATCCAAATGAAGAACTTATTAATTGGGACATTGAAAGAAAATGTTTGTGGGGAGTATTTGACAATCGAGAATTGGTTGCGGCAAGCTTTGCGGGCGAACGATGTGAAGATGGCGAAGAAGATTTTACATGGAAAGATAATTTTAAAAAGCGCGGAACATTTGCCCGAATTGGTGTTGCGCCAAACTATCAAAATAAAGGAATAGGTACATTTTTGGTGGACTTTATTTTAAAAACTTTAAAATCGCAGGGGTTTGATGGAGTTAGAATATTGGTTGGAATAAACAATAATAATGCCATAAAGCTGTATAATAAATTTGGGTTTGTAAATTGTGGACAAGCCCAAAGATATGGCCACGAATATTATTTGTTTGAACTTAGGTTAATATAAGAATTATATAATGTTTTATAAGTAATATAATATTTCAAAATAAACAAAATTATTTTAATTACGAACAAAATAAGAGCACGATTCAATTTAATGCTCTTTTTGTTTGCAAAAATTAACAAAATTTTACAAAAAGTATGGATTTTGTGTGAGTTTTGTGTTAAAATGCAATTAGAGGGTGTAATTATGATATATGGCGAAAAATTTAAGGCTGAAGAATGCTTTAGTTTAATGAAATTAAGTTGCTCATCAGATAAGATAAACTATGAAGAACTTGATATTTCATCAATAAAATTTGATAGCAAAACTATTGTGATTTTGTGTGGAAATAATACAAAGAATATTTCAAGAGCTGGAGCATACATGACTTATTGTGCCAATTGGCTAAAAGGTAGTCCGTTGGAAAAAGATTGTACAATTTATTCTATTTATTATCCACAAAGTCAACCGCTGGATAATGGTTTAAAAACAAATTTGAGGTTTGACTATGAAGGTTTAAGCAATATTTTGTTTGAGCAGGTTATTTATAAAAACAGTAAACGAGCATCAGTTGAGGAGATTGTTAAACATTTAAGTGATGTTATGTTTTTTGGTCACAGCATAGGTGGGTATGTAATGAATGAAATTACATACGAGTTAGGCAAAAAATTAAAATACGAAGGCTTTACAAAACAAGAAATTAACAAGATATTCTCTAGTATTGTGTTTGTAGGATATTCACCATTTGCATTGGTTGATGCACCAACCAAAAATATATATATAGCACCAATATATGATTCGCTTGGAAGTGTGAAGCTTGTATGCGAAAAAATGGAAGAAGACGGCACCTTTGTTTCATCAAACCAAAGTGTTGATGTTACAAAGGTGTGCCAAAGTGCAATCGATTCACATTTAGGATTTGTACAAATTTATAACGAAGCAATAAATAATCAAGATACAACATATTATGCAAATCATAATTGTTTAATTGCAACCCCAAATCTTTTACTTGACGATGGAACACAAAAAGAGGACCATAACATGGCAGGCATTATTGACCACCCTTATGCAAATCAACACAAGACAAGAGCTGGGGAAATTACAACAAAATTAATAGAATATTTGTTTAAATATATACTTTTAGTTGAAAGGCGTAAACTTTCAACTAAAAGGCTATATAACAAAGTGACAAAACTTACAGAATTATTAGAAGAAGACGATTTAAAGAGGGAGAAATAAATGGCAAGACCGACACAACTGATAACCCACATGAAAGTGGGCAGACGTGCTCAGGAAGATGAGCACCTGCCCAACAACTGGGAAGATATAGACATTAACAATTTAATAATTCCTAAAAACAAAACTGTTTTTTTCTTCGGTGGAAACACAACTAATCGTGCGGTTACGGGCAATGGTAATATTAAAATAATGGCTTCTTATATTAATAACAATTCAAAGCCCAAAACCTCTCTTTATTCTTTCTGGTATGAGGAAGAACCTCTTAGGTCGGAAGGATATTTGGACAGAAATTATATAGATGAAGCAATAATGCTTTATGAAAAATCTTTTAAGCCACTTTTGTTTGATGATAAAGGTTGCATAAAGGGAAAGAAAGGCTTGGAACATACATTTGGCAAACTTATATTTGGGGCGCATTGCGGCGGAAGCAATTTTGTAAATATTATAATTAATGAAATATATAATACATTAATACAAGAATATCCTGAAAATGTTGCAGAATTTTTAATAAACAAAATCAAATATTTTTCTTATGCTCCCAATTCGATGTTAGATCACAATGTAAATGCACTTGTTATAGCACCATATATTGACCCTGGATTTAGTTGGTTTAAGGCACTACAAGCTGCTGAAAGCAATAAAATAGATGTTGATTATCCAAAAGGCGTGATGAGAACATTATTTAAGGCAAAGCAACGAGGTTGTTTCCAAATGGTGCTTAATAAAGTGTTTCAATCAAGCAGGGCTATTATGTTCAAGGTGGGAAATACTGTATATATGATTTCAAATCAAATTAATCCGGACAAAAGTGTTGGGGACCACTCTATTGAATGTATTAGAAAACGTAAGAGTTTGGTTCCGAAAACTGATTGTGAAAGAAATGCACAAGTGGTATGCAACGCATCAAATTTAGTTATAAATGAATTTTTATCACATGATGTAATAGATTTAAAATTTATTTTTAGTGAAATATCAGCCTCAGCCAAAACAACTAATGCTTATGGTGCTGACTAAGAGTTTAAAATAATTTTAATAATATGTTAAAAGAGCAAACTTTATATTGCTCTTTTTTAATATTTGTTAAGGTAATAATTTGTAAAAACATCTTGAAAAGGTGTAGACTTTATGATATAATCAAAGCATGAATAAGAAAGATTTAGAATACGCATGGATATTAGATACATATTATGATGATAATTTAAAAAAGCAAACAGACCCAAGAGTGTTAGAGGCAATTAAATATTTTGAAGAAAAGCAAATGCGCAACAAGGGTATAGGAATGATGTATATATCATATATTTTTGCTAAACCTGGAGCAAATGAGTGGGAAGAATATGCAAAGGTTGAGAACCTAATTAAGCAATATATTGCTAAATATGCTGAAAAGAACGGGAAATCTCTAGAGGATTATGAATTAGAATTTATTAACTATGGCAGAACCGAATTTGTATATGTACTAACCGACATTCAAACCGATGAAAAGATAACAATATTGGCAAAGCAGCCAATAGTAGAATATGGCAAACTAAAACAAGAAGTGAAAAATTTATTAGACTTACATACGATTGATGGAAATGTTGTTGCGCCTATTGACTATTTTAGTATGGGCGAGCAAGAACTTTATGTAACACCATATATAAATCAAGCTAGGTGTATTGCAAGCTATGAAAAGTGGGGCATGTATGTGCCAGAACCACATTATCGATTTGTTGAATTTAGCAAAGTGCAGGAAAAGTATGTAAATATTTGCATGATTGCAAAGCTTGTTAGCTATTATGACCATGAAAAGCAAGAAGGTATTGCCTGTTGTAAGCTTGGTGGCGGTGACTTTATGCTTAAAAAGGGTTGGGAAAAGATGGAGCCTAACACTGAAAACACTTTGGAAAATCTATTATTTATTGCCGCACGTGAAAAAATACAATGTTCATTTAAAGACTATTTAAATATATTGCGCAACGAATTTTCTCAAAAGACAATTGATGTGCCTGAAGATATGTTAAAGATTAATATTCGCGGGCGTGTAGCTATGGATAAAAACGACATTGAAACGGGCATTAAATTAGGCAAAATATTGGTTAAAATGCGAGAAACAGGTTTAAAAATATAATAAAAATAGCGGCAAGTTCCGCTATTTTTTAATGTTAAATATTAATAAAATAATTATTGTTCCTCAAATTCGATTTCAACCAATGTTCCAGTTTGAGCATCTTGAAACACCATAAAGTAGCCATCACTCATTACATCGTGAGGGTTTAAGGGCAGCCATTGATAATGTTTGCCAAGGTCAGCTGGTGGTAAAGCGTTGTATGAGGCGGGGACGCCATAAGCGATATATTTTAGGATATTATCTTCATAAATTGTTCCAACAACATACGAATTTTCTCCATCAACACTAATAAATTTTGAATTAGGAATAATGCTATCAAGAGTTTCATTAAGAGGATAATTATCAAACAATTCATCTAATTGATAAACTATATCATCTAAAAATGCTGTTTGGTTTAAATTATTGGTATTAGGTAAATTTTGCTCATTAGCAGCATCATTTTCTTTAAGCATTACACTATTATTAATTTTAACTTCTTGTTCAAGTTTTGATATAACATTGTCCTGAAATTCTGCTATTTTTTCATCAATTTCAAAATCTGATATTTGTTTGTCAGTTTTATAATCTGTGGGAGTTTCTTCATTTTCAAGAGATGTATTTTGCTCATGTTTAGTATTATTGAGTTTAGGTATAGTATCATTTTGGCAAGAAATTGAAGATGTGTTTATATTTTCCAAATTATCAGTTTCGCTAATTATAGAATTGTTTTGGTGGGAATAAAAGAACTTTTTGTATTCACAATCTTCGCAATTGCAAGCTTCGCACTTTTCATTACAGCCTAATGCATTATCAATTTCCTGCTCTAACTGTTCATCTTTCGCCTCCAACACAGCATCAAAAGGCGAGTCGGAAAAATAAAAACCATTAAAACTACCACCCTCTAACAAAACTTTTTTGTCATGATTTGAGTTGTCAATAAGTGCGCAATATATACTTTGCGATATATCAATACTATTTGGCAAATCAAATTCGTAGTGGTTTGGCTTTTTGATTATGGTTGCAGTATGTACGTGTTCGTTAATATATAGCCCTATTTTTGTGTTTTGGGGCAAGTAATTTAAGTTGTATAACCTTATTTTACCTTTAATTTGTAAATTTTCTTTAGATAGAGTTAAAATTCCTTTAGGGGCATTACTTGCGATAGAACTGTTTGATAATATAATTGTTTTACAAAACATAAATACCTCAGTTATTAATATTAAAAAAGTGGAGATAATGTGAATATTTGCTAAACTCGACAAGCTTTATAATTTTTGCAAATAATTGATTAGGCAACACTTGCAATAATTATACAATATTACAGTTTACAAAAATTAATAATATTGGTCGTATTTAGTAGTTTTAACACTTTTTTTGTTGTTTTGTTAAAATAAGGGCATTTGTTTGGGGCTAAAACAGGGTTTATATGAAAAACTTTGGTTAATATAATTGACAAAGATTGTTAAATTGTGGTATTATGATTGCGTAAAAAATGGCAATAATTATATACGAGGATTAAAATGAAAAAATTTATTACTTTTACATTATGTTTATTATTATGTATTGCACCGCTGGGTTTAACAGCATGTGGCGACAAGAAGTCTGAAAAGGTGGATACAAGTGTTGCAAGCGTTGGTAATGGCGGAATGGTTGTGACACGCGGAAATTATGTGTATTTTGTAAATGGCTATAATGGTTATAGCACTTATACAAAAGATAATCTTGACAAAAAGTTTGAAGTTGGCGGATTATATCGTGCAAAATTAAACGAAACTAGTGGGTTGACTTATGATGAAAATGGCTCGGTGGTTGGTGCTGAAAGAATTAGCAGCCGTTTAGCAGGATTTGAAAGCACTAGCTTGTATGTGTTTGGAAATCATATTTATTTTGCAAGCCCTATTACAGAAGTTAATAAGGACGGCGAATTGCAAACTAACAAGTTAGAGTTTAGTCGTGTTGAAATTGCTGGTGGAAAAACACAACGTATTTATCAATCAAAGGTTGATGCTGCAAATGTTAAGTTTGAATTCTATTACGCTGAAGGCAAAGTGTATTTGATGATTAACGAAAATGGCACTTTAAAGCGCGTTAATTGCTTTGGAAAGTTTGGCAAAAGCACAATTGCCGAAAATATTGAAACGGTTGTACTTCCAAGAGACACTGATGATGTGTTTGAAAGCAAAAGCTATAAAAATATTTATTACACCAAGACTGAAGACGGAAATGTTGTAATATACAATTATAACATTGCAACAAATAGAACAGAGTATAAAAAGACTACCGACTACAAAACTTGCGAATTAATTGATTACAAGTTTGACCATTTGTATTATAAGGCTAGTCGTGCGGATTATCCAGGCTATACTTACTATTACCGTATGGCAGCTAATAAAAATGCAATTACAAACTTGGCTGAAGTTAAATTAACAAGAAATGGTGATTATACCGACTTCTATTTGCTAGAAAACGAAGTAAGCGGTTACATTGCTCAAACCAGTGATAAAACTTACTATATTGACAATAATGGCGAAGCATTCCCACTAGCAGAAGAAAAATTAGATATTATAGCAATCAAAAATAACTATATATATTTTAATTCAAGCAACACAATTAAACGCATCAATTATTACAATTTGCCAAGTGATAAAACTCAAGAAACTGTGTTACAACTTGATGGTTTGCAAGCGCATGATTATGATGTAGACTTTAACAATTTGTATGTATATGCAACAAGCGGAAGCAACACATATTTGTACAGCATTATGGTTGGCAACATTGTTGGCGATGAAGAATTTGAGGCCAAACTTTTAGGTGTTTACCAAAATGGTGATGCTCCTGAAATTGAGGACGAGGAATAATAAAACAAACAAGAACTGTAAAGGTTCTTGTTTTTTATAAATTTGATTATATAAGTACGATATACAATAAAAAAACAATCCCACATGATTGTGGGATTTTTTTGCATATACATAACAAAGGTTAACAATCTAATAATCATAATTTAACGTCTTAAAAGATGGTTAATTAAACATATTTTGTATGTATATGTTAGTAGTATGAGCGCAAATCTAATATTTATTCATAAAAAATAAAAAACACTCTTAAATTTTATTAAGAGTGTTTGATATGGTTAATTTTTAACTTGTTTATATGCTTTGCGTCTCGCATCAGCATCTTGTTTGGATTGCTTTAATAACTTATCCTTGTTTTTAGGATTTACTTTATCCAGCACCTTAAATCTATTTTCGCTGTTAACAAATTCGTTATAATCGCTATAAGGCTCAACACTATCTATAGTCATAGTTGGTTTGGATTTTGGGTTATATCTAAACAATGTGTTATAGCCGCAAGCCACACTTGTAAATCCGTGTGTTTGGCTATATTTCATATCGTAACCATGATTAATACAGGGGCTGTATGCCAAAATCAAACTTGGGCCATCATAGTTTTCTGCCTCAATCATTGCCTTTATAGCTTGGTCTGGATTTGCTCCCATATTAATTTGCGCCACATACACATCTTTGTAGGCCATCATCATAGAAGCGAGGTCTTTTTTCTTGGTTGTTTTACCTGTTTGATTAAATTTAGCACTTGCGCCACGTGGGGTTGATTTGCTGGTTTGTCCACCAGTATTAGAATAAACCTCTGTGTCAAGTACAAGAATATTGATATTTTCGCCACTTGCAATAATATGGTCAAGTCCGCCAAAACCAATATCGTACGCCCAGCCATCTCCTCCAATTACCCAAGTGCTAGGCTTGAGAATCAAACCAATGTTATCAGATAGATATTTGTTTTGTTCGTCAATGCCACGTGTTGCAAAATATAGATTTAGCTGTTGTAAAATTTCACGATTTTGTTGATGATTGTTAGTGTCTTTTAAAAATTTATTTACGATCTGTTTGATATCAGAAGTAAATTCGGTTTCCTTTAAAGTTTTAATAAATTGTTCACGTTTTAGTGTGCTTGCTTGCATTATGCCAAAGCCAAACTCAGCATTATCTTCAAACAAACTATTTGCCCAAGCTGGACCTAAATTTAATCCGTCTTTTGTGTAAGGGCAGGTAGGGAATGTGCCACCATAAATGCTAGAGCAACCAGTTGCGTTGGCAATTATCATTCGGTCGCCAAATAGTTGGGTTAGGGTTTTAATATAAGGCGTTTCGCCACAACCTGCACAAGCTCCACTATATTCGAAATATGGTTTTTTAAATTGTAAGCCTTTAACATTGATTAGCTCAAATGGGTGTTTTTGAGGTAGAGTATAAGCGTATTGTTGGTTTGCAAGTTCGACTTCCTTAAACTTGCTGTCACTTTCCATTGTAATTGCTTTGCCTTTCATTGGGCAAACTTGCGCGCATAATCCACAACCAGTACAATCCATAGGTTCAACCTGCATGCGATATTCACCATCTGTTAAAAACGCTTTTTTAGATGCAAAGGTTTCAGGTGTTTTTTCGGTTTTATCAAATATGATTGGTCTTAGGCTTGCATGCGGACAAACTACACTGCAGCGCCCACATTGTATACAACTTTCAGCGTGCCAACAAGGTATTTCGCTAGCCACACCACGCTTTTCAAATTTTGCAGTATCGCTTGGCATACTGCCGTCAGCTTTAAATTTGCTTACAGGAACATCGTTTCCTTTTTGCCTCATTATTGGTTTAATTACTTGTTCATAATATTCTGTTTTCTCCGCCACCAAAGGTTGTTCAGTTGGGGTTAAAGCTGATATATTTATTTGCTTTAATGCTTTTTGTACAGCCATTATTGCCTTAATATTGTTTTTTACAACATCGTCACCCTTTTTGGCAAACATCACTTCAATATTATGCTTTATCTGTTCAATTGCTTGCTCGTAAGGCAAAACGTTGGTAGCACTAAATAGTGCAGTTTGCATAATATTGTTGATTTTATTTCCTAAATTGTTTGCTAGCGCAATTTTGTCTGCATTAATTGTATACACTTTTAAGTTTTTATCTGCTATTTCAGCCTTTATTTCATTAAGCATAACAGTGTTAAGTTCCTTTGCAGAATAACTGCAGTTGATAATTAACATTCCATTACTGTGCAAACAAGACGCTATATTATATTTTTTCAAAAAGCTTGGGTTGTTGCAAAGAACCACATCAACTTGCTTTGAATTAAATGGTTTATTGATAGGGGAAGCGCTAGAACGAATGTGTGAAATTGTTAAGCTGCCAGACTTTTTGCTATCGTAATCAAAATAGCCTTGAGCATATGAATTTTGACCTAAAATTTTGATTATGCTTTTAGCACTTGATACGCTACCATCACTACCAAGGCCATAAATACGTGCATTAAAATCACTGCTTGGTTCGGAATACAATTTTAATGGTGGTAGTGAATTGTTGTTTATATCATCGGTTATCCCAACAGTAAATGGTGTCATCATTTTGTCACGCATATTATAGAATACACTAATAGCATCATCAGGCGTAAATTCTTTTCCGCCAAGGCCGTAAACGCCTTGTAAAATATTTACTTTAAGTTTATTGTTAAACACTGCATTTAATACGTGAGTATATATTGGATTTTGCCCGTTTGAATTAAAGTTGCGTTCTAGTATAGTTATATTTTTTACTGTTTTAGGTAGTTGATTAATAAAATTTTGTTCATCAAATGGTTGCAACAATCTAATATTGATTACACCAGTTTTACCTTTCATATATGGCATTGCTTCTTTCAGAGTGTGAATGCTGCTTCCCATTGCAACTACAACATCTGTGGCTTCCTTATCGCCGAAATATTCGATTGTATCATAAAAGCGTTCGGTTACAGCAGAAGTTTTGGCAAGAGACGCCTTAACGCTGTCAATAACCTTGTCATAATAAGGCTTGCAAGCCATGCGATTTTGGAAGAATACATCAGGATTTTGGTTTGTGCCTTTAGCATAAGGTTTGTAGCAACTTAGTGCACGTGATTTAAATCTTGCAATGGCGTCTTTATCAATTAGTGATAAAATTTCATCTTTTGTGGTTTGGTTGATAGTGTTTAGTTCATGAGATGTTCTAAATCCGTCAAAAAAGCAGATAAAAGGTGTGCTAGTATCAAGACTGGCAAGTTGTGTGGCAATTGCAATATCATTAGCTTCTTGAACACTTGTAGCACATATTACATTATATCCAGTGTTAAGCGCTGAATATATGTCGCCATGGTCACAAAAAATGTTAAGTGCATGTGTTGCAATACTTCGTGATGAAACGTATATTACATTTGGCAACAATTCGCCGGCAATTTTGTACATATTTGGCAACATCAACAATAAGCCTTGGCTAGATGTAAATGTGGTTGTAAGTGCACCACTGCTTAATGCTCCATGCATTGCACCTGCAACCCCAGCTTCTGATTGCATTTGGGTGATTTTAACAGGATTATCAAAAATATTTGTCACACCCTTTGCTGCATAATCATCGCAGTTTTCAGCCATTGGAGAACTTGGCGTAATTGGGTAAATTACTGCCATATCGTTCATTAAATATGCAATATGTGCCATTGCGCTATTGCCATCAATCGTAATTCTGTTCATAATATCTCCTCTATATATTTATGATATCACAAATAAAATAATTTTCCTAATTAATTTTAAAATAAATATAAAAAATATAAAGTTTAAAAAACTTTTAACTTACAATAAGTTGATTGACATTATTAATAGGGGTATGATACAATTACAACAATAAGGGGGGGGATAAGATATGAGTGATAACAAAAGTAAAACAAATACAAAACAAACTTCATTGATTAAAATTTTAAGCATGGTAGGTATGGCTATTATTCTAGTATGTTGTGCTTTTGCGTTTATCGGCTGCAAGAATAATATTAAATTTGATTTAAATGTATACTATTATGAGACCGCTGAAGGTTATGGAATAGCTAAATCTGATTTTGCTGGTGGTGATGCGTTTAAGGGAAAGGTTGAAATTCCTAGAACCCACAAAGGTAAACCTGTTACAGAAATCTCTGATTTTGGCGGTAATAGATATGAGGTGGAATTTATATTGCCAGACACGCTTTTATATATTAGAAGTGGGGCTTTTATGTATTCACACATAACTACAATTACTATTCCTAAAAGTGTAAAATTGATTGAACAGCCAAACTCTACGTTTAACGGTTGTGAATTGACAGAATTTATAGTTGAAGATGGTAATAGTGTATATGACAGTAGAAACAACTGTAATGGGTTGATAGAAACCGCAACCAATAAATTAATATTGGGCATCAACACGACTGTAATTCCACAGGGTGTAACAGCAATAGGTAGATATGCGTATTCTGCTCAAAACACAACAATCTCATCTATTGTTATGCCAAATTCGGTAACAATGATTGAAGGAGATGCTTTTAGCTATTGTAACAATATGACCAGCATTAAATTATCAGACAATTTACAATCTATAGGCTCGGGAGCCTTTACTAATTGCTATAATTTGAGTTCAATATATATACCTGCTGGTGTTGTTGAAATATCATACAATGTGTTTACTGGTTGCACAAATCTTGAAATATATTGTGAAGTTGATTCAAAACCTGCTGGTTGGAACAACAATTGGACGTCTAAAACAGTTAATTGGGGAGTAACGTACGAACAATATTTAGAAGAAATAAACTAAATCTATACAAAATTTCAAATTAAAAATTCCAGATTCAATTCTGGAATTTTTTGTATCTACATTAATTGAGTTAATAATAGTTCATCAATTGAAATGTTAAAAAATTTTGCCACAGCAATTATATTGCTAACAGTGGGCTCACATATTTCGTTTTCCCAAAACGAAATCATGCCCTTGCTAACATTTAAATATTCGGCAAGCTGTGGCTGGCTTAATCCTTTTTCCTTTCTTAATACTTTAAGGTTGTGTGCAAAATAATTCATACAATCTTAGTTTACTAAACTTTTTCACTCATATACTTGACATCTTAGTATTCTAAGATTATAATAAAATTATTAAACTGAAAAGGAGAAAAATGTTATGGTTTATAGAAAGAATGACAGGCAAATTGATAAAGAAAAATCAGAACAAAGATATTATGCAAAATTAGTCAAAGGATATCCAAGTCCGGTGTGCGAATATTTCGTGGTGCATCAAACAAAGGGGAATGTAGATGTATGGAATTTAAGTACAGAAGAGATTGTTGAATATATTCTTTCTACTAAAAATATGGATATATTAAAATATTGCAAACAAGACCAAATGATTAATGATTATTCAACCTTACAATCAATATTAAAAATGGAAAAACAACACGGCCATATAATCAAAGATATTGTAGGTTCAATGAATGGTTATAAATTATATAATGATGCGTATGCAGTAGTAGATTATAAAAGAAAAATAGAGGGCCAAGAAGTATCTGTTGAAGATATTATGGCTAACTTAGAAGAAATTAAAAAATCTGCTCCAAAATTCGATAACCAAACAAAGGCAATTAAGGCAACGCAAGTTACTAAAGAAGAGGCTAAGGAGTTAGATAAACTTAAAGGATTGATTTATCGCAAAAGTGATGAAGAGATTCAAAAGAAAAAGGTCGAACAGTTATATTATGCACGCCTTGTAAAGGGAATTCCAAGTCCAGTATGCGAATATTTTGTTGTGCATAAGACTAAAGGTGTTATTGATATTTGGGATTTAAGCACAGAGGATATTGTTAAATTTATTATATCCAATAAAAATAATAATGGTTTTGATATATTAAAATACTGCAATAGCGACCAAATGATTAATGATTATTCAACTTTACAATCAATTTTAGATATGGAGCAACAACATGGTCATATTATAAGGGATATTGTAGGCTCAATGAATGGATTTAAGTTGTATAACGATGCTAAAACAGCTGCTATCTATAAAAGTCAAGCAGAAGGTAAAGATGTTACAGTGCAGGATGTAATTAGCGATTACGTAAATTATGAAAACGCACAATCTATAGAGCAAGAACAAAGTAATGAAGAAGAATATACACAGCAAACAGTTCAAATAGAAGAAACGCAACAAGAAAGGCAAATAGAAGCAATCCAGCAAGAAGTTGAACAAGTTGAAGGTATTGATAATAGCGAGAATTTAGCACCAAATGATAAAGTGTCTAAATACGAAAAAGAACAAGAAGAAAATCAACAAGAGATCGAACAAGAAAACAAAATTAAATCAAGAGATCCAAAGGAAGATTTGATGGAAATGATTACGTGTTCAACATTGTCGCATATGGTAGATTTAATGGAACAGGAAAAATCTTATGTTGAGGGATCGGAATATCAAATTCAAGATATCAGTTCAGAAACAAAGGACGCAATTAAACGATCGTTTAAATTGATGTGTTCTCACGATGATAGAAGAATAAAGGTTAACGGTGAATTTCAATCTGCAAGCGACGTTGCTAGAAAGATTTTTATAAATCAAGATGAAGAGCTACTCCAACAACTTTTATCAAATAAAAAAATATCAAATAATGCCAAAAGAATGTTACAAGACCTAAAAATCACAATGCCATTAGAGGATTCTTATTATATAATGAGAAGAAGACTTGATATCGAAGTTAAAAATAGAACCTATTGGGGCGAATCGTTAACAAGTCAAATTGACAAACTTAAACTAGATAAAGAAAAAGGCAGGGAAGGTTTTTATTGGGGTAGAATTAATCGCATAATAGAGCGCTGGGGATATGGTAAGCAGTTGGCAAAAGGTGAAGATTTAGACAAACCTCTTGACGAGAATAAAGCAATTTTATGGGATTTGGACACTTGTGAACGAGTAAAACAAGAAATAAACGAAGAGGAGAAATTTAAATTTTAGTTAAAATAAAAAAATCCGCAAGTTGTTTGCGGATTTTTGATTTGCATTATAAGAAATATTATTTTAATTCTACAGTAGCGCCAGCTTCCTTTAACTTAGCTTCGATTTCCTTAGCTTCAGCAGTAGGAACATTTTCCTTAATTGTAGCGCCAGCAGTTTCAACTAGGTTCTTAGCATCAACTAGGCCTAAACCAGTGATTTCACGTACAACCTTAATAACTGCGATTTTGTTAGCACCAGTATCCTTCAATACTACGTTGAATTCGCTCTTTTCTTCTGCAGCAGCAGCTTCAGCGCCTGCAGCAGGACCAGCTACAACAGCAGCAGCGGCACTAACACCAAATTCTTCTTCTAATGCGTGAACTAAATCACATAGTTCAACAGCTGTTTTTGTTTTGATTTCTTCAATAATTTCTTGTATTGTCATAATAAACAATTCTCCTTTTTAAGTATTTATCTTTTTCAAACGTTTAAAGTGATTTGACACACTAGGCAGTTAAGCCACCCAAACTAATTTTGCTTGTCTGCGATTGCTTGAATAGCACGAGCAAGTGCAGATACTGGAGCATTGAGCATAGCAAGTAAGTTTGCGATAAGTTGTTCCTTTGATGGGATATTTGCAAGTTTTTCAACTTGAGCCTTATCAACAACTTCACCATTTAAGAAACCTGCTTTGATTTCCATTTTATTAAGAGCCTTAATTTGATTCTTAATAATACGAGGAGCACAAGTTTCATCTTCCATACCAAATGCAAAAGCTGTAGTACCTTCTAAGTAAGAATCGAAACCTTGAATACCAAGTTCTTCACAAGCTTTTTGGAAAAGTCTATTTTTATAAACTTTGTAAACTGTGTTGTTGTTTCTGCATTCTTTACGAAGAGTAGTATCTTCAGCAACTGTGATTCCGCGATAGTCTACTAAAACAATTGATTTAGCATTGCTAATATTTTGTTTAATCTCGTCTACCACTAACTTTTTTGCTTCTTGATTAGCTGACATTTGTTCCTCCTTATAATGCTTATATAAATAAAAATCTCCTATGCCTAAAAGACATAAGAGACACTAAATTCTACTTAAAATCTCACCTCAACAAGCATAACTAAATGTTATTTACGCTAAATGCACTTGCAGTCTTAGGCACATCAATATTTATTTACGAAACGTATTATAATACAAAATAAATAGTTTGTCAACACTTTTTTTAAAAAAGTTTAAACAATTTGCCATATTTTTATAAAATCAAACATTATTTAGCTTGTTGTAGTTGTTTGTGTTAACATACAAAATGAAACCTAGTAAAACAAGAAATAGAATATTTATATTTAATTTGCGCATAATAGCGTTGATTTAAAAACTTATAAAAATCATTTGACAATTAATTACAAAAAATTTTATAATTAAATTAATAGCATAAAGGAGATAAATATGAAGAAACAAATACTAATGGGGGCATTAGCTTTAAGTTCAGCTGCATTATTAGGGTTGGTTGGCTGTGGGGATAAAAAAGACAACAAAAAACAGCCAGAATTACCAAAGTATACAGTAACTTTTGACCATGATAACAATCCTGAAACTGACAACATAATTGTTGAATACACAAAGGGCGATAAAAACCTAAAAGGATATAATTATGTAAAAGCGCTTAATAAGGAAGTTGATGGTTATGCAGTTGTTTGGGACGACTATACACTTAACGATGAAGATATTGTTGTTAATGCTAGATATGGTGACGGTTCTGAACAAAACCCTTATTTGGTTTCAACGGGCGAACAGTTTGCTCAAATCTTAAAAGATTATTCAGCCAAGTCTACCGAATTTATAAGAGGTAATGGGACGGCTTGTGATGAGTCTGAGGCTCTTGGTAAGATTGAGGAATATAAAGCTGTAAAATTTGTTTATTCAAGAGCTGCAGTAACAGATGAATGGGGTTCTCCTAGTATGGAGATTAAGAATTCTGGAAAAAAATACTATAAGTTAATTTCGTCAATCAGCTTGAGTGGTAATGGTGCAGAATCGGTTGTTAATAATGTTGGTTTAGCAGATTTACAAAAAGTATATTTTAATGGCGTAATTGATGGGGCAAAGGACCAACAATCTAATTATACAATATCTGGGCTTGACGGAACTATGTTTAAATCAACTGAAGGGGCATTGTTTAATAATTTGGTTGGTGCAACATTTAAAAACCTTGTGGTAAGACTTGGCGATAACATTGGTTCTTTGGCAGGAATTGCAAGAGGCGGAAACAATGTGTTTGAAAATATTAAAGTTTATAGCACAAACCAACCAACGTTTGTAAGTGCTGATGATAACAATGAATCACCATTTATTGTACATGCGTTAGGAGATACCACAAGATTGTATTTTGAAAATTGTGAAAACCGTGCAAATATTAATAGCGTGGCAGAATATCATGGATTGTTCTTAGGTGGATATGCAAAAGATATTGAATTGTTATCATTTACTAATTGCGTAAACTATGGAACAATTACCTCAGTTGGCGGTGTAGGTATGCTAACCGGTAACGGACATTATAATCCTAAAGAAATTAGCGTTACAGGTTGCAAAAATGAAGGCGAATTTATTACTCAAAAAGCTTCGCACATATTAGTTTCAAACATGACCGGCTCGGGTTTGATAAATACCAATGTTGCAACATACGATGTGGTGGGTAACGGCTATAGTGTTGAAACATTCAAAACATTGCAAGCTGAGTACAGGGGCGGAACTGATGGTACAAATATTGTAATTACCAATTCTGAAATTGGTGAAAATGTTGAAGCTGGAAATTATCAAGTAGTTCTTAGTGCATTTGCAATTAATGACCAAAACAGAACCATAAAACTTAATATTATAGTTAATAAGTCTATAACAGCAGATGCTGAAACTATAACATTTGAAGAAATTTATTATGGTTTTATTGATTTGAACACATATAACGCAAATAGTCAAACCCAAATTACGGTTGATGATACATGGCAAACATTAACAGGATATAGCAATATCAAATACAAATTGACAGATAATAAATATGTATTCGATTTTACTCAGTACGAAATTGATAATGCTATAACAAATCATAAAATGAGTATAAATACAGAAACAACTCAGTTAACAAAATCCGGTTTGGCATTTATCACAAATCAATCTGGTAAAGTTGAAGCAATTAAGTTGGTGGCCAGCTTTAATTAATGCAAGGTATAAAAAGATTGACTGAAAAGTCAGTCTTTTTTATTTTAACAAAGTATCATAAATTACTATTCATAAATTTGGAATTGTTACATATAATTTAGCATGAAAGATTGGATTATTCAAAAACGCCTAAAGCAAATTAAAAACAACGGAAAATCAATGCGCATAAATAATAAAACACTGCTTATCGAATATAATCAAAACTTAAAAAACAATGTTCCAAAAGAGGAAAGTGAAGCTCGCACCTTATTGATATTGCTTAATGATTCGTTAATAAACTATGTTTTGTATAACAAGTTTAATTTGTTTGATTATAGCGAAACTTTAGATGAATATAGCATTTGCAAGATGGGGTTAATTAAGGCTATTGACAAATTTGATATAAGCAAAAATGTGGAATTTTCAACATATGCAATCAAGGTTATGATTAATGAGATGTATATGCACTACAGAAAAATTAATTCAGCATCAAATAGTATTGAGCACAATAAAATATCAATAGAAGATTGTATGATGGAAGATTTTGGGGGTGAACCTAAATTGCAATTTTCACATAACTTTAGTCAAGATGCTGACTTTGTTGAAGATGTTATGCTTAAGGATGATTTTGAGGGCGTGTGCAAACAATTTGTACATCTAAAACCCATAGAACAAAAGGCACTAATTCTTGCATTTGGATTGTTTAATGTTAGGCCAATGAAACACCAAGATATAGCTGATAAATTTGGCAAAAGCCGTTCTTACATTAGTAAGATAATAACTGCTAGCACCCAAAAACTATATTTGTTGTCAGCTAACGATAGTAGTTTAACTGAAGAACAAATAACTGAAAAATATAAAATTCAAAAACAGGTTTACGAACTTAATGTGTTAGTAAAAAACAGAAATAACAGCAACGAAGACCAAGTTACATTTTAAAATATATTGAAGTTTTTGTAGGTATGGGTAATAAAAAATTAAAAAAACAATTAATTTGCTTGACTATGGTTAAACTAATGTATTAAAATATATTAAATAAAGATTGCGCTTTATTATAAGAGCGGATAAATTGATTATACTGAAAAGAGTTCTTTGCATAAAAGGGGTAACATGAAAAGAGACATCTTTCAAGACAACTACAAAGGTAATGCGATGAAGGTTTTGTTTGTCGACCTTGTTGTTTTTTTGCTTGTTACAATTTTTTCGGTGGGGTTTTGCTATTCTTATTTTAGTTCAAAAGTTGATGCTACTGGAAATGCAACGACAGCAATGGTAACAGTTGCCTATCGCACTAATTATAGCGATGAAGGCAATCGAGACATTATATATGGAAATATTGAAGATGGCGAAGTGCAGGACATTTCTTCCGCCGACCTAAAATTAACTCCTGGGGATACTTTGTATATAAGGGGTTATGCTGTAAACACAAGTAATGTTTCAGTATATGTTTTAGCAAAGCTAGAAGTTACTATTACCGAAACAACAACAGATGGTTCTAACGAGGTTAAGGAAGTTTATTGGTATAATATCTCTAACAACAAAAAGGTTGCTGAAACAGTAGATGGGCAGTTTCCTTCGCCTGTTACAAGATACACAGTCGGGGCTAGCAGCTTGGGGCCAGTTGATAAAGATTTTATAAGAACAGATTTTTATCAAGAACTATCAATACCTTACGAATATGGGGGTAAATACACAAATGCTCATACAATCACTAACATAAAATTAACGTTAAATGTTCATCAAAAAGATTATTTAAGAATGGGTGACGATTTTTCAAAATATAGTGTAGGTGAAGTAGAGGGCAAGTTGGGTGATTATGCGACAGAAAGCATTTATGCAGCTCATCAAATGACTGGGCAGCTTTTACCATAATACTTAAATGTTGTTTACAAAAAGGGCCTTAGGGCTCTTTTTGTTTGTTGTTTAAATTTAAAAATACAACTAATGCTTGAAATTTATTTGGCTTAGTGGTATAATTAAGATATGGAAAAAACAGAGAAAAAATCATTTTGGTCAAGATTGTTGGGTAGAGCTGAAAAGCAACGCAATGAAGGTAAGATATTGTATTCCAACACAAAACAAACATCAATTAAAATTAAACTAGCTCTACTTGAGTTGTTAAATGACAAAGATTTGTCACAAATTAGTATAACCAATCTTGTTAAGGTGGCGGGGATTTATCGTGCTACATTTTATTTGCATTATAAAAGTTTAAATGATGTTATATTGGATATTGAAAAAGATGTATACGAATGCTATACATCTTTAAAAGCCCAAATGGAGCAAGTTGATTTGTATAACAATATGCACGTATTGGTTGAAAAGATAGGTGAGTATATTAATATCGACAAAAAATATCTACAGGTTATTATCAATACAAATTGTTTTAATCGTATCACGTTAAAGCTAAAAGAATTATTGTACGAATGCATTGTTACTAGCTTTATCAAGTTTAATCATATGATGTATGATGCGGAATTTTTGTTAAATATCAGTATGTTTACTGGAGGTCTGGTGTTTGCGTATCGTGATTGGATTAATAGCTTGGAAATGGAACTTGAAGTGCTTCAAAATTATGTTAAGAAAATTGCAAGTCAGTTGTTTGGTGTGTTAAAAAATAATTAAATGTATTTAAAATATGCGTAAAGCATATTTTTTAAAATAAAATCATAAAAAATATAAAATACGAATAATTTCGTTATAGCAATATATAATAATAGTATGACACAGAATAAAACATTAAACATAATTTTAGCTATTGGAGCTGTTGTATTAGTTGCTGCGCTTGGCTCTATTTTTGTAAATATTGGTATGGATTGGTTTGACACATTAATTAAACCAAGCGAGTGGGTTCCTAACATTGTAATTCCAATTGTTTGGACGGTTATCTACATTGCTTTTGCAATATATCTGTATTTTGCAATAAAGAATGATAGACTGGAAAAGGAAATTGTAATATTGCTTATCGTAAATGGTGTGTTAAACGTGTTATGGTGCTTATTATTTTTTACTCTTAATAGTTTATTATGGGGATTGATTGCAATAATACTAAACTTGATTGCAGGAGCTATAATGGTGGGAATTATGCACAAAAAGGATATGTTCTTTTCGTATTTCCTAACGATATATCCTTTGTGGCTATCTATTGCAACTTGTCTAAATCTTGCATGCTGGATTTTAAATTAGTAACTAATAAAATTGGCTTAACATATATGAAAATGTATGTTGGCCAATTTTTTTGATGGGAATAAAAGCAACATAATAATTAAATCAATTGAGATGTATAAATATTGTATTAAAGGTAAATATTTTTCTGTCAATATTAAAAGGAGAATATAATGAACCCATTTGAACATAAGTCAAAAGAAGTGGAAAGTTATTTTATGGATTGGGAAAAGATGTACCCAAAGCCATACAACAAACTAAAGACATCTCCATATACCAAAACACGAATTATATTAATGAATGGAACTGAGTATGAGTCGAATTGGTTTTTGCATCAATTTGCACGTAATTGCAACGACAATGATATTCGTAGAGCAATTGCATTGGTTAGAAATCAAGAACAGCAACAGCAAAAACGTATAAGCTGCTTAAAGCCAATTGACGAAAATATATTAGAAACCACTATAGCCTACGAACAATTGGCAGTAGATTTAACTGCAATTTTGGCTCAAAATGTGATGGATGAAAATGCAAAAGCGGCGCTTGACTTCGCCTTGCTTGAAGATTTTGACCATCTATACAGATTTTCAAATCTTTTAAAGATGGACTATAATATTGATGCTGATATGATGGTAGGTAAGTTTACAGAAATTATGCCTGGTAGGCCGACAATTAACGAGCATCGACACCCTGTAGACAATGTTAGGTATTGTATGGACGCAAGCTGTGCAGATGTGTATACAAAGCTTGTAGGCAACATTATTACGGCGGCGGAACAGCAAACAATGAATTACTATATGAATGTTGCACAATTTTATAACAATGATTTGGGTAGGCGCCTATTTAGTGAAATTGGTATGGTTGAGGAAGAACACGTTACACAATATGAAAGTTTAAAAGACCCAACCTGCACTTGGCTTGAACAATGGGTGATGCACGAATACACTGAATGTTATTTGTATTATTCGATGTATAAAGATGAAGTAGATGAATATATCAAAGCTATTTGGCTGGATCATTTTGATATGGAGGTTGCCCACTTAAAACTTGCAAGTGAATTGCTCAAGAAATATGAGAAGAAAGATGCAATTAAGGTGATAGGCGCAAGCGAATTTCCAAAACTATTAAAGTTTGGCGAAAATATCGAATATGTACAAAAAGTTTTAAAAACTGTGGGCTATACCTCGGTAAAAGAAGATTATGTGCCGGCAAGCACATTTCCAGAAAATGCAAGATTTTTCAAGCACTTAAAAACAGTAAATGTTACCCCTAAAAATGTAGCCAGCCATTTGGTTATTGAAAAATTTATCAAGCAGTTTGGCAAGGATTATAGATTTGAAGTTGCACCTCACCCAGTTGAAGAACTTCGAAACAGGGAAAATGATAACGTTACTGTAGGTACGATTTAAAGGTATAATAAAAATGACACTTGTTAGTGTCATTTTTTACTAGTTGTCTAACTCTTTTTTCTTTTTCTTCTTTTCATCCTTAGCTTCTTTTGCAATTATTTTTGTTTTGGTTCGTGCTAGTTCAATTTTACTTTCTTTAATTCTAGATAACGATTTACAGTATTTTTCAATTTTTGAAATCAGGTTTTCGTATTCGTCATTAGTGTCCTCACGTGAATGTTGGTATACTGTTAAGAACAAACTGCTAGCTTTACGTTTTGTCCAATGGTCCAAATATTTATCACTATCAAAAGATAGCGTTGCTTTTAACCCTGTACCGTTAATTAATTTAAACTCAGAACTAACAGTGTTAATAGTGTAAGAGTATCTTAATTTTTTTAATAAATAGTCAGGGTCAAGGTTCAAAAACCCGTCCCACATATTTTTAAAACTATTTCTTAAAAATTCTGGATATTTAAATATACTATCTCTTGGGTCAAGGTCAAGCTCGTTAATTTTTTTAGAATATAACTGCAAATGTTCGTTATCCTCATTGTACAAACGTTCAAGTGTCATTGTAAGTTTATGCTTGCCGTTGATAACTGTTCTAAACAAAGCAATACCACTTTTATACAAATCTAAATTATCTGTATCGTAATATATATATTGTTTGTTTACCATTCCATCATTTCGTAGCTGATATCTACCAAAAAAATTAATCAAGTTTAAAACTTCTTTTTGACTATTTTTATCTAACATTTCATAACGACGTTTTTGTCGTACTATATCGTATCTCATAACCCCTAAATATCTCCTTTTTTTAATCGCGGTTTCTTAAAGTTAAAAATATTGAAAGCGCAAATCTTGCAAATGATAGTATCGAAATAATTAAGCTTGCAACATATGTAAGCGCAGCAGCGTCAAGTACAGCCTTTACGCCTTCACCTTCTTCAGTAGTTAATTCGCCAGCTTCTACCAACATTTTGTATGCACGCTTTGATGCATCTTTTTCAATTGGAAGGGTAAGCGCGCTAAACAAAACCGACAAACCAAATATTACCACACCAATAATCAATAAAACTCTTCCGGTGTAAAAGTATTGCGAAAATTCTAATATCAACCCCAATATAACTAATGGCCACATTAAAAAGCTACCAATATTAATGAATGGAATTAGGAAACTCCTAAATTTCATCAATGCATAACCTTGCTTTTTTTGCAATACATGACCAATTTCATGACACGCAACACCTAAAGATGCAACTGAGGTGGAGTTATAAACCTCCTCAGACAAGGCGATTGTTTCGGTTTTAGGATTGTAATGGTCGGTTAAAAACCCTTGTGTTTTAGTTACCTTTACATCATACATGCCCATTGCGTCTAAAAAGAACCTAACCTTTTCGCAAACGGGTTTGGTTTGAGAATAATTAATGTGCTTATATTTGTTAAAGTTTGAGGTAACCTTGGCTTGAGCATACACAGCAAGTATTATGCCTGGAAGCAAAATTATACCCAACATATAATATGTAAAATACATGATATACTCCTAATAATATATATATTAACATTAAAGTTTTTAGTTTGCAAGTAAATTTATGTTAATTATACATATTTTACGTAATAACAATCAATATTATAACATAAACGCATTAATAAAAATTAATATAAAATACTTAAGAAAATACTAATTTTAAGTATTTTGTGGTATATTTTTGTATAATTTTTAAAAATTTTTAAGAAATATGTAAAAAGTTGATAAAATTGTTAGTAAATGAAAAAGTTTTGTGTTATAATAATCACGATAGTAAAAAATCAGGGGTGATATTTTATGAAGATATTTGACAAGATACAAAACTTTTTTGAATCGATTGGCTCCTATCTTAAAAACCAATCAAATCTTTTTTGGTTGTTTATAGGCGCATTCTTGCTTGTGTCGGTGGTGGTTATATTCATCACTTCTTTTGCGTATGAATGTATGCTTACAAAAACCGTGGATAAGATTAATAAATTCTTAGAACGCAATCCAAGAATTAATGATGACAACCTTGTTGCATTTAATAATATGATGAAAGCTGGAAGCGTCCCTAAAACACTTCGTAGACAATGGCAACAATTTATGTTATATCGTGAACATCCAGCAAGTTATTATATGTCATTTAAACATTGTGTTGAAAATCCTTTGCGTAACAGTTCGTACCGACAGCAAATGACAGTATATAAAATTATTTCGTATGTGCTGATAATTTTAAGCTTTATTGTTAGTGTGTTTATGACGTTACCAACAACAAACATTAAAGTTGTTATTCAAGATGTGATAGTAATACCTTTAATTATACTGGTGGCCTATTGGTTGATAAGCATGGTGTTGGATTTAATTCATAGCGCAATTAGTGCTGATTTGTTTCAAAATTATCAATATTTTGAAATAAATATGGATAAAGCAATGCTTACATTGCCTGAATTTGTGGATTATGAAGTATTATTCTCCCAAGATGAAATCAGACATGGTATCCCTGTGTTATTTGCATATTTGCAAAAACGTGCTATACAAGAACAACAAGAATTGGAAAGGGCACGACTTAAGAGTGTCGACCACGAGAAGTTTGACTTTGATGAGGCCGGTCTTGATGGTTCATTAGTTTTGGATCGTGCAATGCGTGAAACCGAAAACTATACATCTCAACGTAAAAAATACATGCAAGAAATCGAGCGTGTAAACAACGAAATTGCGGTTTTGGAAAACAACCAAAGAGAACGTGTTAAGGATTTCCAACGTCAAGTTCAAACCAGTAAAGAAACAATTGATAACCTAAAAGAACAACTTGAACAAGCATCTTCTACAATTGAAATTAACTACATCAAGAAGCAGATGCGTGACGAACTTAATCGTCAACAACTTGCTGAAAAAGATTTTGATATTATAGCTGATAAGCACAATCAAGAAGTTAAGTCTTTAAATCAAGAGATTAAGCATTATGAAGAAGAGATTAAAGAGGCTAAAGATGCATTGGAATCTGCAATGCTTAGTGAATTTAGTAGCTATTCAGTAAAGGTTTATAACAACCTTGAAAAGATTGTTGACGACAAGATGCAAGACAGGGTTGATGACTATAAAGACCAAATTAAGGGTCTTGAAGGTCAATTGGAAGAAAAGAACGAAGAACTTGAAAATGTGTATACAAGATATCAGGAAGTTTTATCTCAAGTTCCGGCAGAACCAGAGCCTATACAAGAAGAGGTTTATACAGAATTGCCAACCAAGAAAGGCAAGAAGAAGAAAAAGTCTGGGAAAGAAGATGTGGCTGAAGATTTTGATATGGCGCAACCTCAGCAATTTGACCAGACAACTTACTCTGAATATCAACAAGCTGAACAAGGTTTTGATGACCAAGCTTATGATTATCAAAGCTATGACCAAAACTATGATAATGCAAATGAAGATGGTCAATATTCACAAGACAACAATCAATATGGCGTAGACAATGCAGAATATGTTGATAACAGCCAAGAATATATGGATAATGCTCAAGAATACAATGCTGAATATGATGATTATGCTCAATATGATGATGCCGTTGGTGGTGTGCAAAATGTAGAAGAATATCAAAATTATGATGAACAGTATGTTCCTATGGATAATTATGATAATCAAGAAAACTTTGAATATTCTAATGACGCCGATTACGTGCCATTAAATGATGAATATAATACCGACCAATATCAATACGCAACCGAAGATTATACCAATACAACAGATGAGCAATATGTTCCTGTTGATGGATATGAACAATCTCAAAATCAATACATGTCAGGCCAAGAGTATAATGATGAATATCAATATGTTCCATTGGCTGATGAAAACAATCAATATATGCCAGGTGAAGAATATGTTCCTTTATATGCTGAAAATGCACAGCAAGAAGATATATATTCACCAACAACTGAACAGGTTGACCAAGAATTTGGGTTTGAGCCAGTTCAGCAAGAAAATCAACCTCAAGACACCGATTTTGATGATAGTGATTTTAATATCGACTTTGCGCCAGGTGATGGCGAAGATGATGATTTGGCTGATTTTGATTCGATATTTGCACAAGATAAAACTGCTGTTCCAGCTGAAGAAGTTAAACAGGAAGTTGAACCTGAAGAAAAGATTGAATTAAGTCCAGTTGATGATGATTTTGATATTAATAAAGTGTTGGGATTGTATGATGATGTTGATGAACAACCTAAAGAAGAGGTAAAATCACAATCTGCTGCGGAAGTTGTTAAGGAAGATATTGCTGAACAGACCGAAATTGCCGAACATAAGCAAGATGAAGAGGAAGACTTGCCAGCTCCAACAGAAAAACGTAAAGCGGGCCGTCCAAGAAAAATTGTAGACGAGGAAGATGTTAAACCAAAGCGCAAGCCTGGGCGTCCTAAAAAGGTAAAAACCGAAGTAGAAGAGGAATTGCCAAAGCGTAAGCCTGGTCGTCCAAGAAAGGAAAAGCAAGAAGCGGCTGACGAACAACCAAAACGTAAGGCTGGTCGTCCAAGAAAAACTCAAACCGAGGACAAGCCTATTGTGAAGCGTAAGGCTGGTCGTCCAAGAAAACAAGACAAAACTGAGTCGGTAGAACAGTCAAAACGTAAAGCCGGACGTCCTAGAAAGCAAGACAAAGAGTTGGGTGCTCCAAAGCGTAAGGTTGGTCGCCCTAAAAAGTCTGCTAGGGGTAAGCAAGCGATTGCCCAAAAACGAAGCGTTGGTCGTCCTAAAAAGGGAAGTGCAACCACATTAGACAAACCAAAAGGAAAGCGTGGTCGCCCGAGAAAAAACTAAACTAACATGTCTTAACGATACTTTATAAGAATTTTATTAAATTTTAAATAACAAAGGAGACTTTGCTATGGAAACAATTAACATGATTGATGCTAAACTTAACGAGATTGCGGGGAAAATTAAGCGTGAAAATAAAAATATTAAGTTGACGCGCAAACAGTGTGAGCAAATGTCCAAAACTCTTATAAAGTGTCAAAAACATAAAAAGTAATTAAAAAAAATTGCAAGTATACTTGCAATTTTTTTGTATTCAAATTTAATTTGTTTAATGCTCAATACATGCTGCATCAATAATTATTTGTTTAATGCAGATAAAACTGCATCAACATCTAAGTCATGTACTTGGCAAGCTTCTTCCAAGGTTTCAGCTTGCGCGCATGGACAGTATAAGCAGTGCATGCCAAAGCTCAACAAAACATCTTCGGCGTTAGCGTTTTTATCTAAAATATCTTTTAAAATATCAGTTTTCTTAATCATAAAATTCTCCTTTTGTACAAATTATTATACCCTAATTTGCTGTTTTTGTCAAGGATATGTACAAATTTGGATTTTGCTATCATTTTATTAATTTTGTAATGTTGAACCGCATTTTATACAATAGCTGGTTTTAAATTTGGTGGATTGGCCGCAATGGGGACAGGTGTATTGTTTTAAAGCACTTTTGTGAGTGCTATAGCTGCTTTCTGCCTTTGCTGCAGATGGTGTGTCATTTGGTTCGTTGATATGATAATTATCGGTGGTTTGATTGGTAATATTTGAAGTTTTGGGTTCTGGTGCGGCAAGTGGCTTACTTTCAAATTCTTTTGAAGTAAATATAGAATTTTTAGTGCCCATAGGGTTAAATGAATTTATACATATGCCGTGGCTATCAAGGGCAGAGGATTGTATAGCTTTATGGGCAAATTTGTTGTATGTTAACAGCTCTACAAATATTTCACCAAGATAATTAATTGCGTATAAGTCGTTTATTTTGTAAGTAAAAGTTAAAAGCAAATCTAAAAATTTTAATTTGTCTTTTATGCAAAAGCTTACTTCATATTTTTGTTTTTTAGCTTTAATTTGTACTTGATGATTGCTATTTGACACGAAGTGGGCAATCAATTTAACCTTTTTAATTTTTTTTGATTGCTTTTGCTGTCTTTTTACTAATTGGGGCAACAAATCCTTATCAATGATATACTTCCCTTCGCTTAATGTGGTATAAAACTTTCCTTTGCTAAAAATAAGGCATTCAAAGTTGCTTGGAACACTAATTTGGCTTCCTAGCTTTATACCATGTTTATAATCAATGCTATTAATTAACACATTACTGCTTTTTAATGCAACTTTCTTTTTAAATAAATTAAACATATAACCATTTTATCAAATATATATAAATTATTCAATTATTATTGCCATAAATATTGACAAAATTTAAAAACTGGTTATAATATATATGAAATTTTTTATTTTAAGGTGTACAAATGTTAAGAGGTTTATATCATAAGATGGGTTTTTTAACCTATTATATCTTCGTGGCTATTGCATTGGAAATAGCTATGTTTGTTCGCCTTGATATTGGGATTTTACCTAAATACTGGCTATATGATTTATCGATAATTCTTATGATTGCAGGCGTTATATTTATAATTCCAAACCATATAATTCAGGCTATTGTTACGGCCATAATGCTGGGTGCGCAGGCGGTTATATTTTATGTAAATTATAGTTTGTATTCGCTTTATGGAGATGTGTTCTCATTTGATATGATAAATCTATTTAAAGAAACTGTAAAGGCGATGACCAAAGATTTTAGCTTTATATGGTTTATGATAGCCCTGATTATAGCATATATTGTTATTGTTATTGGCATTGTTTTAATAGCAATAAAGAGGCATAGGTATCCCGTATCATTTAGAAAAAACTTTTCACTTGTGATTGTTATGATGCTATTGATTATTCAAGGTTTAAGTGTTTCAACTATTGTTGCTCAAAGAAATACAGTGCATGCGACTGGTAGCATTGTTCAGGCGGATAGGGTTAGTGATAGCTTTTTGATGGATACATCAATGCTTAAGATTGCCAGTATGAAAACATTTGGATTTTTTGGATATTACACCAATAATTTGCTTAATACGCTGTCCGCAACGGGTGGATCAAACAATCAAATGTTAGAATCGGCGATAATTTATTTTAATAATGGCGAAATTCATGACCAAGATAATAGTGATATGTTTGGTGTTGATGAGGGCAATAATGTAATAATGATAATGATGGAGTCACTTGAATGGTATGCATTTTCTGATGGTTCATATAATTCTAAAAATTTAAGCCCAGAACTTACTCCAAACGTGTATGCATTGGCTAATGAGGGGATTGTGGCAACAGAGTTCTTTGCAAAAAGTAAAACAAACTTTTCTGAGGGAATTGGGTTTATTGGCAGTTATCCAATAGGTAAGTATATGGAGCAAGTTACTCGCAATAGCGGCGACGAACAGTATGATTTTACTTTGCCACATGTTTTAAAAGATAATGGATATACTACCGGGTATTTCCATACCAATGAAAGCGATTATTATGATAGAGACAAAACTCACCCAAAGTTGGGTTTTGACGGTGTGTATTGCTGGGATTATGAAGAGTTTGGATATGATGGAGGATATGATTGGGGCGAATGGATTAAGGAAGAAGATTTTGTATATTCTGCCCTTGATTATATGATTCCTGAAAAATCAAACAAAAATATATATGGCGAAGATGCTCAGAAGTTCTTTACATTTTACACAACTGTAGGAACTCATGGCCCATACGACAACAATTCCAAGTGTGGGGACCAAGTGGAATATAGGGAGTTTGTAAAATATGGAAATACAGCCAATTTGCCAGAAGACCAACGAGAATATACCGAATGGTATAAGAATGTGTTAAGAGATTATTCTGACAAAGGAAGTTTATTTATTAAGCGTCTTGTAAATTACGAGGCAACAGTTGTTGGTTTTGATAGGGCACTCGGTGTGTTGATTAATCAATTAAAAGAATACGGCATTTATGATGATACAACAATAGTTTTATATTCTGACCATAACGCATACTATCATACTCTATCAAATGATCTAAAGGGATTGCCTGGAACAGAATATATGGATATGGATTTAAATACAATTCCATTAATCATTAAAAGTGCTGGGGTTGCATCAAAAACAAGAGATGGTGCTAGGTTGACCCAGATTGACAGGTTTTGTTCGGCATACGATTTGTTGCCAACTGTTTTAGATTTGCTGGGTATTAAATTTAATAAAAGGCTTTATATTGGTAATTCGATTTTTGGACGCATTGACAATGTTTACGTAAATGAACGTGGCGAAGAGGAAGAAATAATTGTGTACTATTCTTTAACTGGTGGTTTGATTGGCGAGAAGATGTACACCTTTAATATGACAGATTTTTATTACGATGAGTTTGCTACAATTGGTTATTACAATGAATTTAAAGTAGTTGCTAGCGAAACTTTACGAAAGTTAAATTATATTTATACACTATATGTTTATAATGCGTACCAATATATAATTCCGGTTGAATAAATTAAAAAAAATACATTAAAATTAATGTATTTTTTTGTTTTATTGTAAAAAAATATTTAAATTTGCAAAACTCCGCTGTGTCATAAGAGTTTATATGTGTATTTTTAACCGCTTTAATAATTATTTTTTAATTCAAATTATTTATTTTTAAACAATTTATTTTATTTTTTCATTTATTAATTTATTTAATTAATGCTTATATTTGTTTTTAAATATTTTAACATTTGTCAAAATTTATTATTTGTGTTATAATGAACTTGATAAATATATTGGAGAGAATTATATGATAACAAATAAAAAAATAATGATGATTACAACAACTGACAACATGATTTGGCAATTTATGATTCCGCACATCAAACACTTGCAAAGTTTGGGGAATGAGGTTGAGTGCGTGTGCAGTAAAACTGGATTTTGGTTTGACGAGCTTAAGGAAAAGTTTGGATTTAAAATGCATGAGATTGATTTTGAGCGCAGCCCATTTAAATTTAAAAATATTGGAGCATATAAGAAGCTTGTAAAACTTCAAGAAGAGTGTAAGTTTGATTTAGTGTATTGTCAACAGCCTGTCGGTGGATTAATGGGGAGATTGATTGCTAAAAAATTTAATATACCAGTTATTTACACTGCTCATGGTTTCCACTTTTTAAAGGGGAATAACCCAATTAAAAACTTTTTGTTTAAGTTTGTTGAAAAAAGATTAGCAAAACACACAGATATATTAATAACAATCAATGAAGATGATTTTAATGCTTGCCAAAACTGGAAGGGCAAGCATAAGTTTAAAATTGCGGGTATTGGCTTTGATATAAACAAGTATAATAATCAAGAGTTTGACAAGAATGCGTTTAAAGAAAGTTTAGGGATTAAAGATGAGTTTGTAATTTTGACAGTTGCTGAATTTATTAAGCGTAAAAACTATAATACATCACTTAAAACCATTGCCGAATTAAAAAATGAAAATGTTAAATATTTGATATGCGGTAGGGGAAAATGTGAAGAAGAAATTAGGCAACAAATAAAAGATTTGGCGATTGAGGACAGGGTTGTATTACTGGGATATCGTAAGGATATTAATCAAATAATGCAAATTTCAGACATTTTCTTTCTTCCATCAAATCAGGAAGGCCTTTGCTTGTCAATAATTGAAGCCCTAAATTTTGCTTTGCCAATTGTGACCAGCGATGTTCGAGGGTGCAAAGATTTGGTTGAAGAGGGTAAAAATGGCTTTACTGCAGACAAAAATGATTACATTAAGTATGCTGAAATAATTAGAAAAATTATAAAAGATAAACAATTGCAAGATAAATTAAGTCAAGAAAGCAAACAAATGGCTCCAATCTATGATATTGAAAATGTAAAAAAACAACTTGAAGAAATTTATAAGGTGATTGACTAGTATGTGGATATATTATTGTATTATCGGACTTATTTGTATAGATTTTTTGCTTGAGTATTGGCTACGTAAAAAGAATGTTTTAACAGATGAAAAAAATGTTTCAAAAGTTAAAAAATTTTTAAATTTTATATTTAAATATCGAGTAATAACAATATTGTCTTTGGTATTGGTGTCGACGTTAAAGGCTTATACCGTTGGAGCTGATACAAAAATATATGAAAGATATTGGAATGCCCTTAAAAATAATGAAGAAAAATTATTTATAGCGGGGATAAATGTGCAAATTGAATTTTTGTACACAATATTTAACTCTTTGCTAATTGTTTTAGGCTTATCATTTAGGTTTTCAATATTTATAATTTCCCTTTTTGTATCGATAAGTATAGTTGTGTTTGTTAATAAAGTGTCAACAAATAAATTTATGTCGCTAATATTATATGTTGCTCTTGGAATTTTTGCCCAATCACTTAATTTATATAGACAGATAATTGCGATGGTGTTTGTGTTGTTTGCAATCATGTGTTTAATTGATAAAAAATGGATTAAGGCTACTATGTTGATATTGGTTGGAACTTTCTTCCACATGAGCTGTTTGATGTGCTTGTTGTTTGTGATTTTTAGATTTATTAAACCAAAGTGGTGGATAATTGTTGGAGCTTTTACATTAGCGACGGTTGGGGCATTTGCGTTACCGCAAGTTTTAAAGGTGTTGGAAAATTTATTTGGAATAAATTATTATACAAAATATTTTGTGGAAATTACCGAATATAGAAATCCTTCAAATTTAATAAATACATTGTATTCGATAGGAATTATTTGTGTGTTTGCTGTTATGTATGTTGCAAGGTTCAAAGTGCTAAAGTTAGACCAGAAGGACAAGCAGATATACGACTTCTTTTTATTGATATTTATGATTGTTCCATTGGTAAGGATTGTTGGGTATATAATGGAGATGCCTGAACTACTTAATAGATTATCGATGTATCCATTCATGATTTTGTTGGTGCTAATTCCGTTATTTGTCAAAGGGTTAAAACATAACACTAAACTATACGCGTTTGCTAACGTTGGCGTGTATTTAATTTCGGCAGTTTATATGTATTACTTATATGCAGTGGAATTATCGTGTAAAGTTGTTCCGTATGCATTTTGCTTTTAATATAAGCTGTAATTTATATAATAAAAACCTTTAAAGATTACTCACATAAAGTTTAAAATTTAAGTATATTAAAACTAGAAAAACCATAGCACTATACTTTACTTTTAAGCCTGATTGTGGTATAATATTATTGTTAAAATAATTCTAATTAAAAGGTTGAAAAAATGATGAAAAATTTAAAAAATTATTTAAAAATAAATAAAAATATTTCTTCATTTTTTTGCGGTTATAAATTTAATTTTCGGTATAAATAGAACGTTGCTGTCGATAAATTTGACAAACGTTCTTTTTATATAAAATTTATTAAAGGAGGTCTCAGGAATGAGAAAGAAAATTGCAACGTTGTTGCTGGCTTTTGCACTCATTTTACCATGTTCATTATTGTTCACTGCCTGTTTGGACGATGATGGCACTGATAAAGCAAAAGTAACTAGTATTTCTGCCGAGTTAGAATCTACCGACTATACTATGACAGATAATACTATCACTATTCCTTGGGGCGTTAAAGTAGAGCTGGACTCGTCTGACTTTACAATAACAGCCACATTGGATAATGGTGAAACAAAAGTGATTTCAGAAAAGACCGAAACAAAAGACGGTTTTACTTTTTCATCTACAATTCCTAATGACGCAATTACGCCACTAGGAGAGTATTTAATCACATTCTCGCACGAGGGCGTGGAAGAAGATGTTGAGATAGATGTAAACGTAGTTAAAGCCAATGTCGATATGACTGGTGTTGACTGGAATTACACAAATTCATTTACTTATGATAAAACTGAAAAAGTAGTAGAATTGACAGGCTTACCTGCCGGTGTTTCTGTTGAATACAAAACAAAACTTTCAACTGAAAGCGGTAATGGTGAGATTGGAAATAGAGCAACAAATGCTGGTGCTTATACCACAACTGCAATTTTCACTTATTCAGATACTGAACATTATAATGCTATACCTAACAAGGTAATAAATTGGGAGATTGAAAAGGCGGATATTGTTGTATCTAGCGTTACAATGCAACCATTTACTTATGATGGAACAGAGAAAACTGCAACCATCACAAGTAATTTACCTGAAGGGGTTGAAGCAACAATAACAGGCGAAAAAATTGCTACAAATGCTGATACATATGACATTGTGATATCTTTTGAATATATTGGAGCAGATAGTGCAAACTATAATCCAATTGCAAACTTAAATGCAAGTTGGACAATTAATCCTGCTAAATTTACAGCTGTTGGCGAAGTTGTTTTAAAAGAAGATTATGATTTAATTTATAATGGTGCTAACCAAGCCGTTGAATTGGATCTAACTGGTCTTGACACAAACAATGTAGAAGTTGTTGCGGTTACAGGATTAACTGCTAAAAATGTTGGAACACATACTGCAATAGTTGAACTTGCATATATCGGTGCAAGCACAAACTATAACAGAGTTGATAACATTTCAGTGGAGTGGACAATTGGTAAAGCTCCTTTGACCATTACAGCAAAAGATAAAACTATTACTTATGGTGATAGTGCAGCTAACGACAATGTAACATATACAGGATTAGTGGCTGAAGAAACCGCAAGTGTGTTGGTAGGCTCACTTGTTTATGATTATGATGGTTATGAGATTGGAAGCAATGTTGGAAGTTATGATATAACTCCAAGCGGCTTAACATCACCTAACTATGAAATCAGTTTTGTTAAGGGAACTCTTACAGTCGAAAAGAAAGCCTTAACAATTAAAGCAAACGATGCAACTATTGATTATAACACTAATGCTACAAACAATGGTGTTGAGCAAACAGGATTAATAGCTGGCGACACAATAGCAGAGCTTGGAACATTGGCCTATAATTATGGTGAATATGTTAAAGGAAGTGATGTGGGAACTTATGATATAACTGTATCGGGTTTAGAAGCTGAAAATTATATCATTAGTTATGAAAAGGGTACACTTACAGTTGAAAAGATTGATGTGGACGTAGATATAACAGGGGTTGCGTTGGTTGATAATTCTATTGTATACACTGGGGCAGAACTTTCAGTTGAAGTAGACGAAACCACACTTCCAGATGGAGTGATAGTTACAAATATTGAAACAAAGGATAATACTCCAATAAATGTGGGCAGTTATACTGCAGTTATATATTTGCAATATTTTGACACTAAAAACTATAATCCAATGTCTACAATTGAAAGAACTTGGAATATTGAAAAAGCTACAGTTGCCTCATTTGATGGCGTTGCTTTAAAGGAAACCGAGCTAACATATACTGGTTTAGAACAAGAAGTGGAAATTATAAATATACCAGCAGGTGCAAAAATTGACACTGTTGATGGAAATAAGGGCATAAATGCTGATGTGTATACAGTAGTAGTTGTGTTTATTTGCGCTGACACAGAAAACTACAATGAGTTTGAACCAGTAAGCAAAACTTATACTTGGCACGTTATGCCTGCAACATTAACAGTTGCGGCACTAGACAACACAATAGCTTATGGCGAACAACCAAGCCACAATGGATACACTATTACAGGATTTGTAAATAATGAAACCGAAAGTGTATTGGAAGGTGAAATTTCATATTCTTACACATATTCGTATGGTGAAGATGTTGGAACTTACACAATCACACCTAGTGGATTTACATCTGGTAACTACACAATTAATTTTGTTGGTGGTGAATTAATTGTCGAAAAGGGTAGAATTGATTTTGCAGGTATTGATTGGATAAAAAATAGTCCTTACACTTACACGGGAAGCCCTATCAAACTAGTTCTAGGCGGAGATGCCAACATTGTTGAAATTATATATTCTTACACTAAAGGTGGGGAAGTAGTTGAAAATCCAACTAATGTTGGAACATATGTTGCTCGTGCTGAAATTAACTTGAGCAATGATAATTATGAGATTGTTAATAATAATATAACTGATTTTGAGTACGAAATTGCGCCAAAAGCAGTGGATTGTTCAGCTCTTACTTGGGTAGATGCGATAGAATATACATTTGATGGCCAAGAACATAAGCCAACACTTGTAGAAATTCCTGAAGGTGTAGAAGTTACATATTACTACTTTGAAGGTGAGGATACTCAAATTCCTGCTGAAACTGTTTTAAATGTTGGCACTTATACAGCCATGGCTGAGGTGCAACCAGCAAGTGAAAATTATATAATTGCTAATTACACACAATTACAAAATATTACATTCACAATCAACAGGATGCAAATTGATATTAGTGATGTTGAATGGGAAACTTTGGAAAACACTGTATACACTGGCGAAGCAATTAAACCGGTATTGACAGGAACTGAAAATATACCAGCTGACCATATGACATTTGAATATTATTATACTGAAGGTACAATTATGTATCCAGTTAAAGATGTTGTTGTGGAAGCAAATATCAATCCTGTAAATGTAGGCGAATATGAGGCGTGGGCATTTATTACCCTTACATATCAATCACAAAACTACGAAATTGTAAACAATGGTTATCTATTCCTTTCTGACAGCCTAAGATTGCAATTTGTAATTGAGCAGGCCGAAGTTGTTTTAGGCGAAATGGGTTGGAATATTGATTCATTAGTGATTAATAAAGATGAATATTCACAATACAGCGAAGCAGTAGTAGAATATAATGAAGAGCCAATTGTAATAACTGCTGTTGGTAACTTTGATATGTTTGATATTGAATATCAACTTGATTATGTTACTACAGAAACAATTTCAATCGAAAGTGCAGGGTATTATAATATTTGTGCTACAATCACACTAAAAGAAGAGTATCAACAAAATTATTATTTTGGCAACTTTAATCTTGTATTGTGGTTGGAGGTTAAAGCAAACCCATTTGAGCTTATTACTATTGATGGTGAAGAAGTTTCATATGCCGAATTTGCAGCAAAAGAGAGATTTGAATATTTGTCAGAAATTGAATTTGCACTAAAAGATGGATATACTGCTAGTGACAACAACTCTAATGAAATTAGCTCAATTATAATAGATGGCGATTATAAATCAATTTTTGTAGTAGACGGCAATTTAAATCAAGTTTTCTCAAAGCATATATATGACTACTATTATATGGATGAAATCGTTGTTGAAGACACAAAACTTAATCCATCTTATGATAATAATCTTCATATAGGACTTGCAGACGGACAAACTGAGATTGAAATTACTTTTAACCAAAAGTATTTAGCTAAATATGCTTCAAACATTAAATACGAAATCTATTATGAGGAAGGCGGATTTGAGACAGGAGCTATTCAAAGTGTTCCATTTATAGTTGAGAATGCAGCAAGCGTGGCAGAGATTAGAATATACTTAAATACTCAACAATATAATGTTGATTTATGTGCAATTTATATCCATAGGCCTTCATTAATTAGTGAAGTAGTGTACAAAACAGTTTCACTCAACAATGTTGGTGTAAACAATAAAACTTTAGAACTTGGCGATTATTGGATTGACTTGTATGATGAAATTTTAGTTGAATTTTATGCAACTGTTGAATCAGGATATAGTGTAAAATATTTCACTGATTATAATATGGAACAAGAGATAGATTTAACTAACTTAAACAATTTATATGAAATTCATATTGCTGTATATGATGGTGATAAAGTGGCTGAAACTAGAGAAGTTGTGATTTATAGTGACTTGCATACAGCAAGTGGTGAACGAATTGCAGATATTGACACGGTTCGAACTACAGAAAATGAATATAGTTTAGTTTTTGAAAATACCAATTCTAATTTGACTATAACAAGTCTATTAAACGGCAATGAAGTGTTACAATTAACTAATGATATTACAGTTGCTGATTATGTTTTAACAATACAATACGAAGCTAAAGCGTACACATATACAAAACAAGTTTCTATTATAAAAACATTAAATGTTATGGAATGTGTAACAGAAGATGTTGCCAATAGTGGAAGCGCTTATTTAACAAACTCAACAACAAACCAACAATACGATATTAACATTTATGAAAATAGCGTTAATTTGTATCAATATTACGATGCTTCTAATATTAGAAACATTGATTTAGACTCATTAGAATTCCCAGTTGCAGAAGGTTATACCGTAAGCAATAAGGAATTGTTGTCAATAAGCGGAAATCCTTATTTAAAATTAACATTGACCAGCGAAATGGAAATGTTTGCATTAACAGAAAGTGAATACACTCTTTATTTACTACTTGAAATAGCTGGTAAATATGACAATGACTTATCAGGTAGGGTTTGCATATACGATATAATATACGGCGACGTGCCTATTGATAGAGAAAAAACTGAAATTGATATTGATATAGCAACTCAAGGCATTGATGTAACATTAAACAATTATTTTGCAAAAGCTGTTATATTAGATGATTATGATAATGTTTTAAAAGAGTCAGAAAATGGTTATTTCTCAGATTTTTACAACTTTAAGGCTACTGGAACATATTATTTAGTACTTACTGCCACAGATGGCACAATGCAAACCTATACAATTAATGTAACTGGCGAAATTCTTCCAACATTGGAAGTAGTGGTTGGCGACATTACATTAAGCCAAAACATCGGTCCACAAGGACCAGTTGAGGGCGACTTTAAATGGGAAATGTTAGATGAATATGGAACTGAAATGAGCTTTACAGCAATGCTTGGCGATGAAGCACGATCTCTAATTAGTGATGGCAAAGTAACTATTGCAAGTTTACGTTCATCAATGCTTGCTGCTGCTACAATTTACAACAGCAATGATGAACCAATTGTAAACTTGCAAAACTTTACATTAACAGTGTTAGGCGATGAGGCTGCTCCATATGTTATGTTCTATGCGATAGCTTCAGTTCAAGGTCAAACAACAAAAAGCTATATTATACTATATTTGTGCGATGAGCTTCCAGCGCAAAAAGTTTTAGAAGTAGTTATTGGTGAAAACACTTTCACACAAGTTTTAGACCCTGAAGGTTCAGAAGCTTATGGCGATTTTGAAATGTATCTTTTGTCAGATTCTAACACAGGAATGGAAATGACATTTACGGCCTGTCTTGGAACATATGAAGAAATTCCACAAACATTAACTCTTGACAGTATTTATTGTGTTTATGAAGGCGTTATGACCGATTTAGTTTCAGGTCAAACATTCACCGCAATAAATGATGTAACCTTAGAAGTTGGCGTTATTGAAAATAACGTAACTCCATGTGTGGCGTACTCAATCGCATTTACTCCACAACAAGGGTATACAGTAATAGTAAATGTTGTACTTTATTTAATTGACAAAACCGATGTTCCTTATCCTGTACAAATTACTATCGGAGAGAACTCTTACGACTTAAAACTAAATGTAATGAGTTTTGACTTTGGTGATTTTACAATGGATATGGATAATTATTATTTGTATATTACTGAAACGGCTGAAGCTCAAAGTTTAACTCAAATTACTGTCACTTTGGATAGGGTTTGGACCAATTATAGCTATATGGTATTAATTGGTGATGCATATGATAGATATGTTCAAGATATAGAAGTAAATCATGTATTCAATTCTGACTATATTGATGCACTACTTGCAGACGGAACTCAAGCATTTAGAGTTACAGATGCAGAGAATTTAACAATGACAATTCCTGTTCAATTTGTTGAAGGGTTGGCGTATTTCGATATTGCTGTTGAAGGATTTGTTGGATACCTAGAAGAGGATTATGTTCATGATATGACATTTGTGAGATGTTATATTATAATTGATGGTATTGGAAATCCTCCACAAAATAACAATGGAGAAGATGTAAATCCTGGTGGTGGAAATGGTAGCGAAAAACCAGAAATACCAGAAGAATTACCTCTAGACACTGAATTTATCATTACAATCGGTTCAGAAACCTTGATGTTTGATGAGTTACTTTGTTACGATACAGAATATATAGGAGAATTTGCCCAACATGCTTCGGAATTAATTAATGAAGAAGATATGGCAATTAGTGCAACTATTACAACAAACCTTGAAGGTGAATTTGGAACAATGGGGAATATTTATGAAATAACCCCAAATGAAGAGATGGAAATTACAATTCAACCATATGAAGAGTATGGAGACCTTATATACGTTCTTGTTTACAATGAACAGTTTTACTTTATCTTTACATTTGCTGATTCTATGATATCCCAATAGAATATTAATTTTATATAATATAATTAAAACAATAAAAATCCACGGAATACCCGTGGATTTTTTATGGATAACATTTACGTTTTTTATATTTGTACGGATATACAATTGTATGGAATAATAGATTATTATATGGCTATATAGATTTGTTGGTTGGATAATAAAAACAAGATATAATATTTGATGTAAAAATTAATAATTGATTATACTAAATATTATTTAATGATGAAACATTTTAACAAAATCTGAAAAGTTTCTATGCATGATTTTTTCAACATCGTGTAAACAATGTCCCATTTCTAAAAGACGGGAAGATATTTTAATCAAATCATTAAAATTTTTAATGTCAGTTGGTAAGTGATTATTATCAAAACCATATAAATCTGTACCAAAACCAAAGTTGTTAGCTCCAAAATTTGTTATAAGATAATCAAATTGGTAGGCAATATTATAACAATCAATTTCAGAATTTGAAATAAATTTATTATAAATTGTTAAACCTAAATATCCATTTGAATTGACGATTTTTTTAATTCGATTATAATCTAAATTTCTCTCATGATGGTATAAGTTTTCAATATTAGAGTGTGAATTGAATATAGGGAATTTAGTAATTTCTACGAATTCGTCAAACGATTGTTTGCTTAAATGTGCAGTGTCAATTAATATGCTGTTGCTTTCAAGGAGGTTAACTGTTTTAATTCCTAGTGGAGTTAATCCGCTATTGCTATTAGTGCCACCTGCATATTGATTTTTATAATTCCAAGTTAGTGTTGTGCTAAATGGCTTTAGTTTGATTAAATTGATTAAATCCTTGTTGTTTTTAATAAATCCTAAATCTTCAATACTAAAAATGAGATTGATATTATATTTTTTCGATAAGTAAGCTATTTCATTAACATAAAATTGTAAATCTTTTAAAGATGGGTGGTGTTCTGAAGTAAACACAGCACAACTAATGGTATTTGAACAATTTGCAATTGATGCGATATATTTTTCCCTATCAGCACAATCCGATATTGATGTTAAAAAATCTGTATGGCTATCACTTAGTAATAACTTCATATAAATATTTATTAAAATTAAGCACAAAAGTTGAAAAAGCGATAAAACAACATTTAATAATTAGAATAAAAAAACGAAAACCCTATTAGATAAAGTTTTCGTATGATTCCCTTTTGTCTGGCCCAGGGCAACAGCATTCTAACAATTTACAATATTCTATCTAAAATAGAATTGTGATAAGTATTAAATATTATATGCTTTTTGTTTTTCTAATGCCTCATGTAATTTTTTAGCAATTAAAGCAGTAATTACATTGTCGTTATTGGTTTCATATGTCGCACAACTTAAAATTTGACCTTTGTTAATTTTTCTTTCTTCTTCTCTCATCAGCTCCTCATTATATTTCCTGTGTTTTTTGTTACTCTCAAAACTTCCAACTGTTGTCAATTTCCAAAAATTTGACAACAGTTGACAACAAAAGCCCTATTTTAGTCCACCAAAACACCCAATTTTCCCACCTAAAATCATCTAAACTCGCCTAAAACCGAACATCAAGTGTTGTCAGAAAGAAATTTAATAAAATTATATAAATTTTGCTCAAAAACTTGTATAATATTAATAAGGAGTAAAACAAATGACAAGTTGGGAAGTTTCAAGATATTTAATATCTGCAAAAAAAGATATTGATAGTATAATGTTTATTGAAGAAAATATAAAGGATATTCCTTTAGCTATAAGAAGAGATTATGTAGAAAGAATCAAAGACCATTTTTATATCAACTGCTGTGTCGTGGTTGATGAGTTTTTAACACAAAAAAATATTATAAGAGATAAAAAATTAAAGACAGAATGGAAAGAAGAACATCCAATCATAAAACAAATTTATTATGAAAGAGATAAAAATTCGGCACACATTGATGAAACTTATAAGATGAAAAATTATGAATCTTTTTCAAAGTTAATAATAGAAATGAAAAGTCAAATAAGAAGTATTGTTAATGCATGTGCTGAAATATTTCCAAACAAACTAACAATTAATTATTTCCCACACGATAAAGTTTTGTTTAGATTAATTAATAAAGTAAATAATGATGAGGAACAAAAAATTAACAAATCTAAATATGTTGACCATAAAGAGGGCTATGCAAGTGGTAATCTACTTAGACCAAGAAGAGTTGTTTATGATTTGAAAGAATTAAGAGGATTGTCAGAAGAAGAGAAACAAGAATTGGCGGTTCTAGTTGAAGCAGGATTAAATTTTTATGAATCGCAACAAAACTTAGAAGATTTTTATATATTGATAAACTGCATTCATAATAAAAATTTGTGGACTTTTGATGTTGAAAATAGAGTACAGGTATATAAAGAACTTAAACATTCTGGAATAATTGACCAATACGATAGACCTAAGTATCTAAAAGTTTTTACAAAAGAAGCAGTTGATAAAGCATATAATATGGCAAATTATATATGGGGCTTTGGTATATGGGATAAAAAAAAGCATTAGGAATTAACCTAATGCTATTTTTTTATTTCTTAATAAATTCAATTATGTTTTTCTTCTTGTCTGATGGTAAAGATTCTATTAATGATTTTAATTCATTGTCAATCTTGTAGTCAGCTATGTTTGAACTGAAAAATCTATCAATAGGAAATTCACAAATCTCTAAAATTTGTAGTAACTTTTCAACAGTCAATACAATTCTACCGCTTTCAAGTTGCGCAACATATTGTGGGCTCATACCCATTCTTTGACTAACTTCTCTTGCAGATAAATTGGCCTTATTTCTAACATAACCAATTCTTGATAAGATTTCTTTAATTTCCATAAAAACTCCTAATTATTTGTTGTTACAATAATTATAATTTAAGAATGGTTTTTCGTTAGAAAGCCACACACATAAATTTTTCTCAAAATTTTCATTTTGAATACACAGAAACATAAAATTATGCTATAATGACTAGTGTGAGTATTCAAAGTGAATACTTTGGAAGTTTTTTATTATGCAAAAACATAAAACATGTTCATTCTTTGGCCATAGAAAAATTGAGATTACTGAAGAATTAAAAGAAAAAGTAAGAGCGATTATCGAAGATTTGATTGTTAACCACAATGTGTTAATTTTTTTGTTTGGCAGTCGGAGTGATTTTGATTACCTTTGTCATTTAGTAGTTACTGAATTAAGAGAAAAGTATTCCAATATTATAAGAAAATGTTACACTTGCAGAAGCGAGACTTGTACATTAGAAAGAGAACAAGCGCATTGGGAAGAAATTTATAGTCATTTCAGAAAAGAAAAAGTTACACTACTTGGAGTGGAAGAAGAGGTCGAACACAAAACAAAATACACAGCCGGCCGAGCAAGTTATGTGGAACGAAACCAAGCAATGATTAATAATAGCGATTATTGTATCTTTTACTATGACGAAAACTATCAACCCGAAATGCGTAAATACTCAAAACGAAGCATTGGTTACTACCAACCAAAATCTGGAACCGCCCTTGCCTATGCCTACGCCAAACAAAAGAAAAAACAAATTATAAATATAAAAGAAATAATTGTCTAAAATGCTTGAATTTTCCATTGTTTTGCCATAAAATGTCTTGACATTTGTCCTGACATTTTGTTATACTTAAAACATAAGGAGGGCTAAGTGTGCAATGAAAAAGAAATACAAGCATTTGCAAGATAATGTTGTAAGTTATGGCGTTCGAGATTTAAGTCGTGGTAAGTTGACAGAAGCTATTCAAAAATCGCTTAGTCAACCTGTTGTAATAATGAAAAACAATAAACATCTATGTGTAATGATAGATTATGATGAGTATTTAAAGTTGGTAAAGGAGAAAGAAAATGAAAAAAAGTAAATTTACATTTGTTGACCTATTTGCAGGTGTTGGAGGATTTCATCAAGCTTTGGAATTGTTAGGTGGCGAATGTGTGATGGCTTCAGAGATAGATAAAGATTGTGTTGAAGTGTATAATAACAACTTCCCTAATACAGAAGTTATTGGTGATATTAAAACCAATTGGCATAAACTGCCTAAGTTTGATATGTTGTGTGGAGGATTCCCTTGTCAACCTTTTAGTAAAGCAGGTAAGCAAAAAGGATTTAATGATGAGAACCGTGGAAACTTATTTTATACTTTGATGGATATTCTTAAAGCCCATGACGAATGTAAATTTATATTATTGGAAAATGTAAGTAATTTATCTACCGGCAACTCCAAAGAATGGTGGTCCAAAATTCAAGAAGAGTTGCAAAGTTTAAACTTCTATGTTACAGACATACCAATTGTATTATCTCCATGCCAATTTGGAATTCCTCAAATAAGAGAGCGTGTATATATTATGGGGATAAGGAAAGATATTAAGGATAGTTTGAAGTTAACAAATCATTATATTCATATTGAAGATTTAAAACTTGAAAAACTGCCAAGACCTTTAGACTCTTTGAAAATGGGAGATGCGTGGAGTATTTTAGAACCATCGGCTAATATACCTGATAAGTATTATCTTAATGAAGAACAAACAAATATATTAAACATTTGGGACGAATTTAGAGTTGGTGTTAATTATAAAACAATAGGCGTTCCTATTTGGTTAGAGTATTTTGGAATCAATAAAGATAATGAAAGATTTTATTCTGAACCAGATTATCAAGGTGTTCTTTATAAAGATTTGCCAGATTGGAAGAAAAGATTTGTAGATAAAAATAGAGCATTTTATCTTGAAAATAAAGACTTTGTTGATAATTGGGCTGAAAGGCATAGAATGCTTGAAAGAAATTCGGTTTATAAAAAATTCGAATGGAACTGTGGTAAAGATTGTACAGAATTAAAAGAGACCATTATTCAGTTTAGACATTCTGGAATTAGAGCGAAAAGGCCTACTTATTTCCCAACTCTTGTAGCTATCAATAACACACCTATTGTTTGGGATAATGAAAGAGAAAGATATAGAAAAATCACACCACGAGAAGCGGCCAATCTACAATGTTTCAAAGAAGATTTTATCTTTAGTAAAAGTGATGAACAATCATACAAGCAGCTTGGAAATGCTGTAAATGTAACTATAATAAATAAACTAGCAAAAAAATTATTAGGATTTGCTATAAAAAATTGGAAAAAAGTGTAGGAAAAGACTATGGAAAAAGATGTTGTAAAATTAAATATTCAACCAAATGCTGGAATAATGAATGTTTTTTCTAGGTTGAGTTATAAACCTTGGTATGCTATTGCTGAATTTGTGGACAACTCTACCCAATCATACTATAGTAATAAAAAAGAATTAAAAAACAGCGAAGAAGATTATAAATTGGTTGTAGAAGTAAAGTATGATGATGAAAATAAAACGTTAGTAATCAGGGACAATGCTTACGGTATGGAGTTTGAAGATTTCCAAAGAGCAATTATTCTTGATTCTAAAAGCGATAGACAACAAGGCAGAAACGAATTTGGTATGGGATTAAAAACTGCTGCTAGTTGGTTTGGAAATATTTGGAGTGTGAGAAGTACACAACTAGGTTCAGAAAATGAATATTATGCACAAGTTGATATTAATCATTTGAAAACTTCTAACGAAAACGAAATTGATATAATAAAGAGTAAAGTTGAAGTGGCAACGCATGGTACAGAAATCATTATAGAAAATATAACCAAACAATTAAGTGGTTCAAGAACAATTGGTAAAATTAAAGAATTGCTTGCTAGTATGTACAGAAGAGATATTAATTCAGATAAAGTTTCAATAAATTTTAATGGCGAACCTGTCGTTTTCCAAGAAATTCAAGTATTAAAATTTCGAGAAAAAGAATGGAAAAAACCTTTAGATTTTATTGTAAATTTTAAAAATAAAGAATATAGAGTAACTGGATTTGTTGGAATTATGCAAGATGGTAGTTTCCCCAAAGCCGGGTTTGCATTGTTCAGAAATAATAGAGTTGTAATTGGTGGTTCAGATATGAACTATAAGCCAAATGAAATTTTTGGACAAGCACAAAGTCAAATATCATTAAAATTGTTTGGAGAATTAGATATGAATAGTTTTCCGATTAATCAAGCTAAAGATGGTTTTATATGGTATAATGGTTTAGAAGAAGAATTTATTCTTAAACTTAAAGAAAATATAACCGATTATATTCATATAGCAGATATGTCAAAGAAAGCAAGACAAGAAGAGGAAGAGTTTTCGGCTGACAAATCAACAAAAGTACAAGAAGAAACAGCTAATGCTTTAAAAAACTTAGAAGATAAAACATACTCAGACGAAAACGAACAAACTCAAGATGAAGAAGAATCATTAGATGTAGTTGAAGAAAATCATGATGATATTCAAGCATTTGAACAAACATTTATGAAACCAATTGAAGAGTCAAAAGACGTTGGTTCTGAACGAATATATCCTTATAAAATTGATAGATTTAGAGAAATTTCTGTAAATGTTAAATGGTCTATTGGACAACAGGATTTTTGGATTGATATAACTGGTGACAATGATAATTTAGAAGTTGTTATTAATATTGACCACCCATTCTTCAAACCATATTCAAAGCAAGAAGACTTTAAGGTGGTTTTAGAAAAATTAGTTCTAGCTTTTGTAATTGCTGAAAAAGAAGCAGAACTATCTTCAGATAAAGACGGGTATGTTTTACCTTCCACTATAAGGCATAGGATAAATGATATCTTAAGCAAGATGTCTAAGGAGTAAATATGGAAGAATATGTAATCAAAGATAACTCTCAAGATAAAGTTGTACAATTCGGAAAATATTGCGAATTGGTTTTTGCTAAACATAAAATAAGTTATGGTGAAAAATCTGCGAATGAAATTAGAGAAAGAATGAGAGGAATTTTTAAAGATACTCAAATTCTATTAGAAAAACCAGAAAAACATAATATGCTTTTAATAGGTAAGGTGCAATCAGGTAAAACATCTAATTTGGAAATGTTTACCGCTTTAGCATTTGACAATGGTTTCAATTTAATGATTTTGTATGGAGGATATGACGATACTCTACTTTCCCAAACAAATGAAAGATTCAAGACAACTTTCAATATTCCAACATCTAATTCATTGTCAAATGATTGTCCTTTATTCTTTAGCACAAACGAAAAAATAAATTTTGAAGACATTGATGATAGTATTTTTGAAGAAATTATTTCAATGAATAAACCGGTAATAATAACAGCAATGAAAAGACCTGTAGCATTGACCAAAATTAATAAATTATTAAAAAGATTGAATAAAGAGCAAATCAAAGCTTTTATAATTGATGACGAAGGAGACCAAGCAAGTTTAAATACAAAGAATGATAAACAAAATGATGGCTCGGCCACATATTTACAAATCAAACAGATGAAAAAAGTTTTGGATAATCCTCTATATTTATCTGTTACAGCCACCCCTCAAGCAAATATCTTTCAGAGTGATTATAGCGAGTTAATTCCAAGCGATTTAAGATTAATTGAGTCTGGTAATGGTTACTGTGGTGCTGCATTATATCATTTAGGAGACCCTGACATGATTGGAAATGTGGCAGATAATGATAATCAAATTATTGAAAGTGGAAAGATGCCACAATCTTTAAGAACTGCTGTAAATTATTATTTAATTGCTGCAGGTATTATGAAGTCTAAAGGATGTGAAGGTGCCGATATGGTTATTCACTCTCACAAATTAGTTAGCATTCATAAACAAATGTGTAGTATTATAAATACTCTTTTAGAAGGATATAAGCATATTGTTAGTACATCAAATAATGATTTACAAGTATTAAGAAATGAACTATATAATCTTTATAATAAAGAAATAAGTGACAATGTAAAAAATCAAATTCCTTTTGATGACAAACTTTTTAATAATATTTGTTTAGCAATAAAGGGGTCTTATGTTTATATGAAAAATGGCCCGGGTAATAGCCAAACTTTAGAAGGATTAAAAAAATATAGAATTTTTATTGGTGGAGATTTATTACAAAGGGGTGTAACATTTAAAAATTTAGTTGTTACCTACTTTACAAGATGGGCAAACAGTGGAAATATGGATACTACACTTCAAAGAGCTAGATGGTTTGGGTATAGAAATAAATATATTGATATATGTAAAATTTTCACTACCGAAGAAATCGCAAAAGAATTTACTAATTTAGCAGATACAGAAATTGACCTTTGGGACCAATTTGAATCTGTTCAAAATGGTGAATTAAAAATAGCTGACATTTTAATAAATGCAGAAGATACATCTTTAAAACCAACAAGAAGTAATGTTGCTAAATTTAAACGTGTGAACTTTGTAAAGAGATGGACAAAACAACAATTAGGAATTTTTGATAAACTTTTAATTGAACGAAACAATAAATTGGTAGATGATTTTATTCAAAAAAACAATTTTGTGGAAACATCTGTAGGTAGAACCGATGGTGCTTCTTCAGCAAAGTATCAAATTATAAATTCTGCTGAAGTAATAAAACTTATAACTTCTATTGATGGGATTTTTGATATGTCTCCATTTAACCGTAAAGGATTGTTAACAGAACTAGCTGAGACTGATACTGTGCCTGTTATTTTAATGAACAATACAAGAAAACGTTCATTTGATTCTCAAAATCGAGTAAATAACATTCATCAAGGTCCAGATAAAACAGAAATTGATGAACGTAAATACAATGGTGATACTGAAGTTGTAATTGATAAAAATAAAATAAATATACAGATTCACGAAATATTACCTAAGAAAGGCGAAGAACGACCTGAATTTGTACAATATATGTTTGCTATTTTTGCTCCAAAAACAAAAAGTTATTTTATGAAGGGAGAATAGTATGAAAAACAATCTTAATAAAATAAGTATGCAAAAAGATATATTATATCTTATAGAAAAGTATAATAAAACTTCAGGTTTATTCATGCTTAATCATAATTATGTTTTTGTTGAACAGAATCTTCATAAATACAATGCTGATGGAATAGAGACGGAGTTTTTAACATTAAAAACTTCCATTGATATTGAATCTATAGGGAATGACCCTACTTTCAAAAAAGGTAATTATAATCTTATTATTTTTAAATCTAAAGAAGTTGATGTTGAATTAGAAAATTTCTTTAAGTTATGTCAATTATATTCAAAAAATAATGATTATATGTTTAAAGATTTCTTTACTTCTCTATACAATATTTTTCAATCAAAAAAGGTTGAGAAAAGTTTAAATTTGCTTGGTTTGTGGGGTGAATTGTATGTAATGATATATTTGAATAAGAATTTAAATATAGATTCATCTAATTCGTGGCATATTTCTAGTAATGATAAGTATGATTTTGTTTTTAATCAATATCCTTTAGAGGTTAAAACAACTAATAGTAAAGAAAAACTATTAACCTTAAAACACAATCAAATTTTTAATAATCAAGAAAAGATTTTGGCTGGTGTTTTTTGTGAAAATAATAATGCAGGAATGTCTGTACATGATTTGGTTAAGATGCTCAACAAAAACAAACAGATTGCACAAAATATTAATTTTCAATTAAAATTACAGCAAGAATTAATAAAAATTAATCAAGAAGATATGGAAAATATCAAGTTTAAGTTAAAAGAAATAAAATTTTTTAATTCTAAGGATTTGCCTACTTTAACAAATATTCCAGAAAATATTTTAAACATTACATATCAATATTCTTGTGAAAACCTTAAGAGTGTTGATGATAAATATTTAAGAGAAATTTTAAGTTAAAAATTCGCCACATTGTTGGCGAATTTTATTTAAAAAGATTTTTTAATATAGAAGAAAGCATGTTGATATCGCTTGCATTTTCAGCTAAAATATATTGTTCGCTTTCAGAAGTTGTTGTGGAAATAATTTTATTAATATCATTATCGGAGAAACCTTTTAATCTAAAAATGTCTTTGACTGAAAGTTCTTTTAGTATTATTTTGTTTTGAGATAATTGAGGAAATGTGTCTATTGGTGAAAATCCTAATATGTCAGAGCAAAATAAATTGTATATTATGCTTAATATTACATTTGAATATTTGTTGAAAAAATATTTCCATGTACTCGTCTCAGTAAAAGGATAAACTATATCTTGACCATTTTCATTAACTATAAAACAATGTTTGATTACATTTCTATGAGCCATTTTATTTCTAATAACTCTCAAGGAGTTTTCATTGCTATTAATAAATTGTAATTCTGCATCAGTGAGAAATCCTTGTTCATTTAGTTTACTGTATAATTTAGATATGGATGCAGTATTAAAATCGTCTAATTTAATTCTACAAGTATTTTCAAGCATTAAAAAAAGCATGGTGGTTGATATTTGCGGACACTCCTCTGATAGTTTAAAGATTGCTCCTATTGTATTTCCGTGATACCTAGACACGCTCCAAATTGCATCAATAATTTCAGTGTTTTTCATTAGTACATACCTCTAGTTAAGTATAACATATTATTGTAAAAAATTCCATAACAGTGAAGTATTAAGTTTTATTTGTAGGGTTTACAATAATAAAATAGCAGAGAACTATTTGTTGGTAATAGTTCTTTTTTCTTGTAAAAATAAAAAATTTTAAAGAAATTTTAAAAAATATTGCAAAAAATGGGTATACGATTTGAAAAACGTGTAGTTAACATTATAGAGGGAGTTATTAATTCATCTTTATTTGTTAAGCTGAAAATAAATTAATAATAAAGAAAAGATACCTTAAATTTTTACAAGTTGGCAAATGGTAGCAATTCGGTGGTGATATAATCTTAAAAAACTTTTTCCGCGGTAACAAATGGTATCACTGCGGTAGTTGTATAATGTAAGAAAAATTAGTGTTTCACCAAACAGTGGTACAGCACTTGTATTATAATTAAAAAAGTTTTAGTGATGTGACAAACGTTGTCACATCACTCGTGTTAAAATACAATAAATTTAATTCGCGGTATCAGATGGTGATACTGCGGGTGTGTTACAATGCTGAAAAGAATTTATTCCGCTGTAACAGATGGTGTTACAGCGAGTGTTATAAAATATTTATAAAAATTATACCGCTTTACCAAATGGTGGTGATGCGGATATGTAATAATATTATAAAAATTAAATAAAAAGTTTTAGTGTAGGACAGACGGTGTCCGAGCGGTAGTGATAAAATTAAACCATAAAATATAGCCGATGTATCAAATGGTGATATATCACTCGTGTTATATTTACAAAAAATATTTCCCGTTGGTAACAACGTGGTTACAACGGGTATGGTATTGTTATTGTAATATTTTATAGTGATTGACCAAACGGTGGTAAATCACTTGTGAGATACTAGAAATAAATTTATTTAAAAAAATTTTCAACATAAATGCTAAAATTTGGGCAACGATTTTAAAGTTCGTGTACTTAACATTATAGAGGAGGTTTTAAAAATGTAAATATTTATTGTCTAGAGGTTTGAAGTTTTCAAGCTTCTTTTTGGTCACACTTAATCTCAGCCTGCAGAGATTAATGACGATATATTATAGAACAAAAATAAAAATTTATGGGAGGAAATAAATATGTTAAAAATCAAAACAGAATTCATGACAAGAGTTAGAGATGTAGATGTCGCAAACAAATTAAACGAACAATTTAGAAAAAGTGGGTTAAAAAGTTTCAATGAATTTATTAACCAAATACTTGAGGATTATGTTAATAGAGGATATTATTTTAATGATATTTACGATAAGGTCCTTATTGCCGACGAATGTATGAATGCAATGCTTGATATAGTTGGCAATATTCAAAGAGATATTGAAAGACAATATCGTTCTTAAGTGTCGGTATTATAAGCATAATTCTCAATATAAAGAAAATGATAGAAATTTAAAACACCGCGAGTTTGTGAGTTGTCAAAATAGTTATAGTTATCTTAACTATGTTCAAACAGGAGCAAGTGAAAATGCTCCAAAAGACTATGAACAATATATTGGCAATAGAGAAAAATCTTGTGGTGTTTTTAATGAGAAAGGATTTCTCTCTGAAGAACAGCGAAAAGAATTAAGGCATCAATTACAAAATACTGAAAGTGTAATTTGGGATATTGTAATTTCTTTTCGCACAGAATTCGGAGACAGTTATTGTAGAGATTATGAACAGGCATATAATTTCTTAATTAAGGAATTGCCTAAGTTTTTCAAGAAATGTGGATTGAATAGCAGTAATATCGTGTGGTATGCAGGCCTACACGAGAATACTGAAAACAAACATATTCACCTATCGTTTTTTGAAAAAGAACCTAAACATTTTGCCAATGGTGGCAAGCTGAAATATCATTCGGGGAAACTGCCGAAAGATGTTTTAATAAACTCAAAATTTGTATTTGAAAAAGCACTAACCAACCCTACTGCACAACTACTAAAAGATAGAAAATATTTGTACGATAAAATAAATGTTTCTTTAGATAAAAGAACTGTTAGTAAGAAAGCAAAGAGATTGTTGTTGGAACTTTACAAAGAAATGCCAAAAGAAGGGCGCATTGGATATGCTAGCGAAAATATGGATAATGTTAGAAAGAAAGTTGATGATGTTACCGAATATTTTTTAATGAGAAATAAACAAATTCAACAGTCTTACACCACATTCAAAAAGAATTGTATTTTCTTGGAAACTTGGAAGATATCTCGTGGTTTTGAAAAAGAAAGTTCGTATATGAAAGATATGAAAAGACGACTTGGAAATTTAGTTATTTCTGCAGCAATAGAAGTTGGACATATCCACGATGAGATTGAAAAATTAAATATTAAAACTGCTAATTACAAATCCTATAAAAAGTCGTTAAGAGATAGAGAGTGGAATAGAATTTTAAATCTCTGGAAGCAAACAACTTATGAGCACCAGCAAGAAATGGATTTCTTTATGTCTTTCCATGAGAAGTTGGAACGATACTCTAAACAGCAAGAATATGAGATGTCTAGAAGTCGAAGAAATAGAGATTTTGAGATGTAGAGAGTTATAGATTTAATAAAACAGGATAAGCGGAAGAAACAAAATTTCAGCAAAAACACTCTTAGATGCCCTAAATATAAGCATTTTTGAGTGATACACTTTGCTGAAAACTTTCGCCCTTCCTTATTTTTGCGACAAATGGGAATACCCATTTTCGTTTATGATGGTAAACCATTACTTTTACATTGCTCGATGCAAGTAAATTTTAGAATTTATAGAAAGGAGAAACTGATTATGAAGGAGAAATAATTTTAATGTTAAAACAAGAAGATTTACAAGCAGAGATGTTGATTTCTGCAGAAGCTAAAAGACTTGCAGATAGATATAACAAAGATTATTTAGGCTGTGAGGATTTAATGAAAATTACAGGGCTTGGCAAAGGCAATGTAAGAACACTTATGAATAGATATGATTTCCCAACCACCAATGTTGGTAAACGCAAAGTTATTAGTGTAATGGCATTTGCAAGATGGGCTTACTTTCAAGATAACAGGAGGAAAAACTAATGGCTAAGAAAAAAAAGAATTCTAGACGAGCAAATGGCGAAGGAAGCATTGTTCAAAGAAAAGATGGTCGTTGGTGTGGAGTTGTAACTCTTGGATATAAACCCGATGGCAAGATAAATAGAAAGTCAGTTTATGGGCATTCACAAGCAGAAGTTTTAGAGAAAATGAGTGTGTTAAAACATAGACTTGTAACTGGTCCACAAGTATCTTCAACAACAGCTTTGGTTGGCGAAACAATGAAAAATTGGTTAAGAATTTTCAAAAAGCCAATGGTGTCATCTCGCACATTTGAAAGTAATATTAGAACATTTAAAAACCACATTCTTCCAGCGATTGGAAATATGAAAATTAATGAAGTTAACACAAACATTGTTCAAGCGATTTTGACCAAATCTTTACAAGACCACAAAGGAAGGTCAAACACACCAAAGAGAATAAAGTTTTTGTTGAATCAATTTTATGAACATTTGATTGAACAAGGACTTGCTTATGATAATCCTACCCTAAAATGTAAAGTTAGCAATAGATATAAAAAGACATATATGGATAGTAAAGGTCAACACAAAAATAATGAAAACTACAAAGCGATACCTGTTGCCGAAAGAGCAAGATTTATTCGTGCACTTGATGATGGTCCAGATATTATTAAACCACTTTCGCTTGTTATGATGTTGGCTTCGCTTCGTATTGGTGAAGCTCTTGCTTTGAAATGGGAAAATATAGATTTTGAAAAAGGTGCTTTGTTTGTCGAGCAAGGTTTAACCGAAGATGTTGAGTTTGATAACGACCTTAACATTGTTAGCAGAAAGAATATTATTTCAAGCACCAAAACAACTTGTAGTAAACGAGCAATTAAAATGCCACAACTTGTAATTGATGCTTTGCTACAATGGCGAAAAATACAATGGTGTAAAGAACAAGTTAAAGGTAAAACTTTAACTAAGTCCACAAATCTTGTGTTTTGCAACGATGATGGCTCAATACGCAGTTATGACGCAACCCGACGAGTATTTGATAGGTTTGCTAAGAAACACGGTTTCAGACAAGAATTTGGGCTTCATTGCCATATGTTGAGACAAACATTTTCTAACATGCAAATTGAGAATAAAAGAAATATTAAAGATGTTCAGCATTTGCTTGGACATAAAGATGCAAAGACTACCCAATTGCACTATAACTCAGTAATCGACCAAGAACTTGATTACGAAGGTGCAGAACTGTTGGATAGTCTTTTTAACGACACAACACTGTACGATAGCGAAGAACATATTAAAAAAGATGTTCCCGCCTACCACCTAGATAATAACACCTTTAATGAAGAAAAACCGAAAACATACGAAGAAATGACTGATGATGAACTTGACCGACAATACGAAGAACTTAAACGCCAGAGAGAAGAACGAAGAAAACGCAGAAAAGAAAAAGATTTTGAGATGTAAAAAAAATTTGTCATAAATATATACAAATTTATAAAATATATGATATAATAATTATATAGGAGGGTGCTTATGGAATTGATTAGATTTTCAATTTGTAATGAATTAATAGATATGGCTAAAAATTCAAATGAAAGCTTATCCCCAATGAAAATGCAAAAACTGGTGTTTTTTATTTATGGCTATTATAAGGCAAAAACTGACAAAAGCGTATTTGACGATGAAAAATTTCAAGTATGGCAATTTGGACCTGTTTTACCATCATTATACTACCATTTTAAAAAATATGGAACTTCAAATATTAGAAATTATGCAGTTAAATTTGACGGTACCTTGCCAAGATTTAATAAGAATGCTCCCCAAAATTATGATTTAATAAGAACAATTGAACAAGTTTGGAAGAAATATGGTTCAAAAGGTGCTATAGAATTATCAACTTTAACCCATCAACATGGTACGCCTTGGGAAAAAGCTAAAAATAGGGACTCATTATATATTTCAGATGAGGATATTGTGGAATATTTTAAAAAGGAGTTGAAAAATGGCTAAAGAAAAAAACAGCTCCAATTTAAAAAAAGAAATCAAAGAGGATATCATAATAGAGGAAACAGCTATTAAAAATGAGGGTGAAGATGTTCCAATGAGCAATCAAAATAGAGGTGTTGACAATTTTGATATTGATACATACTCTCAAAAAGCTAGTGTTGATAGAAAAAATAGCAAATTAAAAACCTCATATAGATTGATTGGAATTTTGGTAGCCTTAATTGTTGTGATTTGCATTGTTCAAACTGTAATAGATGTAAAATACGAGAAAACAATTGAAATATTAGGAAATGTTAATCAATTTTT
>JAZQYV010000020.1:0-17490 GCA_045633705.1 Candidatus Onthoplasma sp.
TTGTTAGATAAAGATGGAAAGTTAATAGGAATAACTACTTTTAGGCTAAAAGACAATTCGGGCAACGTTATTTATGGTATTTCTTACTGTATCCCTATCAATACAGTATTGGAGTATATAAGAAATTAATTTAAGGAGGAAGGGAATGTTTAAGAAGAAAACATTATTTTCAAGTTTAATTTGTGGACTTGCGTTAATATTATTGGTAATACCCTGTATGATTAGTTTTTATAATACTAAAAACACAAGTAGCCCTATGATACAAACGAGAACCACATCAGTAGAACTTTCACAACAAACAGTCGATTATCAAAGCGTATTAAATCAATTTGAAAATGGCAAATTAGAAACTGTTGAAAGTTTAACTACTTTTGAGGGTTATCAAACAATTCGCTTGACAGATTTGGAAGAAATTGATAACCTAAGTGAAACGGACATCGAACAAGATGCAAGTTTTGCAGTAAAATACAATTTTAGTTATGATAGCGAAACTAACGTTGTAACCTTATCAGCGACATCAACAAATGAGTTAGGAGTTATTGAAGTTGATGAAATTCAAGGATTGGCGTTTGTCAATGAAAAAGGAGAGCTTGACGCTGTATTAGATATTGATGGCGATTATGTATTACTTAGCGAATTGCAAGATGCAGGATTAATCCAAAATTGTGGCTGGTTTAAAAGGTTATTTAAAAAGGTTGTTGTTGCAGTAGTTGCAGTTGTAGTAGTTGCGGCAGTTGCTGCAGCAGTTGTAGCAACTGCAGGTGCAGGATTGGGTGCATGTATTGCCGCAGGCGCAGTTGCTGGAGGAATTGCTGGCGGTGTGGCTGGCGGTGTAATATCTTATACTGAATATGGCAAGCTTGATTGGAGATGGATTGCAGGAGGTGTTGTAGTCGGAGCTGCTATAGGAGCTGTAACGGGATGGGGAGTTGGAAGTTGGGCAATGAAGACCCCTGTTGCACAGGCAAATCGCATAAGCAGGCAAACTGATGACCTAATTAAAACTTCAGAAAAAGGGAAATTGGGATTTAGTGAGTCAATAAAAAATAAAAGTTATTTTCAAAAGGGTAGTCACGATTATCGCGAATATTATGAGCAAACTAATTTAATATCTCAAGAAATAATGAAGGCAAAATCGCCTATTGTTGAAAGTGGAACTAATTATTTGAAATGGACGGTAGAAGGTGTTAAACAATCCGCGAAACACACCACATATGGAACGTGGGAATTGGTAGTAGATCCAGTAAAAAAAGTAATAGTCCATTTCTTATTTGCATCTTAAAATAAGGAGAGTATATGTTGGAAAGAAAATATAAAAAATATAGATTTAAAATCGAAGAAGCGACAAGCAAGCAGGCATTAGATGCATATCAAGCAATTCAAATATATAATAAAAATATAGATAACGAAATATTGCTACTATCTTTGAATGGAGGCGGTAATTTTTCATTATATTTGCAAGATAGATTTTTTAATCTAACTATAGACGATGAAACAAAGAGAGTTTCAGCTTTTGACGGAGAATTAACTAAGAATAAAATTAAAATTTTAAAATTGAAATTGCCAACTATTGTAAAAAATGCTATTTTAACACTTAATACTGATGAACAATTATATCCTGGCACTGGAAGTTATATAGAATTTAATACTAATGATATTTTTTATGACAAAGGGCGCAAAATCTTACAAATTGGCGATATTAATTCGGGAGATATTGCATATAAAATTTTTAGTAATGCATATACTCAAATTAAAAATGGTGAATTATCTGGTTTAATGTTTACTGGAATAGAGTTATAGAAGTTATATTTACATTAAAAAATAAACCTCACAATCTGGATAGGCGGGTTGTGGGATTTTTATTTTGTATATAAGAATTAGATTTGTGTATAAAATTTATTTTTCTAAATTACCTAAACCAAACATAAGGGTGGTGTAGCCATTAAAGTTGTCAGCGTGGTCAGATACCACAATTTTGGTGGTGGCGGTAATTTTGTCTAACATGCTTGGTGGCAGAGTATTAAATATATTTTCGCACAATAACAAGTCAAGTTTTCGTACACTTGCACGTATTAAGGCAAGGGTGATTAGATCGGTTTTTGATAAAGTGTTTACTTTTATATTTGCCCTATCTTTCCAGCCCCAGTTGCTTAAATGCACAAGGGCAATATTGGTTCGTTCCTGTTTTTTTATGCCTCTAGATTTTAGGGGGTAGGCAACATTTTCAAGCACGGACTTGTTATTGAAAAATACAGGAGTAGCGCTAATATATGCAACTCTAAAATCTTTTTTATAATTAGTTTTCTTTAAACTTTTGCCATTAATTAAAATTTCGCCCTTATAAAAGGTGTCAAGTTTAGCCAGCAATCTTATAAGTGTAAGTGGGCCGCTAATATTATCGCCCAACAAACAATAATTACCCTCATCAAACTTGTAACTAAACTCAAACAAAGGGCAAAACTTGCTAAAATATGTATAACTAACTTTTTTAAATTCAATCATAATTATTTCGCTAAACCAAATAAATAGTCGGTTGAAACATTAAAATATTTTGCAACGGCAATTGCAACATCGATATTAGGCGTTTGAATATTATTTTCCCAACGCGCAATTGCAGCTTGGCTAAAACCAAGTTCTTTTGACAACACTCTTTGGCTTAATCCTTTTTCTTCTCTAAGTTCTTTTAATTTTTCAGCAAATGTATTCATTAATCTTCAATACCCACTAAGTAATCAATAGAAATTTGAAAAAACTTTGCCAATATAATTAAACAATCCATCGAGGGTGTTCTATCGCCAGTTTCCCATTTTGCAATAGCAGCTTGACTAATTCCTATTTTGGCTGACAGTGCTGTTTGAGAAAGTCCTTTTTCAATTCTAATTTCTTTTAATCTTTCAGAAAATTTATTCATAATTTACCACCTAAACAAATTATATGACAAATGTCATAAAAAGTCTTGACTTATGGCGAACGTCATATTATAATAATTATGACAAATGTCATAAAGGGGTAAAAATGAAAAAAATATTTATTAAAACCGAATTAATAACTAATTATATTAAAGCAAACAATTTGACAATAAAACAATTTTGTCAAGTTTGCAACATTAAATATTATAATTATTTACAACTTATGAAAGGTGACGGAAATATTAAAATTGATGTGCTTTATAGATTGTGTAAGACTACATCAATAATTTTAAATGAATTGGTTGAAGTAAATAAGGTCTTGTAAAATAATGAAAAGTGAAGAGTGAAGAATTAAGAGTGAAAAATACAATTTAATTCAAAGCAATGCTAATTAAATTGAATATAACCATAACCTTCGTCGTTTTTATTGTGGGTTAGTGGAGTGCACATATTAAGTAGGGTGTGCTTGATTTTGTCTGGGCTATAATTTGGATGTTTAGCGCAAAGCAAAGCACATATGCCTGCAACGATTGGTGTGGCAACGCTAGTACCACTCATGGTGGTGTAAAACCCTTGATTGAATAAGTTTGAGGTTGATGTAATATCAACGCTTGGGGCAATAATATCTGGTTTAAACTTACTTTCGGCAGGCCCGCGAGAACTAAAGTCGGCAATTTTAATTATTCCATCATTTCGTCCGTCATCAAGCCCACCGACGGTAATTATGCGTGAGCTTGTGCCGGGCGATTTAATGCTATTGCTATTAGGGCCACTATTGCCCGCTGCGGCTACCACAACCATACCGCTATTCCATAGTGCAAGTGCGCCTTTTTGTAATGGGTCGCTGGTTCCACTATAATCTGCACCAAAACTCATACATACAATTTTGATATTGTAAGTATTACGTATATCGTAAATATATTGCATAGCGTCAATTATGGTTTGTGAATTGGTTTCGCCAAAACTATCAAGTGCTTTAACCATAACAATATTAGCATTAGGCATAATGCCAGAATATTTAAACTTGCTGCACAAGCCGCTGCCGCAACAAACACCGCTAATAAATGTTCCATGTCCATTATCGTCGTATGGAGTGGAACGGTTATTAATAAAATCTTTAAAGTGAATGATACGTGGAGTGGGTAACAAAAAATCAAGATGTGGTGCAATGCCGGTATCGATAAAGGCTATTGTTGGGGGGTTGGGGATTGGGGTATTGGGTAAATTTATAAACTGCTTGGCACGATCAACCATAGTAAAAACCTTTGCAGATTTGGTTATATAGTTGATACTTTCACATCTGCTTAATTCTACAATTTTATTAGCCGGAACACGTGCAAAAATACAACCCATAAAAGGGTATGATGTAAAACAAGCTTGCATTTTAGTCAGTGCATTTTTGGTGTGGTCAAAATTTGTACAATATAAAAAGCAATCAACAAATTTGTTGGATTGAATGCTTACTTCGCTTAACAAATCTGGGTGAATTTTATCGATCATTTTATTCGATTAATTAGGTTGTTTAAAAGTTCACGTTGTTCATCATTTAGCATTGGCGAAAGTGTGTTAGAAAGAGTATTTAACATATTTTGGTCCAGCTTGCCTTCGGCCTTTAGTTGGTCGGCTTGATTAAATAACTCCTTATACAAGTCTTGCTGGGATAAATCCTTGTACTTGTTAATTGTGTCTTGATACTCGCTAAAGTCTTGTTTGGGGTTAGTGGTCGTTGATTGTTTGTTTGCTGAGTTTGCATATGTATTTTGATTTTGTTTTTCTTGTGTGGACTTATAAAAATCTCTTATATCCATATAATTTAGTATGAAAAATATAGTTTTAGTGTTAAATATAATTAAAATTATTTGCCTAAAATAGTTAATTTTGGTATAATCAAACTTGTATAGGGGGATTATTGTGAAATTAACAAATGAAGATAAAGAATTAATATCTCTTGCAACCGAGGTTGCAAAATCCAACAGCGATAGGTACACTGATATATCAATGCATACTGGTTGTGTAATAAAAGCAAAATCGGGCAAGATATATAAAGGGGTTAATATTAAAAGCTCTCACTCGATATGTGCCGAACAGGTTGCTATTGGTCAAGCACTAGCTTGCGGCGAACGTGAGTTTGATACAATAGTAGCGATTAAAATGAATAGTGATGGAACAAGTCGTGTTGTGTCACCTTGTGGTGTGTGTAGATATATGTTTGATAAGTTGCATATGGGCAATATGATGGTTATCGTTGAAGACGTAAAAAGCGGCAAGGTGTTAAAGGTAAAGGCAGAAGAATTGTTGCCTTACCCATATAAAAGAGAAAGTAATTATGTAAAGAAACTAAAATAGGAGAGATTTTGTGGCAAATTCAAGTTATGATAGTAAAGATTTAGTTGTACTAGAAGGTTTGGACGCCGTACGTATGCGCCCAGGCATGTATATTGGTACAACTGGTAATAAAGGTATGCATCATTTGCTGTGGGAAATTGTTGATAATAGTATTGACGAAGTGGCAAATGGTTATGGAAATAAAATTATAGTAACATTGCATAAAGATGGTTCGGCAAGTGTAAGCGATAACGGCCGTGGTGTGCCTGTAAGCATACATCCAAAACTTAAAAAGACGGGTGTTGAGGTGGTGTACACCCAACTACACGCCGGCGGTAAGTTTAGCGACCATAATTATAAATACTCAGGCGGATTGCATGGTGTTGGAGCATCTGTTGTTAATGCGTTAAGTAGATATTTAGAAGTTACAATATGCAAAGATGGTAAAAAACATTTTATTAGGTTTGAATCAGTTGAAAAGAAAGGTAAAATACACTCTGGTGTGGTAACCGAACCATTAAAGGAAATTGGCACTACTAACCAAACTGGCACATATGTAAAATTTTTACCAGATGATAGGGTGTTTAAGGAAAATCATTTTTCGTACGAAACAGTTGCAGAACGTTTACGTGAAAATGCGTACCTAAATAAGGGTATGAATATTGAGCTTATCGATGAACGAACAAACAAGCGTCAACAATTCTGTTACGAAGGCGGTATTGCGGACTTTGTTTCAGGGCTAACTACTGACAAAAAGCCGTTGTTTGTGCCACCAGTGTATATTGAAGGCGAAGTTGACGAAACATTGGTAACAGTTGCCTTACAATATACCGATACATACACTGAAAATATTTTCAGCTATGTAAACAACATTCCAACACCAGAAGGCGGAACTCACGAAGTGGGCTTTAAAACAGCCCTTACCAAGGTATTAAATGATTTTGCCAAAAAGCATAATTTGGTAAAGGAAAAAGACATTGCATTTATTGGTGATGACTTCCGTGAAGGCATTACCGCGGTTATTAGTATTAAGATGAAGAACGTGCAGTTTGAAGGCCAAACTAAAACCAAGCTTGGCAACCCTGAAGCTAGGGCAAGGGTGGAAAATATTTGTACCAGCGGACTAACAGATTTCTTTAACAGCAAAAAGAACGAGTATATTGGTCAATTAATTATTGAAAAAGCAAAAGGTGCTGCAAAAGTGCGTGCGGCTGCAAAGCGTGCTAAAGATTTGACAAGAGCAAAAAATAGCATTGAAGGCAGTATGCTAGTTGGTAAACTTGCAAACTGCTCTAGCCGTAATCCTGACATTAACGAAATATTTATTGTCGAGGGTGACTCGGCTGGCGGAAGTGCAAAGCAAGGGCGTGATAGATATTATCAAGCAATTTTGCCACTTAAAGGCAAGCCTTTAAACAGCGAAAAGAAGCGTATTGACCAAGTGCTTGCAAATGACGAAATACGCACACTTATTGGTGCGATTAATACAGGTATTGGCGAAGATTTTAAGATTGAAAACCTAAAGTACAACAAGATTATTATTTTAAGTGATGCTGACCAAGATGGTGCTCATATTAGGGCAATACTTTTAACATTCTTCTTTAGATATATGCGCCAGTTGATTACCAATGGCAATATCTATATTGGTATGCCACCACTATATAAGGTATCAACCAAGAGTGAGGACTATTATTGCTATACTGATGATGAATTGCAAGAAGTTACTGCAAAGGTTGGCAACAAATCATACACATTACAACGCTATAAAGGTCTAGGAGAGATGAATCCAGAACAACTTTGGGAAACCACTATGGACCCAGCAAAACGAAGTTTGGTGCGTGTAACAGTTGATGATGCAGTGCGTGCTGACCAGATTATTACAACTTGGATGGGCGATGACGCAAAGTCGCGTAAAGATTATATTACGGCAAATGCAAACTTTAACAAAGTTGACAACTTTAAACCAATAAAAACAAAGGACGGTGATTAGTATGGATATGTATGATGACCAAATTAATATGTTTACGCCTGACAGCACACCTAAACGTACTAAAAAACGTTCGTTAGATGCAAAGGCTAAAAAGATTATCGAAGCGCCTAAAGGCGAGATTTATGAAAAAACGGTTGAAGAAGTAATGCATTCAAGTATGCTTCCATATTCTGAATTTGTTATTATGGACCGTGCATTGCCACGTGTTGAAGATGGATTAAAACCTGTTCAACGCCGTATTTTGTACACAATGCAAGAGTTAGGATTAACACCAGATAAGCCATTTAGAAAATGTGCTAAAATCGTCGGTGACGTATTAGGTCGTTATCATCCACATGGCGATAGTTCGGTGTATGATGCGCTTACACGTATGGCGCAGGATTTTACAATAAATGTGCCACTAATTCAAGGACATGGTAACTTTGGTTCGGTCGATGGTGACCGTCCAGCCGCTTATCGTTATACCGAAGCTCGACTTAGCGAATTGTCGCTAGAGCTTATGCAAGATATCGACAAAGATACTGTTACATACAGCTTAAACTTTGACGATACATTAAAAGAACCAGATTACTTCCCAGGACGTTTTCCAAACCTGTTTGTTAATGGTGCAAGTGGTATCGCGGTAGGTCTTGCAACCAACATTCCGCCACACAATTTAGGCGAAATGATTGATGCAACAGTTGCATATATTGACAATCCTAAATTGACACTTGAAGAGGCTTTGCAACATGTTAAAGGTCCAGATTTCCCTTCTGGCGGAATTATGTCTACCGGAAAAGATATGGTTGAAGCATATGAAACTGGTAGAGGTAAGGTAACTTTAAGGGCAAAATTTCATAAAGAAGAGTTATCAAATGGTAAAACCAATATTGTAATTACCGAACTTCCTTATCAAGTAAATAAATCAATGTTTTTACAACACATAATGGAAGTTAAGGAAAAGGTTAAGGGAGCCCTTAACAACATTGTTGAAATTACTGATGAAAGTGACAAGTCTGGTATGCGAGCAGTTATTACTGTTAAGAAAGATGGCGACCCAGACAGCATTATTGCCTTGCTATTAAAGCATACTGAAATGCAACAAAACTTTAACCTTAATGTGGTTGCTATTGTTGATGGTGCGCCAAAGCAATTGGGACTGCTTGAATATTTGGATTGTTATGTAAATTTCCAAGTGGATATTATTCGTAAACGCACACAATACGACTATGACCGTGCAGTTGCGCGTGTGCATATCTTGGAAGGATTGTTGATTGCAATTAAAAATATTGACGAAGTGATTGCAATAATCAAGGGTAGCGAATCTACTGCTCAAGCCAAAACAAGATTGATGGAACGCTTTAACTTAACCGAAGTGCAAGCGGTTGCAATCTTGGATATGAAGTTAGCAAGGCTTACAAATCTTGAAACAACCAAGATTGAGCAAGAAATGGCAGACCTAAAAGCAAAGATTGAAGAGTATTTAAAAATCTTATCTAGCCGTGCAAGACAATTAACTGTTGTAAAACGTGAAATGTTGGATATTAAAAAGCGTTACCCAACACCACGTAAAACTGAGGTGGTGGAAGAACATGAAACCTATGTTATGACACCAATTGAAAAACTTACAAATACCGAATGTTTGGTGGCGGTAAGTGACGATGGTTTAAGGCTTAAAAATATTGTTATCAATGCAAGCCTTGGCTCTCAAAGTTTTGACAAATATAACAGTGCAAATGTATTGCATAAAGATATACTTAAAACTACATCAAATTCATATATTTATGCATTTACAAATCTTGGCAATATGTACAAGATTTTGGCAGGCGATATACCTGTTACTAAATTTAATGGCAAAGGCACAAATTTATCGCAAATAGCAAAAGCTGAAGTTAACGAACGCGTTGTTAACATATTTGAAATGAACGAATTTAAGGAAAACGGCGAACTGCTCATGTTTACGCACGATGGATATATCAAGCGTAGCGATATGAGTGAGTTTGTGGTTAATAAACCAGTTGTTGAGGCGCTAGGATTGCATGACTTTGATCGTTTGGTTGGTGTTCAACCAAATTACAATATGGCAAGTGTTGTAATGGTGTCTAAATCAGGTATGGTAGTAAACTTTGAATATGCCTCAGTCCCTAAACAAAAACGTCAGGGAAGTGGTGTGATTGGTATGAGTTTAAATGAGGGCGACAAAGTATTGTTTGCCTCTCAAGTAAATGTTGGAGACAAGTTGTTGGTGGTTAGTGATAATTCAAACGCTAAACGTGTAACTCTTACCGATTTTGGCATAGGTGCACGTAACCGCAAGGGATTAAAAGTAACCAGCGGAAGCGAACAAGTGTCGTATGCAATATCTCCAGTTGTTACTGGCGAGGTTGTGGTAACCGATAGCAAAGGCGGTTTCAATATCATGGATGTAAATAATATTCCTGTAACAGCTCGTACAGCGGCAGGTAAACCAATTATAAAAACAAAAGCATTACAAAAAGTAAAATCTGCAACAATCTATATTCAATAAAGGGGGTTAAAATGAATAGATTAAAGGATAAAGTTGCCATAGTTACCGGTGGTAATTCAGGCATTGGTGAATCAGTAGCAGAATTATTTGCACGTGAAGGTGCAAAGGTGGTAGTAGCATCTTTGGGCGCAAGTCAAAAGGATAAAATTGCTAAAACATTAAAGGCAATGGGCGCTGATTATATGATGATACCTTGCGATATCTCTAAGGAAGAAGATGTTGCAAATTGTTTTAAAAAAGTAATAAAAAAATACAAGCGTGTTGACATTATGGTAAATAACGCCGGTGTGCTTGAAAAAGGATTGCTTCCAGTTGATAAGTTTGAAGTAAGCGATTGGGAGTGGGTAACACGTATTAACACATTTGGAACAATGCTTTGTATGAAATATGCGTCTAACATAATGTTGAAGCAAAATGCAGGTTCTATTGTAAATGTTTCATCAATTGCTGGCGCAAAAGGTTTTGGTGGTTCGGTTTATTGTTCAACCAAGGCTGCAATGTTGGGTCTAACACGTAATAGTGCAATGCGTTTTGCTGGCACAGGCATTAGATGTAATGCAGTATGTCCAGGCAGTGTGTTAACACCGATGACAACATCAACATCAAATAATCTTGACAAAGATATGTATACGGCAATGGATAATTACGGCAATCTAGAAGTTGGCATTTGCAAACCCATTGATGTTGCAAATGTGATACTATTCCTTGCAAGTGATGAGTCTAGTGCTATTACTGGACAAGAATTAATTGTAGACAAAGGATATAGTTTGTAGTAGCTGCAAAAATAAGGTTTTATTTCAAAGCCTTATTTTTTTGTTGTTCACAATTTTAGATGATATTAAAAATACTATTCATAGAACGCATATAATAATGTTTAATTCATAAAAGCAGGTTAAATATAATATATTTAAATATGTTGTTAAATGAATTAGACAATTATATAACGCAAGAGCTGGGCGTTACATTAAAAGAATATAAATATATTAATGTGGGTGGAAAGCTGGTTTATGTTGAGGGACAGAGAGGGATTGTTGATTTAGGCAAAGAAGAAATATCTTTTAAAGTTAACAATAAAAAATGTACCATCAAGGGCAGTGACCTTTATATCAAGTATTACGACAAAACCACCGCCATTGTTTGTGGTAGTATTGTTAGCGTGGTGATATTATGAGCCCACGAGTTAAAATTAAGGTTACAGGATATAATCTTGACCGGGTTATTAACAAGCTACAAAACAACAATATATCTTGCTACAACATTATTCGGGCTGAACATAATGTGCTATTTTTTGTTGTAAACATTAAAGATTTGAACAAAGTAAAAGCAATGCTTAAGGGGTATGAATACAGTGTGCAATATTTAGGAGTTGCAAACGTTAAACAAGTATTAATAAAAAATCTAGCCATTATTATAGTTATCCCTATTGCTATTACATTAATGATATTTTCATCATATTTTACTTGGAATATAAAAATTTATGGCGGGGATAACGAGATTGATATGCAGGTGGTTAAAATTTTAAATGAGAATAATATTGGGGTTGGCAAGCGGCTGCCAAATGCTATAGAAAGTGTTGAAAAAATATTGTTAGAGCAAATGCCAAACATAGCGCAAGTAAGTTGCATAAAGCGCGGCACAACCCTAATAATAAACATCAGTCCAAAGCTGGTTTATGTGCCAGAAACTTATCAGCCGATTTGTGCCAAATTTAATGGAATTATCAGCAGCTTTTCATTAATTAGCGGCACAATGGCGGTTAATATTGGCGATTTTGTGTCAACAGGCGACATATTGGTGTATCCATTTACATTTGATAAGGATGGAAATCAGGTTTCGGTAAATCCTATAGCAGAAGTAAAAGCCAAAGTTTATCTAACAGGGGCCTCAAAACTCAATGCAACAAGCACCGAATTGGCTAGAACTGGGCGTGAGCATACAACATCTTGTATACAGATTTTAAATAAAAAATTATTTTCAAAAAAATTGCCAAAACCATTTGCGCTTTATGAAACTAACGTGTATAATCAATATATAAGCAGTGTGTTGCCGATAGTTAAAACAACAATTACTTATTACGAACTTGATTATGTGGTTGTAAATTATGATTTGCAGTTGGAGCAAACTAGGATAGAGCAAGAAAGCATTAATATTGCTTACAAAAATTTGCCATCTGGTAGCGAAATTTTAGACGAAAAAACTACAAGCTTGATAGTAAATGATTGCCTATATTCAACCACTACTTTGACAATATCTACAATTATTTCATAATGGAGAAAATATGCTTAACGTTTATTCAAAAATACGCACATTTGACAATACAATAGTTAGTGATTTAAAAGAGGTCTTAAAAACCGCTTTTAAGTTTTTAGGACAACCCGTTAAAGATGTTAAATATAACTTGTATATCGTGTCAAAAGATTATATACACGACCTTAATTTAAGTAGTCGTGGTGTTGATAGGGCAACTGATGTGTTGAGCTTTCCAAACCTTGATATTAAGGCTGGTGAAATAATTGATATTAATAATTTTAAAATTGATATTGACCCTATGGATAATAGCCTATTAATTGGCGAACTGTTTATATGCAACGAGGTGGCAAAACGTCAAGCAGTTAAGTATAATCATAGCTATAGGCGTGAATTTTGCTTTTTGTTCCTACACGGAGTGCTACATTGCTTAGGTTATGACCATATAGACGAAAATGATAGAAAGATAATGGAAACTTTACAAACTGAAATATTAAATAAGTGTAAAATTACGAGAGATTAATAAATGAAAATATGAAAGTATGAAGACGCAAACAAGTTTGCTTATGAAAACATTGCAGGACTGCGTTGGCATTTACAATGTAATACTTAACGGATAATTACACTTAACATTTTAAGTTGGTGAAATAACTGATTTGCTGGCGGACACTCCGCCTGCTGTGCGCATAGCACGAAATAAAACGGAGAAAAAATTAAGATGGAATTTAAATGCGGATATGTAACAATTATAGGAAATACAAATGTTGGTAAAAGCACACTTTTAAATCGCATTATTGGCGAAAAGGTGGCTATTGTTTCGCCTAAGGCGCAAACATCACGAGATAACACGATTGGTATATATAATGATGATAACAGCCAGATTATATTTATTGATACACCTGGGTATCACAAAACCGAGCATAAGTTAGATGAATATATGCAAGAAAATATTGATACAGCAATCAATAGCGATGTAAACGTGTTGATATATGTGATAGATGGCAAAAAGCCATTGGTGGAGCAGTATGAAAAACTTGCAAACAAAGGCGATAAGCGCAGTAAAAAAATACTTGTTGTAAACAAGATTGACGATACAACATTTGAAAAACTTTACCCACAACTAGCACGTCTTAACGAAGTGTGTAAGGTTGATGAAATATTGCCACTTTCGGCGCTTAAAGGTAAAAATGTCGATGTGCTAATTGATATGATTAAAAAGTATCTTCCAACATATGATTATGAAATGAGATATTACCCAATAGAACAATTTACTGATAAAAATGTAAGATATCTAACTGCCGAGATTATACGTGAAAAGGTATTATTGTTATACAATGATGAGATACCACACGGTGTGGCGGTGCAAATAACTGAATTTGATGAAAGCGATGAAACAATGACTAGAATTAGTGCAGATATTTATTGTGAACGTGATAGTCACAAAATGATAATAATAGGCAAGAACGGCGAGGCTATAAAAAAGTTGTCAACCATTGCACGTGTGGCAATTGAAAAAATGTTGGACGCAAAAGTATATTTAGACTTGTTTATAAAAGTAAAACCAAACTGGCGTGTTGATAATTTAATGCTGGATGAATTTGGCTACTCGCTATGAGCGAGAGCAAATAAGTAAATTAGCCTAACTAAATAGTTAAATGCAATTAAGTTTCAAGGATATTATATATAGGAAGGATTGGATTAGTGTTTGTTGGCTAAATAGGAAATTAATAAATTTTTGCAACTGGTGTTAGTGCATATATTAAGTTAAAAATCATATACTAAAATAGGAGGGGAAATATGAGAAATTTAGGTAATGGAGTAACAAATCTTGAAAGTGTAGCATTGTTGTATGCCATAACAAATCTTGGCGAGTACAGACAAGGTGTTTCTACCATGCAAAAATATTATTTCCCAGTGCGAAAACTTAGTATGGCGGTTAATAATGTTGACACTCTAGCTGAAGAACACGTTGAAGAAAGCGGATTAATTAGATAACATTGATATTTATAATGGAAATATAATGGACACAAAAGTTAAAGGGATTATTTTAAGCACAAAGGATTATTTGGAAGCTGACAAAATTGCTTCCATTTTTTCCTATGAACAGGGCATAATTAGTGCTAAATTTACAGGTGTAAGGAAGGAAAAGGCAAAACTTAAAGCCCTTGTACAGCCGTTTACCCTTGCCGAGTTTGAATTGATGAGTAAAAAAGATTTTTACACAGCAAAAACTGGTACAATAATTGATAATTTCCCTTACATAATTAGTGACTACAACAAAACAATGTGTGCTTTTATATTGCTAGATATATTAAAATCGATTTTACCAAAACAAAAACCAGAGCCTAATATATTTTTATTGTCTGCCAACGCTTTAAAAAAGATTGAACAAGAAGACGCCTATCAGGGGCTAATTGAGTTTATAATAGAATTTATTGATGAAATGGGCGAGGGGTTAAACTTGTTTGCTACGGACAATCGAATTTATTTAGATAAAAGTATAGGTGACTTTGTGCCAACACCTACAATGTATGCAGTAGAGATTGATAAAAAAGTGTTTAATGCATTAAGCGTGCCAACTGCAAACGAAAGCATAAAAAAATCGTGCTTAAAACTATTAAACACAATCCTGGCCATTAAATATGATGTGGAGTTAAAATCATTTAGTTTTATATAAAAAGAACATTGAAATTAATCAATGCTCTTTTTATTTGCTTAAAAATTGCTCATCTTCGTTAAAATTTCTAACAGTATCAGAATTTGCGTCATAATATTTTGCACCAAGTTTTTTAAATGATTTTTTCTTTCGTTTTTCTTCATCATATTCTTTTAGGCTATATACCATATTTGCTGTTGCAAATCCCATAGAGGCCGCAGATCCTGCACCCATAGCACCTAGGCTTAGTTTTGTAATAAGATTAGAGTTGTATTCTTCTCTACGTTCTTCTTTCTTTTGCTCAATTTCTTCAACTTGTTCTTTAAATTCAGTATTATTTGAACTTGTAAGCACTTCTTCAGCATATTTAACCGAATTTAAGTGCTTAACATTTGCATCAAATTCCTCGTAACTAATTACTCCACTAGCGTAATCATTTGATACTTTTGTAAATTCTTCTTTAAAACAATCGCTAAATTCTTCACTAGCCATAAATTTTTCATAAATAGCAGTTTGTTCATTGTCTAATACTCTAATGTCTTTATCATAAATATTTGCAACAATCAAACCGGGTAAAGCTGCAACAATAGCACCAGTAAAACAATACATTGTTATTTGACCTGCAATAATACGTTTTTGACCATTTGTTTTTTTAGGCTTTGGTTGTTTTTCTTGGTTTTCAGTTTGAGTGTTCATAATAGTTTTTCCTTTTAGTTTTATAATATATTTTCATTTTGTTTGGTCTCTTCTTCAGTATTAATAATGCAAGCGTCAACATGGCGAGGTACATTAGGTATGTAATCATCGCCTTGGTATGGGACATCTTTTAATTCCATAACGGATTCAATAGATTCTTTTGAAATATGATATTTTGGAGAGTTTACCTCAAAGTTTAAATTGCGTTTTCTCTTTTTAGGGTTATAAACATAATAGCCGTGTACTCCAAACATAGGAAATGCAATTGTACCATAAACGCTTAGTAGGAAAGGAAGATAGGCATGGTCATATTTTTGTTTAGTATCAACAACGTTCTTATATAGCTCGCTATAGGTTTTTTTCATTTGCTCACTAGCGGTTTGCATAAACACCTTTTCGGTATATGTATTGTCTTCCATGGATTTAAGTTTTTTATCATATGTTTCACCATTAATTTGCTGTGCTATCAAGCGGTTATTAAGAGCAAGCGTGTCAAAATAATATTGATTTTTAAACTCGTCCCTTTTTTCATAATCATCTAAATAGTTTTGTTTTTTGATTAATGCAGTGTCATAATCATTTCGCAAATCGCTAATTTGTGGGTGAGTGATTGCACAACCAACACCATTAGCAATAGCCAAAGATAATCCAATGCCAAGTATCATACGAGCAATTAATCTATCGGTTTTATCACGATTTTGGATTTTTTTATGTTTTGCATGTTCAGCACTTTGTTGTTTGTTTTTATAATTCATAAGCGTTCTCCTATAATGATTTTTGTTATTTTCAAAAGGCAACTGCAAGCATTTTGGCAATCAGTATGTCCTTTCCTTTATTTTTCCAACGTGTTGTCCTCATTATTTTCATCTTTTTTGTCTACTATTTCATCATCATTGTCGATATAACCTGTAATACCGCCGGCTCCTAATGCTGTTCCGGCAACTATTGAAATCGCTCCACCAATATAGCGAGCATCATTGTTGTAATCCTCCGGATTGGAGTTAACAGCATTGGCACAGCTTGCAACTCCGCCAACTGTTAGCAACACTCCTGTTGAAACAATAGTGCCCACTATCATATTGGAAATAAATCTATTGTCTTTAAATTTTTCTTTCATTTTTTCTATAATTCTCATAATCTTCTCCTAATTTCATAAACACAAAATAGTGTATAACTTTGAGTGGATAAATAATATCATACATTTTAAAACTTGTCAATATTAAATTGGGCGATTATACATAAAATTTTTAAAAACTGATTAAATTTTGTGCAACTGCTTAAAATCATTTGCCTTTTTTGTCGGATTGGGGTATCATAGAAGGGTTAAAAGGAGAATTTATGAAGAAATTTGTTTACTTATTTAGTGAAGGTAATGCAAGTATGAGAGAACTTCTTGGCGGTAAAGGTGCTAACCTTGCTGAAATGACCAAAATTGGTTTGCCAGTTCCTCAAGGCTTTACTATCTCTACTGAAGCATGTACTCAATACTATGAAGATGGACGCCAAATCAACCCTGCAATTCAAGCTGAAATTTTAGAAAACATTTCTAAAATGGAAAAGATTACAGGTAAAAAATTTGGTGATATGGAAAACCCACTTTTAGTTTCTGTTCGTTCTGGCGCAAGAGCGAGCATGCCAGGTATGATGGATACAATCCTAAACCTTGGTTTAAACGAAAAAGTTGTTGAAGTTATTGCTAAAAAATCCGGTAATCCACGTTGGGCTTGGGACTGCTACAGAAGGTTTATCCAAATGTACAGTGACGTTGTTATGGAAGTTGGTAAAAAATACTTTGAACAATTAATTGACGAAATGAAAGAAAGAAAAGGCGTAGTTCAAGACGTTGAACTTACAGCAGAAGACCTAGCAGAACTTGCTAGACTTTTCAAAGCTGAATATAAGTCAAAAATTGGTAAAGATTTCCCTGACGATCCAAAAGAACAACTATTCGGGGCAATAAAAGCAGTGTTCCGTTCATGGGATAACCCAAGAGCAAACTATTATAGAATGCAAAACGACATACCATACAGCTGGGGAACTGCCGTTAACGTTCAAATGATGGCTTTTGGTAACATGGGCGAAACATCTGGTACTGGTGTTGCGTTTACTCGTGACCCTGCAACTGGCGAAAAGAAACTTATGGGCGAATTCTTAATGAATG
>JAZQYV010000021.1:0-7917 GCA_045633705.1 Candidatus Onthoplasma sp.
CTTGCACTATTTTATAGTATTTTTAAATTAAATTTAAAATATTTGGCTAAATTTATTTGTTTTTATTACAATTAATACAATTACAATATATTTTTTTATTTTTTATTTTTTTATACATAAATCTTATGCATATCAAAATAATAAACATCATCAATATAACCACCAACAAGTGCGATATATTTTTTGTAATTGCACTATAAGCAATGTACGAAATTATATATGCCAAGGCCAGCTGCAATCCAAGTCCAAACAATGTGTATTTAGCGCCCACTTCTTTTATTAATATCCCCAAATTTGATACACACGGAAAATATAATAGTGTGAAAATTAAAAATGAAATCCCCGTTGCAACATTAAAATTTACAACGCTATTTGCTGAAATCAAACTAAAGCCCAATAATGACAAATTGGATATTTGATTAGAGATTGCAAAGCTTGATAATATTAATTCTTTTGCCACCAACCCAATTATCAAAGCACAAACAACGTGTGGATTGTTTAAGCCTATTGGCTTAAATGCCCAAGCAATTACACTGCTAAAGCTGTACAATATCGATTGCTTTCCTGCACCAACATATTCAAATTTTATATTAATGTTATTTAATATCCACAACACAATACTAAATGAAAATATTATACCAAACACTTTTATCACAAATTTCGCACTTGCATTCTTTGCGCTTTGATAAATATTTGACACCCTAGGAAACATTAGTGGCGGAAATTCTAAAATAAATTGATTGTCGCTGCTTGGCAAAATTGTACGTTCCATTATAACTGCTAATATTATTGCCACCACAATCCCAAGCAAATACAGCCCCAATATTACCCATATATTTTTAAGTCCAAACAATGCTCCGCCTAACATCACATATATTGGCAACTTCGCACTACAACTCATAAATGGAGTTAGTAACGACGCTTTGATTTTGGCATTTTTATCTGGCATATTTTTTGTTGTAATTGTTGCCGTGGTTGAACATCCAAACCCCATAAGCATTGTATACACCATTTTACCGTTAAGCCCAACCTTGCGTAAAACATCGTCCATCACAAATGCCATGCGAGATATCAGTCCACTGTTTTCTAAAACTGATAAAAAGACAAACATCAAAACAATTTGAGGTAAAAATCCAAGCACACTAAAGCACGCGCCAAAAACACCCTCCTCAAATAGAGCTATTAAAAATCTTGACCTTGTTGCGGCTTTTAAAATAGCCATTATCGGTTTTTGCACTACAAGATTTAAACAACCTAAAAACATGTCACTAATTAGTGGCCCTAGTAAAAAAAATGTAAAATATATTATTGCAAACATAACAAGCAAAAATACAGGCAAAAATACATATGGCTTTAATATAAATTTATCCAGCCTACTATAACCATAAATATCAGAGCAAGTTTTAAAACAATTATCACTTATTTTTAATATATACTTATATAGCAAATTAACTTCATTAAGTCTTGCATTATATTCAGCGTCTTTGCTTAAGCAGTTATTTTTACAGTTAGGACACTTGTAATCACCATTATATTTTATCTCATTAGGTGTATTATTAGTGTTTAAATTAACAGACTTATCTTTTAATTGATTTTTTAGCATTGAAATAAAAGCTGTTGGTTTAGTGTTAAATTGAAATAATTGTTTGCTTGGTTTTAAATTTTTTGCATTAATTATCTCAATTTCGCAACCTAAAATTTTTTTTAAATATTCAATATCTAATCTTTCGACATCTTTTTCAAACTTTTTATGATTATTTACCAGCATTTTAATATTTTTGTTATTTATTAACAATTTTAGCGCAAGCAACATGCTTCTCTTAAAATTATTTATGTCCACCAAATATAATATTTTGCAATCATTATTTAATATTTCGTCAATAGCCACTTGTTCTTCAAGCGAAAATGCATTTAGGCTATATATTCCTGGCAGGTCAATAATCTCATATTCGGCATTATCAAATTTGATTATCTTACTTACCTTATCAACCGTAACACCATGCCAATTACCAACATGCTCGCTGCTTTTGGTTAGTGAGTTAAATAGCGTTGTTTTCCCACAATTTGGATTGCCTACGATATACACCTTATTCATATTCAACCTCGATTTGCTCGGCAATATCACTTTTAATTGCAAAGCACGAATCAAGCACCTGAACCAACAAAGTTTTGTGCCCCAATGATTGATTTAATATTTTTATTTTACTACCAACAAAAAAACCTATCTCATACAAACGCAGTTTTAAACTTTGGTCGCCTGTATTACAATCAATAACAATGCATTTTGCATTTTTGTTTGCTTGATTTAGTGTCATACCGAAATATATGCTTAAATTTTACATAATATTTTAAAAAACACTAAAAATTGTTTGATTTTTATAAAGTTTTTTGGTAGTGTATTAATAAGATAATATTTTTTATATGATATAATATTGCTTTGGGCGCAAATTGTTCGCTGTATGGCGAATTTCTTGCACTACAAGTTGCAAATTTTTAATTTGCATTTGTGCCACGTGTTTTTAGGGGGAAAATCATGGAAGAACTTACAATTTTTGAACAAGGTCGTACAAATTTAATCAATTTTATTAACGCTGAATATCCGGAGTTTGACCAAAAACTTCTTTCACACTTTTTAAATAGTTTTAACGAACTATTGGATTATCGTGAGGAAGGGACTCACACCAAGCCTAAAATAATTTTTACCAACAACATTGATGCAATTATAAAACCTATACCAAAGGCTTACAAGCTCCAAGTGTTTGAAGATGATGAGGCTATTATGTTTAATAGCCGTCTTAAACCACTTATTGCTATAGCTAAAAAAGAATGGTGCATTTATATTGAAAACAAAGAAAACAAATTTATATATGGCATATGCAAAACATTTAATAGTTTAAAAGAAAAAACTCTCCTTACCGAAATTAAGGAAAGCACATACTTACGCGACCGCGCCGATAAAATTAATTGCATAATTGCTGAAGGTGTAAGTGATTTTGAAATGAGCCTATTTAGCACTCGCGGCGACACTATGCGCATAAACACTTCCCTACACTCTTCTCATGATAGTGACAAGGCTGAAACTATTAAAGAATTTACCGAAGCGTGTTTCTCCAAACTTCGCACAACCAAGAAAAAACTTGATGAAGTTCATATAATGTTCTATAACATTTTTACCAAAGTAATCGAGGACCTTAATGGGGCAATGTGCGTAATTGTTGATAAAGATTATAAGGACAATGGCTTTTTGGAAGATGGTATTTGGCTAGAAAATCCTATATCTTTTAGCAAGTTGTTTACACAAAGCAAAAGCTATAGTGAAGAAAAGTTACAAGCATTTGCTAATCTATTTATAAATATGTTAAACTTTGATGGTATAACCGTTGTTGATACAACTGGCCGAGTGCTAGCATACAACGTGTTTGTTCAAAACAATATCAATCGAACCAAAAACGTAGTTGGTGGTGCCCGTAAACGTGCTGCTTACACGGTGATTAACTCGCGCCGTAAACACATTGTTGGTGTATACTTTCAATCACACGAAGGCGAAATATTCTACAAATCCCTTGTAAAGCCTAAACAAATAAAACCAAAGCCTGTTAAGGTTGAAGAAACTCAACAACCAGCAGAGAATACAGAACTAGCCAAAGATACAACCCCGCAAGAAAATACGGCTCAAGAGCCAAAACCAATAAAAGATATTGAAAAAACATCTCCAATCAAAGAAGATGTTGAAAATAAAACAACTGAAAAATAAATCAAAGCATGAAAAAATCTCCTATATTTAGGAGATTTTTTTGTTATCTTTTTTCAGTTTCTTCTAGATAATCTTCATAGTTAATGTTCTTGTCATATTCTACTGTTTCATTAATGCGGATTATACGGTTTGCAACAGTTGAAATAATTTCTTCGTCATGGGTTGCAAATATCATGTTTCCATCAAAACGTTCCATACCCTTGTTTAGTGCTGTGATTGATTCAAGGTCTAGGTGGTTGGTAGGCTCGTCCATAATCAAGAAATTGCCGCCAATCAACATCATACGTGCTAGCATACAACGCACCTTTTCGCCACCTGATAATACTTTTGCAGACTTTTCGGCCTCTTCGCCACTAAACAACATACGGCCTAGCCAGCCACGAAGGAAAGATGCTTCGGTTTCCTTGGTAAATTGGCTAATCCATTGAACAAGATTGCCATCATAGTTTTCAAAAAACTCGTTATTGTCTTGAGGAAGATATGTAGGAGTAATTGTCTTACCCCAAATCACTTCGCCAGTATAATCAGTATCAACACCTGCCAAAATGTCACAAAGTGCCTTTACCACAGAACTGTTTTGTGAAATCAACGCCACTTTTTCATCTTTATGCAAGGTAAATGACACATTTTTAAACAAACCTTCTTTGCTTAAGTTTTTAACCATCAAAATATCGTTACCAATACGGCCTTCATATTTAAAGTCGATATATGGATACTTACGACTACTTGGTTTTAAGTCCTCGATTGTCAAACGTTCAAGTTCCTTTTTACGGCTAGTTGCTTGACGACTTTTACTTGCATTAGCCGAGAAACGTGCAATAAATTCTTGCAATTCTTTAGCACGTTGTTCTGCCTTTTTGTTTTGGTCCCTCATTTGACGTAACATTAATTGACTAGACTCGTACCAGAAATCATAGTTACCAACGAACATGTTGATTTTGCCATAGTCGATATCGCAAATATTAGTACAAACCTTATTTAAAAAGTGGCGGTTGTGCGATACGATAATAACTGTATTTTCAAAATTTAAAATAAAGTCTTCTAGCCAACGGATTGTTTTAACGTCCAAGTTGTTTGTTGGTTCGTCCAAGATAAGGTTGTCAGGATTTGAGAATATTGCTTGAGCAAGCAAGATTTTAACCTTAATTTTACTATCAATATTGCCCATCAACTCATAATGCAATTCGCTAGGAATATCAAGCGAGTTAAGTAGTGCTTGAGCATCACTTTCAGCTTCCCAACCGTTCATATCAGTAAACTCTTGTGTTAAATATGCAAGCTTTTCACCTTCTTCATCAGTTAGGTCTCCTTTAGCATAAAAAGCCTCTTGTTCGTCCATAATTTCAACAAGGCGTTTATGACCCAACAATACTGTACGCACCGCTGTGCAATCGTTATATTTTTCTTGGTTTTGTTCTAATACCGACAAACGCTCAGTTCTTGGTATAATCACCTCTCCCTTGTTTGGTTCAATTTCACCAGACAAAATCTTCATAAATGTAGACTTGCCTGCACCATTTGCACCAATCACACCATAACAATTACCCTTGTTAAATTTTAGATTAACGTCTTCAAATAATTTTCTACTTCCAAATTGTAAACTTACTCCACTTACTGTTATCATAATTTTCTCCTCAAACTCATTATATCATAAAAAATAGGGTTTGGCAAGATGGCCTCACCCTTTTTTTGTTTAACCATTAATAAAATTTTTAACATCTTCAAAGCTTTTGCAATCAGTATGTTGTGTATAGTACACAAGTGCCGACACGGTATCAAGCTCCATCAACGCATCAATCGTCTTAACCACAATATCTTTTGTGCTAATTTCTTGACTATTAAGTGTTAATAGCATCTTTTCAATCTTTTGCGCCAATAAGTCAACATTAATATTATCCCTACAATATGTTGCATATTTTAAGCTTTCAATTAATTTTTCAATTTTAAATGGCTCACGTTCGTTATTAACATTGGTAACAATCATTGGATTAGTTTCTACTGTTTCATATGTTGTAAAACGCTTGCCGCAATTAACACATTCACGTCTACGCCTAATAGCAGTATCTTTTAAATATCTACTATCAACCACTTTGCTTTCACTGCAGTTACAAAATACACATTTCATAATTATCTCCTAAGTTTTAGTTTATTATAAGGGCATAAAACCTTTAACTATTTACATATTAATTATTGCACAAAAACAAAAAAAATACAACTGAATTTATATGCTTAATTTGATTTTTTTACAAATTAACACATTTTGTTGTATTTGCTCTTTCATTAAAATACCACCCGTTGTATTGTTATGTCTTGTTCAACATAAATTTCATAACCTTCAAATAGTACAACCCGCTTACATCACGCATGCCACTTAGTTTTATATATCAGCATGGCTTGCAATCTTTTTTATCCTCTTTAGGTTTTGGCTGAGGGGTGTGCTCATTGTTGATATATAGCTCCACCAAAATAACGTCTACACCAATTTTACATATACAATCAAAAGGGATAAAAATCTCCTTTCCGCTTTTAAAACAACTCAACCAACCACTAACTGGGCTTGGTACAAGCAGCCCCAACACTTTGCACGACTTTGTGTCAAAAATAATGTCAATAATTCGCCCTAACGTTTTACCATCAACCACATTGACAACTTGCTTGCACTTAAGTTCTAAAAATGATGACTCCATTTATTATTATATATTAAAATATGGCATAATTATGCTACTATACGTCCCATATTTACACCTAGTAATTATCTCTTATAACAAAAAACAAAGCCATATATCTATGACCTTGTTTTTTTCTTGGATTACATGTTTGGTTTTGAGGATATATTTCATAACTCCAACCCGTTACCGGTATCCTTTCTTTACCCAAACATTACGCAGTAGATTGGTAGGTAGTCTAGCCTTATCTGTATTCCGTCCTCTAACTTCTCTCCTTCTACTTTGTACCTTATCCTGTACTCTACCTTCCCTTCTTGCTCCTCTTTCTCTACTTCCACTGTTATCTCGTTCCCTTCTCCGTCTATTACCTCTATTCCTTTTAGTTCGTAGTATCTTTCTTCTTCTGGTGGCTCGTAGTATCTTTCTTCTCTTGGCTTGTCTACCTCTATCTTTATCTCTACTTCACTTCCATATCTGTATGTTCCTGTTACTTCGTATCTTACTCTTCTTAACTCTCCATACTCTGTTAACTCGTTTAGTATGTACGTGTTTGTTCCCTTTTGGTACTCTTCTATTACTATGTTCCTATACTCTTCTGCCTCTACCTTTATGTATACTACATAATCCTCTGTTAGCTCTAGCTCCACTTCATAGCCTGACATATTTCCGTTTCGAGTCATTTTCGTCTCTCTCTTCGTTAATATATCCTTATCTTCTTCTCCATTTATCTTTGTCTCTAGGTAATAATGCTCTGAATTGATTGTTTCTAGCTTTAAGGTAAACTCTGTTCCGTAATCGTAATATCTCCCATCTTCTATGCTTGTCCCTCTTGTGTCTACTTCCGATTTCGATTCCCCCTCATATTCATATATTAACCTGTATTGTCGAATGTAGTTTACATATATTTCTAGTATTAGTTTTGTATACCCTTCTTCGTACACCTTTTCTTTGTGTCTCTCGGTTAGATATTCCTCTATGCTCTCTATCTTGAATGTCTCTCCTAGCTCCTCATATCCGGCTTTGTACAATGGCTGTTTGTATGTGTATTTTAAGTACCTGTATCCTTCTCTGTCTTCTCCCTTTATGATACTTACTTCACTCTCTGGCCTTATTGTTAATCCTTCGTGGCTTACTCGGTAGTCTTTTCCTGCTTCCGCTTCCTCTACATCTATTTCAGTCGTTGATGCATAGTACTTAAACTCTACTTCTATTGGCACTTGATTAAAGTTTAACGTATATACTCCGTTCTCTTCTAGTCTAAAGCCTCCTTCTTTAAATAACTCAAACTTGATGTATCCTGCATACTCTCCTTCTGGGATCTCTTCTACGCTTACCTCTACTCCTTTTCCTTCGTAGGTATATTCATTCATATACCTATACCCTAAATGTGGTTGGATATATACTGTTAACTTCTCTCCATATATTAGGCTAAAGGTTTTCCTTGTCTCTCCTTCTTCTCTAGTCTCCACTTTGTATATACTTCCACTATTTACTTGG
>JAZQYV010000022.1:0-26833 GCA_045633705.1 Candidatus Onthoplasma sp.
CTATCATACATATTAGGCCTATTAGAGCCAAAAAAATCATGCACACGTTAACGTGTTTTTCAAGTTGTTTCTGTTTCAATTTTACATCCACGTTTTGTTTCATTTGAAAGGCATTATATCACTTTAAATTTTTATTGTCAATAGATTTTCAAATTTTAATAAAATTTTTACTTAAACAAATTACACATTGTTATATACAAAAAGGCACATTTAATTTGCTGGTATTTAATTATTTGAGATAACTCCATACCCTGCAAATCTAACTTTAAAATTTGTGCAATATTTGATGCAAAATCTTCTAAATACATTTTGTATTTTAAGTACGTTGCAGTGTCTAAACTGTGGAAAGCTGAACGAATGCTGTCGGCAGCGCTTACGCAATCATCATAAAGTGAATTTAGCATTGTGCGTATGGTGCTTTCTGGCAAATCGCCAGTATCAAGGCCCAAATAAATATTTGTCATTGTAGCAATGGCTGATTTGGTTACAGCAAAGCTAGTTGTGATAGCGGTTTGTTGCTCTTTTGAAATGTCATCTGGCACTTCTATGTCGGGAAAATCTATTTCATACACGCACGCGCTGGAATATTCCCCCTTAATATTTTCCGCCACCGATTTAGCATCGTTGTGGGTTAAGTAAAGCGAGCTTAAAACCTTGTATTTTTTATTGTATGTTATATAGCCTGCTCCGCCTTTTTTTTGCAACTCTAATGCAAAGTCATAGGCCTTGTCATAATCATCAAAACTTGCCACCTCTACCGCATAATAATTGTTGGGATTTCTGCTTTTGCCGGATACTAAGGATATCCCATTTGAAAAAAATGCATAACTAAACAAATTACACACACTAATAGCTAACAATAAGCCACAAACAACAAAAACTGCACTAAATGCACCACTTTTGCGTTTGGCTTTTACCTCATATATTTGATATTCTTTGTTTTTCATACAATATTATATTTGTTGTATATAAAATTTATGTCGAGAAATAATTTTACTTTTTTATTGCCTTAATACTACATCAATTTATCATTGTTCATTTTCCACGCTTCGTTATTTTGTGTTAGTAAAAATATTTGGCAGTGGTGGGTTCGGTTTGTAACTTTTGTTTTGTATAATAAAGGCGAAAATACCCAATATTGCTACAAAGTTAGTCAAAATTTTGTTGCAAATTTTAAATTTAGAGGTATTACAATATATTTAAAATAATTAAAGGGAGAAAATTATGAAAATTACACCACTATTTGACCGTGTGGTTATAAAGCCAGAAATTCAAACCAGCACTACCAAATCTGGAATAGTATTACCTTCAACCTCGCAAGAACGTCCGCAAATGGGCAAGATTGTGGCTGTTGGCAGCGGACTTGATATTGATAGCAACAATATTGGTATGCAAGTGCGTGTTGGAGATGTTGTATTATTCAACAAATTTGCTGGCAGTGAGGTTAAAATTGATGATGAAACATTAATAGTGTTGCGTCAAATTGATTTGATTGCAATTATGGAGGAAACAAATGAGTAAAAATATTTTAAGCGGCGATGAAGCTCGCCAAAAACTAATATCTGGCGCTAACAAGCTAGTTGATACCGTAAAAATAACATTAGGACCAAAAGGGCGTAACGTTGTGCTATCACGTGGTATGGTTACCCCACTAATCACTAACGATGGTGTAACTATTGCCAAAGAGATTGAGCTTGAAGACGGTTTTGAAAATCTTGGAGCCGGAATTATAAAAGAAGTTTGTGTTAAAACCAACGACGTTGCCGGCGATGGTACAACTACCGCATCGGTGCTTGCTCAAGCAATAATCAAAGAAGGCAACAAAAACTTTACTGCCGGTGCAAATCCTATAATCCTCCGTCAGGGTATTGAACGTGCAATTGAGGTTGCAGTTAACAAGCTAAAACAATTATCTAAACCGGTTGAAGATTTTAAAGCCATATCACAACTTGCTAGCATCTCTGCCGGAGACGAACGCATTGGCGAATTAATTTCGCTTGCAATGGAACGTGTTGGACGTGATGGTATTATTACCATTGAAGAAAGCAATAGTGTAAGCACCGAGCTTAATGTGGTTGAAGGATTACAATTTAACCGTGGATATATTAGCTCGTATATGTGCAACGACACAAACAAAATGCAAGCCACACTTGACAACCCATATGTGATTGTTACTAACAAAAAAATAAGTAATTTTAATGATATATTGCCTATTATTGAACAGTTAGCCTCTCAAGGCGCAAGTTTACTTATTATTGCTGATGATGTTGAAGGAGATGCCCTTGCAACCCTTGTGCTTAACAAAGTTCGTGGTATATTTAATTGCGTTGCAGTAAAGGCTCCAAGTTTTGGCGATAGGCGTAAGGAAGAATTAATTGACTTTGCCACCTTTGTTGGCGCTACATATATTAGTGATGAAGAAGGTCAAAAACTTAAAGATATAACCCTTGAAGATTTAGGCAGATGCAAACAAGCAATTATCACTAAAGACAACACAACTTTAATTTTAGGCGCTGGCAGTAACCAAAATATAACTGATCGCATACAATGTATTAAATCGCAGTTAAGTGAAGCTGACAACAATTACGACAAAGAGGTTTTACTTGAACGTATTGGAAAGCTTAGTGGTGCGGTAGCACAAATTCGTGTTGGAGCGCTAACTGAAGTTGAACTAAAAGAACGCAAACTTCGTATTGAAGATGCTCTTAATGCAACCAAGGCTGGCGTTGAAGAAGGTGTTGTTCCCGGTGGTGGAACTGCCCTGCTTAAATGCATTGAAGATGTGCTTACATTTGCCAATACACTTGATGGTGATTTAAAAACTGGTGCATTAATTGTCGCAAACAGCCTAAGCGCCCCAATAAAGCAAATCTGTGTTAACGCAGGTGTTGATGCGGGTGTTGTGGTTAATAATATACTAGCAAATGCTGATATGTATTATGGTTATGATGCGTTACACAACAAGTATTGCAATATGCTTGAGTGCGGCATCATCGACCCAACAAAAGTCACACGCAGCGCATTGCAAAATGCAGGAAGTGTGGCATCAACAATGCTTACAACCGAGGCTCTAGTGGCTGACAGCAAACAAAAAGACATACAAAATATGTAAGTATTTTATGTCAATTACAATGCATCAATCATATTGTGTGTATCAACGCACGATGTGTGTCCCTCGCCAATTAATTTCACCCCTTTATTAATTGGCTATAATCCTTTTCTTAAAAAGAACTCACAATCAAGTGAGTTCTTTTTTTATATTTATTTAGATTGTTTTTTGTAATCTACGTTGTAGAATACTGTTATTGGGCTACAAATATTAATTTCTTTGGTTAAGAAATTAGCCTCCTCACCATCTTGGGTAAATGGTTCGTTTGAGTGATTTTCAATCTTCACGTTTTTGCACTTTTGAATAATTACATTCTTTGATTTGCGAACGCTGTTTAAGCCAAACACAAACATCTTTAGCAATACAAACAGTGCCTTGATAAAGCTCTTTTTCTTTTCAACCAGTATTACATCAATAAGCCCGTCATCAATATCACGTTCCTTATTAATTCTAAACCCAGCGGCTGATGCACTATTAAGCACCATACCCATTATGTATCTGCCATGATGACGTTCGCCATCAATGGTAACAGTAAGCGGCAATGTGCGCATACTAAACAATTGTTTTGCCCCGGTTATAAAATATGCCACCTTGCCCAACACACGCTTCATGCCTGTGCTAGTTTTAAAGCTAGTGCTTACAAACATACCTCCGGCAAAGGTATAAATCATATAATTATTGCCCTCTTGCATAATGTCGTACTTGATTGTATCGCCACGCAAAATAACATCAATAGCCTTATCCAACTCTCTTGGTATATTAAGTGTGCGACACACATCATTAACCGTACCATAAGGCAAAAACCCTAATGTTGGACGGCCCTTGCTTTGCTTTACACCATTGATTACATTATGTATGCTTCCATCTCCGCCAGCAACTACTACAACATTATATTTTTCAGCATTTTTACGTGCCAAATCTATCATATCTTCAGCACTTTTGCTTTGCACAGCTTCACATGGTTTAAACTTGGTTGAAAGGCGTTGCAAAATATAAGGCATAACTTCTTTAATCTTGCCTTTGCGTGCATTTGGATTGTAAATTACTATTAATGACTTTTGTTGCATTCCTTTACCTTTGCTGTTATATTAATTAACTTTTTTTTGTCTTAAAATATCATATTTATGTAGTGGTTTATCGGTATAGATGTATACTTTTTGCTGCACAACCTTTACATCTTCAAGCACTTCGCCAAGTTCGTCCTCAATATGATTAATATGTATTATAGCATTATTTTCAAATTTAGACAACACTTCGAAGCTACTATTTACTAAAAATCTATTGCGCATTTCTACAAGAGCCTTTCCATCAACACTATCTTCTAGCACAATTGCTATAAAATCATAGTCAGCTTCAGGCATAGATGTTTCCAAGTTTTGTTTAGCCGGACCAAAGAAAAATCCTGTGCTGTATGTACGATGGCTAGACTTGTTTACCTCATCAGCAATTTCTGCTGGCAAGTTATAATCATCGTGGGTATACAAATAATCAAGTGCTTTACGATAGGCATTTACAATGTTGGCAACATAATATTCGCTTTTCATTCTGCCCTCTACCTTAATGCTAGATATTCCGGCATCACGTAATTGGTCGAGATAATTAATCATACACATATCATGACTATTTAGTATATATGTACCCTTGCTATCTTCTTCGATTGGGTATTCTTCAGTTTTGTTGGTTTCACGTATTGTATAATTCCAGCGGCAGGCCTGCACACATGCCCCACGATTTGCATCACGCCCCGTCATAAATGTTGAAAGCAAGCATCTGCCCGAATAACTAATACACATTGCTCCATGTGCAAATGCCTCAAGCTCTACATCATCAGGTAAATTTTTACGTATATTTTTAATTTCTTCTAGGCTTAATTCACGTGCTAGTATTATTCGCTTTGCACCCATTTCGGCATAAAAGCATGCTGTTTCACTGTTGGTAACATTGGCTTGGGTAGAAACATGAATGTCAAGATTAGGTGCAACACGTTTTACAACACGCATAACACCTAAATCTGCCACAATAACCGCATCAACACCCAAAACATCAAGTTGCTTAATATATTCATCTAAGCCATCAAAATCGCCATCGTGTGGCAAGATATTGATTGTTATATATATCTTCTTGCCGGCGCTATGCACAAAATCTACCGCCCACTTAAGTTCTTCCATATCAAAATTACCAGCAAAAGTACGCAACCCAAAGCGCTTTGATGCAAGATACACCGCATCTGCGCCATAATGGATTGCAAGCTTTAGTTTATCAATATTCCCAACTGGGGCTAATAATTCCATAAATATTCCTCTTATTTTTTTAATCTTGTGACACAAATCCCATCGCCCATTTGATAAATATGGGATTCAAGATTAGGATTGTGTGTAACTTCATCAATATATTGACGCAAACCATTTATCATACTTCTACATGATGTTGGGGTTACAATTTCACCCGTAACCATACCATGAAAGAAAATATTGTCGGCAATAATTGTACCATTAGGATTAAGCAGTTCAAGCAATCTTGGCAAATAATTTGCATACTGACCTTTAGGCCCATCAAGATATATCAAATCGTACTTTTTGTCGCACTCATCAATAAACCACTTTGCATCAATTAAATGTGCATCAATTTTGTCAAGCATATTATACTTGGCGATATTTAATAGTGCTTGCTTGTAATTATCGGTTGAAATTTCAACTGTTTCTACACTCTTTACACTATCACACATCGCCATATTAATACTGCCATAAGCAATGGCTGTACCAATTTCCAAAATTGTTTCCACTTTGTTAGTATTGATATAATCAATTATAAATTGCATTGTGTCATCTTTGGTAATTGGCACATTGTTTTTTTCAGCATATATTTTTAAAGCTGTTAGCATGTTAATTGCTCTCCACAATAATCGGTATAATCATAGGTTTACGTTTTAATTTTTTGTTTAAGAAATTGGTTAAATGTTTACGTATTGCCTGCTTTAATGTAACATAATCACGTGCCTTTAGGTCAATATCATCGGCCGAGTCAATGATTACATTTTTAGCTTCTTCTAGCCATGATTGAGCTTCGCCCATATAGGTAAACCCGCGTGACACAATTTCAGGACGTGATGCAAATTTACCTAGGCTTGGATTGATGTTGATAATTACCACACACAATCCATCTTCAGATAATTGTTTACGTTCCTTTAATACATTACTTTCCATTTCGCCAACACCAGCACCATCAATCAAACGACTACCAAATGGCACAAATCCTGTTGGTTTAAATGTGCGGTCACCAACTTCAACACGCATACCAAGTTGTGGCATCAACACATTATGACGGTCCACTCCCATACTTTCAGCAATAGCAGCATGCGCCATCAAGTGCTTTTGTTCGCCGTGCACAGGTATAAAGTATTTTGGCTTAACTAGTGCAAACATTGTTTTTAATTCTTCCTTGCAAGCGTGACCTGAAGCATGCACTTGTTCAAGTTGATTATATATAACTTCTGCACCCAAAGTAATTAATTTGTTAATTACATTATTAACCATTTTTTCGTTGCCTGGAATTGGGCTACTTGAGAAAATAATGCAGTCATTATCGCCAATTTCCAAGCCCTTAAAGTCGCCATCAGCCATACGAGATAATGCACTCATAGGTTCGCCTTGGCTGCCGGTTGAAATAATACAAATTTCCTTATCGGCATAATTATTTAACTTGTCAATATCAACAATATTTGACTTGTTAACTTTCATTTCGCCAACCTTTGTTGCAACGTCAGTAACATTTACCATACTGCGCCCTGTAAAGGTAATTTTACGGCCATGTCGTTCTGCAATATTCATAATTTCTTGCAAACGGTGTACATTAGACGCAAATGTTGCAATAATAATACGTTCGTCTGCATGTTCATCAAACAAATCTTCAAATGTATTACTTACAGCCTTTTCGCTTAACGAGTATCCTGCACGTTCAGCGTTTGTAGAGTCTGCCATATATAACAATACACCCTTATTTCCATATTCAGCAAAGCGGTGGAAATCAATACGTTCGCCATGCACAGGGGTTAGGTCTACCTTAAAGTCGCCTGAGTGCATTACAATACCAACTGGTGTTTTGATTGCCAAACCAAATGCGCCAGCAATAGAGTGATTAACGTTGATAAATTCTACTTCAAAACAACCAATTTTAACCTTTTGGCGTGGACGTACAACGTTGGTTTTGTATTGAATTTTTCTAAATTCTTCCATCTTCTTTTGTATCATACCGCAAGTTAATGCACTTGCATAAATAGGTGTTTTGATATCATTTAAAACATAAGGCAAACCACCAATATGGTCTTCGTGACCGTGAGTTATTACCATACCACGAATTTTATCTTTGTTTTCTAATAAATATGTGATATCTGGCACAACTAGGTCAATACCCAACATGCTATCATCTGGGAACATAACACCGCTATCAACAATCAAAATATCGTTGCCGTATTCAAACACGGTCATATTTTTACCAACTTCGCCAATACCGCCTAGGAACATAACTTTAAGATTATTCTTTTTGCTTCCGCCCTTATGACTTGCAACAATTGAATTGCCCGTTTCTTCAACAACCACTGCTTTTACATTTTTTGTTGATTTTGTATTTGCTTTATTAATTTTATTTGTTTTAGGCTTGCTTACATTTGAATTTGCAGATTCATTTTTACCATTTGCCCCAGCAACAGCAGTGTTATGTGGGCGAGATGCGCCTTTACGTGCACCATTTCGATTGCCTTTACGCATACTTGCATTAAGGTCTTCCATAAGTGAAGTGTCAAATTCTTCACTTGTCATCAAATTTTTATATTCTTCCATAAATTCCTCTCTTTTTAATACTTATATATCTAATTTACAAAGTTAATTACATTTGTTACCAATTATAATACAGCCGCCTATTTTACGGCAAAAACTATTAAACAGCATACAATACAACCCCTACCGCAAATAGGCACAATGTACCCGTATGCAATCAATATTAAACTTATATAACAAAAAAATAACTTATTACTTTATTATACCATACAAAAAACTAAATTACAAGTGTTTTTTGTAATTTAGTCTTCTATATTACATTTTAATTTATTTACAACTTATTATTTCTTACCACAAATGCACTTTCGCCTTCTGGAAGAAGATATCTTTGAATAAAGTTGATACCACCCATATGCTTAATAAGTTTAAGTTCTTCAAACGTTGCAGTTGTTAATACAAAAAAGTTTGTTGCTTTTTTGCCGTTACGCATTTCAAAAAACTTTTTGTCAAACATTGCCGGTATACCTAGTAATGCCACACCCATGTCGCTAAGTGGACAAAAGGTTTTGTTGTTTTCATTTATAAAATACTGACCATACTTAACTTCATCCTTACTAAAATATATAAAATTACTAATTTTATGAATTAATTCAAGAGGCCAGTTATGGTTACACATATCAAGCTTAAACTTCCACTTTTTATCTAGCAGCATCACTAATTCGCAATTTGCATAAGTGCCTTTAAGTTTGGCTTCACTTAACCCTATCGTTGCCACTACATAGTATGGACGAACATCATTGGGCGGCGACATAATTAGTTGTGGCTTAAAACGCATATCTTGGGTTGGAGAATATTCTAAAAGTTCAATGTCTCCTAGATATGTATTGTAATGCTCTATTATTGCGTCCATTTCTTTATCTTTTAACATAATTTACCTCCTATCATTTTTTCGATTTGTTTTAATGTATAAACATGTTTTTTATCAGCATCTCCATATACTGAAACCAACACTTCTGCCTCAGCTATGCATTTTTTTATAAAGTTGTTAATCTCATCAAGTGTAATCTTTTTATATTCTTGATATATTTCTTCAACACTAACATATCTACCATACAACCTAATATTGGATAAATGCCTAGTTAGATAGCTTGGCGAAATAACTCTTGTTTGCCAATAATATTCGTTCTTTTCCTGGTCTTTATCAAATTGTTCTTTAGTAAATCCGGATTGTTTCAACTTTGCCAAGTAATCAAATATAATATCCAAACATGGCTTAATATTTTCTTTTGATGTTTCAGTTGCAATAACAAAACCCGAATTTACTTTGTTAATGATATAATATGCGTCAACCGAATATACCAAACTGTTTTCAATTCTCAACTCTTTCGAAATGCCGCTGCCAATACCATTAATAATGCTTGAACACGCGTCCAAAAGAATACGATGTTTTACGTCTAAATTTGTTTGACTATTTTTTAAAAATACTGTTACAAAATTCTTACCAATTTCCTCTTTATGCAACTGAACGTTATTTCCTTTAACAAACTTTTCTTGCATATAAGGTAATGGCTTAACATTGTTTGATGGCATCTTAGCATCAAAATATTTTTTTACAATATTTTTAACCTTGCTAAAGCTTAAGGCTGAACAAATTGTGATGAAACAATTATTTTTAACAAAATATTTTTTTACATAATTTTTCACATCTTTTCTGGTTATGCTATTTACACTTTCAGTATTACCCAAAGTTCGATTAGCATAATGTTTTAAGCCATACAACCCGTACCTCTCAAAATCGTATGCCTTTGATTTGTAATTATCCGAATCTTGCACAATTTCTTGAATAACAACCTTCTTTTCTTCTTCAATTGAATTTGTGTCAAACTGGCTATCGCAAATCATATCTTGCACAACAGACAAATAGTCTGCCAATTTGGTTGAAATAATTGAAGCTGTAAAAGTCACCTCATCTGTAGACGTATAGGCATTTACTATGCCAAAATCAAAATATCTTTTTGTTACTTCTTGTTTTGATAGCTTATCCGTACCTGAAAAGAACATATGCTCACAAAAATGCGATAACCCCGGTAAGTTGCCATCACACCTTGCTCCACAATCAAAACTTATATCAATGCTTGTAGATTTGTTGATGGTATTCTTTTTATACATCAACGTAAGTCCGCTATCAAACTTGTATAACTTTGTCATAAAAATTCCTTTTGTTAAATAACTCTATATCCACATCTTACACAAAACTTTTCTTGCGGAGCCAATTGCTTACCACATTTTGGACAAGTTCTAACCCTTACAGGTTGTTGAGGCCTTTGCATTGGCCTAGCACCTTGCACATTTGGTTGCGCCTGCCCTACTGGGTATTGTTGTATATTTGGCTGTGTTTGACCTACTGGGCGCTGTTGCATTTGACGCATAGGCTGTTGACCTTGTGGATTTATAGCTCTACGCATTGGTTGAACTTGTCTTGCTTGATTATTTGGTGCCGTGTGCATTGGTTGAACTGGCCTTGCTATAGCGCTGGTTGAACGAATTGGTTGCCCAGTCGCCACCCTTTGTGCCTGTTGTGCATTTGGCATAGGCCTAGCTTGTTGTTGATATGGTTGTACCATATTAGCTTCAGCTGTACGCACATTATTGTTTACATCAGCACGGGCGTTTCGTAACGACGAGTTATCAAAGGCATATTTACTATTGTCGTTTGACATAAACTGTTCGCTTCTTCCAAACATAATACCTAGAGATGTAAATATTACACATATACCAAATCCACCAATTATTCCATATAAAATATACTTAATAACATTTGGCAAAACCTGGCCTTCAAAAACCAAATATGTTGTTGCACATCCAACTATGATAAGCGGTATAACCGCAAAAAACATTAATTTTATTTTATGATTTACCACACTTTTCTTTTGTGCGCACATCAAACTAGATATTGCAAAAATTAATAGTACGATTCCAATAACCGCTAATATACTGCCTAGTATTAGATACAAAAATTCCTTTTTAAAAATTGCTGTGCTTCCGCTAATAAATTGTTGAGCTTTAATCATTCCTTCTTGATTTACAAAAAATTGCAATTCTTCAATGGTTGCTAGTTTAGATTTATATAAAAAACCCGTAACACCTAATGCAATGCCAGCAGACAATAGAACTATGCTTAACACAATTTGCAAAAGTGAACTTATAAAAATCCAACCATTCTTCCTTCTATCTTGATTCATTATTTCCCCCTTAATGATTATTATTAATAATAACAAAATAATTAATTAGATGTCAAACAAAATTTAATATTATATTTAATATTATTGCTAAAATTATGCTAAAAATTTAAACAGCATTTATTGAGCCTTAAAAAAGACTTTATAAACAAAAAAATCCCACCATAAAAAGTGAGATTTTATTTTTGGCAGGGGTAGGTAGATTCGAACTACCGCGTGCAAGAGTCAAAGTCTTGTGCCTTACCGCTTGGCGATACCCCTTGGTGCGGATGAAGGGACTTGAACCCCCACGGTCGCCCACTAGATCCTAAGTCTAGCGCGTCTGCCAATTTCGCCACATCCGCATGTTGGTGACCCATCCGGGACTTGAACCCGGGACACCATGATTAAAAGTCATGTGCTCTACCAACTGAGCTAATGGATCATTTTTAAGTTGTTTTTCCATTTACTTGAAGGTGTCCCGGGAACCCGGGCCTTCCTGTCGGAGCCGGACCGCAACATAGTTGCTCCCGCTTTGTGCTACAAACTTGCCACCGGCAAATTTGCTTAACGCAGTCGCCCATGATTAAAAGTCATGTGCTTTTGCCTTCGAGCTAATGGATCATGCCACACATTTTGCGTGACTTTGTCATTATACTACATATTTTTGAAAAAAACAAGTGATTTTACGAAAATTTTTAAATTTTTTTAAAAGTTTTGCGTTTTTCACTTGTTTTTAGGTTTTTTAACGCCTATACTCAATATCATTTTTATCTAAAAATCTAAAATTTTTGCTTCCTACTAAAATTTTATTTGCTTTAACGTCTTTAACAAATTGTACAATTTCAGGAACACATTCTGCCAACTGATTTAAGTATCCTTTGGATTTTGCCCACACAACCGCTTCATATTTTGCCTCGTTATCAGTGCTGCTAAAAACAATTTTTACGTGTTTTGCAAAAGTTTTTGGATTGATTGGCTGCTCTATTAAACATCTTAAATTTGTAACCACATCTTGTGATTTTGCAATTGCTATTAAGTGTCTGGTTGTGTTACTGCCTTGTATTTGCAAAAACTCATAATTTTGTTCAGCCGTGCCAAATTCTGCGACTATTTTGCTATGAGGCTCGATATCTATGCCTTTTATATTTTTACCAACTTTTAAGTTGTATGTTGCATCTTTGCTTTCTATTATCTTTTCCAGATGCAATGTTTTGTCAAAGTTTGCAATTTTATTATTTTTTAAATATTCATAATTTGATGTAATTCCGCCAAACCTGCTAATCACTTCTCCATGCTTATTAACATATTCTTTAGTCAAGCCATCATTTAAGCCAAAACTTTTGCCTGCGCTTACATTATACTCAATACTTCCGCTTGCAATAATTTTGTCACGATGGGCTCTAGTGTCTGCTCCTTTAACCAGTCTAGCAAAATTATAATTATCTTGTGCTGTTCCATATTCTAAAACAACTTTACCATGCGCCAACACATCCATATCGGCTGCTGTTTTTACCAACACACTGGCAAATTTTACATTATTTGCTGCGTTTTGCGAGTCAATCACTTGTTGACAAAGCTCTTCAAACTTTTTGCTGCGGCCATTTAACTTATATTCATTCACCGCATAGTTTATCTGGCTCAATAAATTTACTTTTTTCATATCAATCTCCGCGTTTATTGTAACACAAATAAAAATTTTGTCAATAGGCGATTAAAAAGTTTTGTTACTTACTAATTTGCATTGATTATACATATTTATTTAAATAAATTACTTGTCATTTATTTGTTCTCTTATTAGTTTTATCATCTTTTCCTTACCCTCGTTTAAGTCTAATTTTTTCAAATTAGTTGTCATTTCTTTTACTTGTGGCAAGGCAAGCTCTATACTTTTAATTAGCGTTGCTGGGCTAAGCTTAAACTCCTCCAATATTTTAGCACAACCTAAATTATAAAAATACTTTGCGTTCTGCACTTGGTCCCCACGAGAGTGGCCATTCTGCAACGGAATTAATAACATTGGCTTATGCATATATGCACATTCAAACACAACTCCTGCACCCGCACGCCCTACAACCAAATCGCTAATGCTTAACAAATATGGCACATTATCCGTCATCTCCATTTGATTATAATTAACCGCTTTATGTTTGGTTGCATTGCCCTTACCCGTAATGTGAATGATGTTGTACATATTGGTTAATGATTCAAGGTTACCTACCACGGCCTCATTTATAACCTTTGAACCAGAGCTTCCGCCAATAATTAAAATGGTGGGCTTGTCAAAATCAATATCCAGTTTAACCGTTGCTTTAATGTTGCTATATTTAAAATCATCAGAAATAACAGGCCCAGTGTACACAATGTTCTTTTTACTATTTGCTAAATGCTCATAATTAACACACATTATATTGCTAAAATGTAATATAATCTTGTTTGCAAGCCCAAATGAATAATCACTTTCATGGGATATTATTGGTATTCTTAACTTGCGGGCAGCAATGCAAACAGGAAGGGCAACAAATCCGCCCTTTGATACTACCAAATCCGGCTTTTGTTGTTTTAATATTTTTTTTGCTTGATTTATTGCACGAACCAACTCAAATGGCACCCTTATGTTTACAAACACCTTGCCGCGTCTAAGTTTTGTTGCTTTAATTTCATAGTACTCAATCCCAAACTGCTTTACCTTTTCTTTTTCAATACCGCCTGCACCTATGTACATCTGTTTATAGTCCTTTAAATCCTTTGCAAGATACAAATTAGGCATAACATGACCCAATGTTCCTCCGCCAGTAAAACAAATCTTTTTTGAACTTTTCATAAATTACCTCATAAATATTTTATGCTTTGACAATTAAATTTATAAGTATTATGCAATAAAAAAGGCTACTTGTGAAAATATTTCACGTGTAGCCTTAAAATAAACTTTTATAATATCCAAATATGTTTTTAGTTGGTTGTTTGAGCCTTATTTTTTCTAACTCTATCAACAACCATATATATACCGGTTGCCAGAACAATGCAAACACTTACCCATTGCGATGTCGACAATCTTAACAACAAGCCCCTTTCTACATCTCCTCTGAAAAATTCAAGCACAAATCTTAAAATAGAATATCCCAAAATGTATATATAGCAAATTTTATTTTGATGTTTTGGACTTAAATACACCCAAAGCATAACAGCAAACAACACCAACAATGCAACAGCCTCTATTAGTTGAATTGGAAGCAAAGGAACACCTATAGGCGTTGAAATATCTAACGCAGAAGAATATGTATAACTTAAAAATCCCTCATATTCAACGCCATAGCAGCAGCCCGCAAAAAAGCACCCCACTCTACCAAACGCATGGCCTAACGGTAATACTAAGGCAAAAATATTGGCATAATCTAAAAATTTGGCTTTTTTAACTTTTAATGTTATAACCAGCCCTAGCACACCGCCAATCAGCCCGCCATAAAACACATAGCCGCCTTGAACTATTGACAAAATGGCCTGCCATGTTGGATATGTTTCAAACAAGTCACAAATCGATTTCCATGACACAATTAAGAAAAGAAGTTTTGCACCAACTAAAGCCCCTACCAGTGTTATAATAATAACTAATGCAAAATCAAAAAACTCAAACCCCTTTTTGCGTGCCAACACACACGCAACCACCGCCGCAACAATAATACCTAAGGTGCAACACACGCCATAAGGATGAATTTTATTTGCTAAAAAATTAAAATCAAACATATTATAAAACAATGAGATTAATCAAACAATTTTGTATTTTTCCTAATAAAAAAACGTATTTGATATACGTTTTTAAATGGTTCATAATAGATAAATATTATGCAGCTGCTGCTACACAAGCAACACATAAACCGCATGTAACAAATGCAATACCTGAAAATACTGTTGCAATGATACCTAGAACCAAACCAGCTGTTGCAATACCAGATTTTTGTCCATTTGCTTTAAGCTTTTTACCGCCATTAACAGCAAGAACCAAACCAACGATTGCTAGTGGAAGAGCTATGAAAGCTAAAATACCAAACCAGCAGATTACTAATGACACGATACCTAGTACCATACCTGCAATTGCTTGACCTTTACCCATACTTGCCTCCTTTTCATATTTTAAATCTTATAACCCAAACTTCAATAAATAATTTAAAATTTCGACATTATATGACTTAATTACTCACATTCTATCATTATTTTTATATAAAGTCAAACAAATTTTAAATTTTTTAAAAATAATTCAAAACAATTTTCATACACCACAAAACAATCTAATCTCCCACATCTTTTTGCGATTAATTTAATATGCAAGTTAACCGCACTTTCACCTTTAAATCCACATTTATGCAAAATTTTTAAAAAATTTGTAAAATTGTGTTGACAAAGCATTTTGATTGTGTTATCATATATGAGTAATTTGTGGACCCTTAGCTCAGTTGGTAGAGCAACTGACTCTTAATCGTGGGGTCCGTAATGACCTTAAACTAAGTCGTGGATCTTTAGCTCAGTTGGTAGAGCAACTGACTCTTAATCAGTGGGTCCGGGGTTCGAGTCCCCGAAGATCCACCACGACAATCCCCTATAATATAGGGGATTTTTTATTGTCTAGCACTCTAAAAATCAAGCCAAAGTGTCTAAAAATTTTTATAATTTCAATCCAATCCATTGAAATTTCACTTGCTTAATTTTTGGTCAAAAACACTAAAAAATGGGCGCTGTCTAAAAAATTGTCTAAAAATTTTTGAAAAAAAGCACAAAAAAAGACTAGGAATTACTACAACTCCTAGTCGATTTTTTATTCACTATCACCAATTTTATTAGTAATCTCCGTGACAAGTTTTAAATTTCTAAAATTTTTTAAACTTGCAGGTACTATTTCATAATTTTCTAATGAATATTTTAACAAATCAATAGCCTTATTTGGCAATTCTATCAAATTTAAATTGTGTTGAATTGTTTCTAAATTTTCTGTATATATGTCATAAAACTTATCATAACTATTATTCTTTAAAGATTTTATAATATTTACAGCTGTTTTAGGGCCTACTTTATGAAGTCCTTTTATATTGTCAGATATATCACCGATTATAGCTTTATATAAGGGAAAATCTGTTGGTAATACTGAATATTTATCATAAATAAATCCTTTATCAATGAAAATAGTATTCTTTCCTCTAAATCTTATTATTTTAATTTTGTCATTAATCAATTGATAGAAATCAGTATCAGTTGATGAGATAAAAACCTCACCATCATATTTTTTTGAAATGATAGCTATATAATCATCACATTCAATTCCATCAGTTTCAATCCACTTTATATTTAGATAATCCAAAACAGCTTTAATAAATTTTAACTGGGTAAACGGATTTTCTTCGTCACTCAAATTTCCATAATCAGTTTTTCGATTGGCTTTATAATCTTCATCATCCCTAACATTTCTAGAACCTTCACCATCAAAAACAACCAAGCATTCATCTACGTTTAAATATTTTATCATTTTAACAACGGTTCCGACAAAACCTACCGTCCCAGTAATGTTTACATTATTATCATTATAAAAAGGGAAAGGCATACCAAAAAACATTTTAAACAATAAGTTATGTCCATCAACTAACAATATCTTTTTCATATTTATATTATAACATATACATATTGTTTTTGTAATGCTTTTTATAAAATTTTACATTTCCATATCACTTTGTTTTTTCTTGCGTTTTTCTTCTCGTTCTCGTTGCCAAGCCAAATATTCTTCGTCTTCTTCTTTTTCTTTAATCATTTGCTTTAATCTTTCAATTTCGTCCAGTAATTCTTGATGGTTGGTTTCTTTGTCTTGCTCTTGCTTTATTTCTTGTTGTGGTTGATTAGTTTTCACAAAGCTAAACACATTAGAGATTGTGTTTGCTGAATTTTGCTTTGTTGTGTAATCCAAGTGGCTATAAATATTCGCTGTGGTGCCGAAATCGGCGTGTCCTAGCCATTCTTGTATTTGTTTCATTGGAACGCCATTAGCAAGCATTATACTCGCACAAGAGTGCCTTAAATCGTGAAATCTAATCTTTCGTAAGTTGTTCTTTCTTAATATCTTAATAAAGTTTTTAGTTAGTCTGTTAGGCAAAATCAATCTACCAATATTATCAATACAAATATAATCCAAGTATTTGTCGTTATAAGATTTACCAAGCATTGTTTTGTTTTTCTCAATGCTTTCTTTTTTCTTTAACAACAATTCTTCTGCTTGTGGTAAGAGTGGTAGAACTCTATGACTGGTCTTGTTTTTCATTTTGTCAGCTTTGTATATTAACCTTTCGCCATCACGTTGAGTTTCTATGATTTTGTGTTGTACATAGATTAGTTTGTTATCAAAATCTATTGCTTGCCATTTAAGTCCTAAAACTTCGCTTCGTCTAAATCCATACATTGCAGTTAACATTATAGGTAATCTACATTCGTGTTCTTTGATAACTTCAAACAATTTCTCTATTTCATCTGCAGAATAAAAACTTGCTTTGTATCCTTCAGTTTTAGGTCGGTTAACTTTATCTGCAACATTCACATTTACAAAGTCATTTTTAAAAGCATATTGCAAACATTCTCTAATGAGTATGTGAAAGTGTAAAACTGTGTTGCCTGAAAGACCTTTTTCGTATTGGGATTTATAAAATCCTTCAATGTGATATGGTTTCAAATCTTTTAGTTTAACTCTCATATTTTTAAAGTAAGCTGAAATAGTGTTGGCTTCCTTTGTATAACTATCAAAAGTGATTGGTTCCACTTGTTGTTTTTTGATTTCTAAAAAACTATATAAGAAATCTATAAACAACACATCTTCTGTTATTTCTTTGCTTTGGGTTTCTTTGTTTATATTCAAAGTTTTTAATATGCTTTTCATTAGTTCTTTTGCTTTGGTCTTATTATTATCAACTCTAAGTCCTGTGTTTATCCATTTGGTTTTAGGTTTTCCAAACTCATCTTTGAAACTCACAACAACATACCAAGTGCCATGTTTTGATTGTAAACTTCCGTTATTTTTCATCAGTGCCTCCATTTAAGTAATCAATAATATTTTGTTTAGGAATTAAGATTAAGTTGCCTGACTTTATGCTTTTAATTTGATTAGTAGCAATAAGTTCGTAGGCAAGATTTCTTCCAATTCCTAACATCTTTTGTAAGTCTTTAACTTTGACCACATCTGCAAAGTTAGTGAATATATTTTTGGTGTTTAAATTCATTTCGTTACTCCTCGTAAAATTTATTTTTAAAGTTCAGTTCTATAAAGTTTTTCTATTAAATTTTTTGAGAAAGAACGACCAATAAGTCCTTGCTTCTTTCTGCTTTTCTATTCATAAAATCTCTTGCATTCACAAAAAGAAGAAGTGTTGGGCATCCCAACAGCTTCCAAAAACGACGAGATACAATATATTTTTTAGCGAAACACTTAAAAGCCCTTATTTACAGGGCTTTTAGTCGCTAAAAATGGGTTTTTGTATCTCGCTTATCCTGTATACTAAAATATCTACTAATATTCCATCTCATTACCGCCATCTTCTTGAATAATTCCTTCTTCTTTCAATCTCTTGATGTGGACTTCTTCAAGCCTGCTAATAAAGTCTTGAAATGCTTTAATAGTTTCATAAGCAAACTTATCACTAAGATATAAACATTCTTGTAATTGTGCTAGATATTTCTTCTTTTGCATTTGTTTTTCGGCTCTATATCTAGCGTCCAGTTTTAATCTTTCAACTTCGTCTGCTTTTAGTTGTTTGGACTTTTCTATAACCATATTTCCAAGTCTTCTGTATATGTCTTTCTGCATTTTATCTCCAACACTTTGGGTTGGGAGTGAGAGACCATTTCGTTTGCAATAACTTATAGCCAAGTCATCTTTTTCTTTTACTATGTTATCAAAGTCATCTTTGTAAAACATTATGTTTTCGTTCTTTGAAATAATATAATTGCTAATACTATCGACTATTGGTTTTAATCTTTGCATTTGTTCACATTCGTAATAAGTGTGTCCTTCTTTTGGTAGGACTTCTGCAAGATTTAACAACATTGACCTTAATTTCGTTGTTGAAAGTCCATTAAGTTCTTCCTGAACACTTCTAGTTAAGTTTGTTCTAATTTTGATTTCTCTTGCCTTATAATCAGTTGCGGAAAGTTCTAAATTAAGTTTGAATTCCCTTAATGATTGTTTGCTTAACATACCAATAGAAAATGCTTTTTCGCCCTTAACATTTCTAATTGGTTCCTTTTCAAAAAACACTAAATGGATATGTCTGTTGTCTGTGTTTTCATGTAGTCCTGCATACCATTCCATATTTTCAGGTTTGAGTCCAGCTCGTTTAAAAAACTTTGGTAATTCTCTTTGTAATAATGCTTCTGCTTGCGTGTGATTATTACACCAAGTTAATCCAAAGTTCTTTTCAAATGAAATGACACCGCTCCAAATGATAGAATCGGTGTCATGTAAATGTTCTCTTAAAATTTTTATTTGTTCTTTACTTAATTTGCCATTTTCGTTAAATATGCCACTTGACTTTGCGTCGTTATTTGCATATTCAACATAATCAATCTTTTCTAAATCTTTAATACCTGTGCTAACATATTTAACATAATCGTTATATTTTCTTGAAGCGTAATAATTTCGTTCATCTTGTTTAGCTTCATCTTCGTAGTGTGGAAGAAGATAATTTAACATAAAGTTTACATTTGGAACAGCTTTACTTTCTGCCATTTAAAATATCCTCTGCAAAATTATTTCGTAATTCTTCCACATCGCTTTGATTAAGTGATTTGTATTTTCGGTCGAGTGAATAACTATTTAAGTTAATCCCTGTAGATTTTGTTAAAATGTTAGTGTTTAGGTTGATTAAAGATTGGTTTGTTTTAATTTCAGCGTTGGTTTCAACAAAGTTGAGTTTTTGTTCGCCTTTAATATCTTCTAACTTTTCATCAATCGTTTTCATATATCTTCTAATCTCTGAAAAGTTAATGCTGTTATTTAAACTATTGTCGCCAATAAGTTTATCAGCACCAATTAAAGCAATATATTTGATAGTGTCATTTCTGCTAGCAAATTTGTCCCTATACATATTTATTGCTTTGTTTAGAACTTCAAGTTCATCATCATAATAAACCCGAAAAGCGTAACTTTCTTTCAGGTTTTTTGTTTTTGGTCTTGACATCAATAAATCTCCTTTATATAAAATTTGGATAAACAAAAGAAAAACAACCAGCAAGCATTGGTTGTTCAATAAAATCTCTAATAGAATGGGCAAACATATCACAAAGAAAAAAGAACAATCAAATTAAGACTGTTCTTTGTTTCAAATAATATATTTTGTTAGAGATTATATCTTTTTTTGTTCTCCTGTATTTATAAGGACATTTTATTACGAAAAATTAAGGCTGTAACTTTACGAGTTTTAAAATTAATTAAAAATTTTTAATTATTGTGCCTTTTTGTTTGGTTCATCATCGTCATTATCTGTAAAATTTTTTAATATTTCTACCAACCAATCAACATTATTTTCTAGTCCAAATAAATTTGGCGATGTCTTTTTTAAGGTAGAGAAAAGGCGTTTGTCTTTTTCGGGGTCGCTTGTTTCCTTAGTATATTTAATAAGGTCTGGCAACATTTCTGGTATGGTTTTATTTTCTAATTCTTTACCATTATCAACCATCCAATTAAATAAATTTCTAACTTCCTTATGTATTAATAAACCTAATTCTTTTTCTTGACTATTGGTTTCAATTTCTTGTTTGTTAATTATTTTAAATTCTTGTGGAACTTGTTTCGTTAGTTCGTGAACTTCTTTTTGTGGGATTTTAAATGTATTATAGTCGATTTGTTTTGCTTCCTCAATAATCTCGTTAGGGAATGGTTGGAAATCACTATAAATAAAGTAATCTGTTTGCACGAAATCTTTGCTAAATAATAGTAAATTTCTTAAATGTTTAAGCGATGTGGCTTTTCTTTGTGAGAATTTAGGACCATTTATTTTTAACTTTTCAGCAATTTCAAATGGTCTATATCCAATTTTGTAAAAATCTTTTATAATCAATCGTTCTTCTGGTGGGAGTTTATCAACAACACTCCAAGCAACTCGTTTTAATTCTTTGCGTTCCATTATTTTGTCTATATCAGCGTTAGGGTCTGGTATAAGTTCATGATATTGGTGCCAGTCTTCGCCATTATGGTTTGTAAACTCATCAAGAGAGATAGCCATACATTCTCTGTCTATTTGTCCTTTACGGCTTAATCTTCTATTATCTGAATGCTGAAATTTTGCGACCTCATCAGTTACCTCAATCTCTAAAAGCTTATGTGTAAATCTATCATAATATTTTATCTTTCTCATGCAATGCTCCTTTTATTTTAAGTTAGCATTTCAACATAATTTTAACACAGTTAAAATTTAAAATAGGTAACTTAAAACACAATATTTTTGTAAAATTTTGTCTTTGTTTGTCTAAAAGACAAAAAGGACCTAGTTCTCCCGAAGTGATACAAACTGGCGGTGTATCTAATTTCGGGACTCTTAGGTCCTCTCAGTTAATTAATTATTTTTCTATAAATCAAAATTTTGTTTATGAAAATGTCTATAAACTTCTAATTTGCTTATTTTCAAACTTATTTCCGCTTTCATCTTGCCATTCTGTTATTATTTCCAATTTTCTTGCTGACATTGTATGTACTACTATAGGAATATCAAAAGATTTCTTTGGCTCTAAAATTTCAAATGGCATTACATCGTTGTTTATCATTACGATGTTATATTGTCTATCTATACTTGCTTTTACATTGTAGACTTTTTTCTCACTCAAATTACATATTCTTATTTGATTGTTGTTTTTTGAAACATGTATAATATTAGCTTCTACAAGTGTTTTGTTTTTTATTTCTTGCTCTTTGGTAATTTTATCTAATTCATATTGTTTGATTTTTACTTCTAGTTCATTAATTTTTGTTTGTAATTTTTGTGCCTTAGATGATTTTATCAAAGATATAATTGCAACAAGAAGAGATAATCCTGCAATAATCAAAGCTCCCCAATCTTTTAAAAATTGTATCATCTTTACCTCTTCTTAAATATATCTCTTATTTGTTTTGTTATATCATTAATAGCCTCGTTCTGTATGTCTTCAATATTTGCATTTATAATCTTTTGATTTCCTTCGATAATTTCAGCTTTTGTAAACTCTGTATTACAATTCACACATTTAATTTTTGTTGTATCAGGGGCGTTTTTTAATTCACAATCAATTTCATCCACAACTGCAAATGATTGTCCACCACAAGCGGGACAATATAATTTAACATTTCTACTTAAATCTTTCATTAAGCTTTCTCCTTAATCACATCAATTATATATTTAGGGATATATTTACTAACATCTTTATTTCGTTTTAATAATTCGAATACCATACTTGAAGATATAGCACCATATTCGCCAGCACGAACATAAATTGTATCAATACCTGCAATTTCTTCATTAATTAGTGCCAAATTTTCTTCAAAATCGTAGTCAATACCATTTCTAACACCACGAATTAAGAATTCGGCACCATATTCACTTGCAACATCTGCCGTTAATCCATCAAATGTTATAACTTCAAAATTATCTACATCTTCAGATTTTAAAAGTTTTTCAATTGCTTCTTTCATTTTCATTTTATCAAAACGTCTTGTTTTCTTTGGGTTTACACCTATACCAACAACGACTTTATCAAAAATTTTACTTGCTACCTTTACGATATGTAAATGACCTATTGTAAATGGGTCAAAACTTCCTGCATAAAAACCTACTTTCATAAAAACTCCTTATATTAAATAAACATCTTTTTCTTTAGCTATAAACACAGTGTTAAATATTTGTCTAGCTTCTTTATAATAATTTTTTGTATCTTCTTCAGGCCAAAAATGGCTTAAAATTAATTTCTTAACATTGGCTTCTTTTGCAATCTCTCCAGCTTGCAAAGCAGTTAAATGGTTGCATTCTGTTGGAAATCCGTGAGATACAAGAAAACTTGCTTCGCATATTAAAACATCTGCATTTTTAGAAAATTCAACAATATCTTGTTTGCTTTTATATGAACAATCACCAGTATAAACTATTATCTTATTATTAGTTGTAACTTTTATAGCATAACTTAAAATGTCTGTAGAGTGAATAGTTTTTAAAAATTCTACTTCATAACAACCATATCTATATTTTTTGCTATCATCAATAGCAATCAAATTAGAAAATGTTAATTTTTCGTTTTTAATATCTTCATAAATATGTGTTGGTTGGGTTGGTAGATAAATATTTATTGGTTTGTCAAGTTTGTTATGATTCTTCATCACAAGAGAAAAATACATGTAATTATATAAATCGTTATAGTGGTCTCTGTGTAAATGAGATATAACAATTCCTAAATTATTAAGTTTATTCATATTAAAAAATCTATGCGAACCGCTACCACAATCTAACAATAAATTGTTTTGATTATTGCTTAACAAGAATGAAGGGCAAGCATTATATTCTTTTGCATATGGACTTTGTGTGCCTAGAATGGTTAGAATGATTGCTGAATTTATATAATTCATAATACTTGTGATATTATCTTTAAATTTCCATTCATCATAATCATTTATAAATACAAAATCAAATTCACTTTCATTATATTCAATGCTTGCTTTGTCTCTTAATTTCACATATTCTTCGGTGATATTATCTCTTGTCATTAACTTTTTTAATCTTAACTCTTCATCTTGTGGTTTTATCAAAATTCTTAAAGCATTGTTTGCCCAATACTTTGTGTGTGGCAACAATATCCAATCAACCACAGAATTATCAACTAGTTCATCATCTAGTAACTTTTTCATATATTCCCAAGTTAAATCGCTAAATGCTTTAACTCTTTCGGAATGCCTTTCACTAAAAACTATTTGTCCAAGTTTTTTCCTATCAAACTTGCCCAATTCATTATTAATATCTGCTCCAAACAGTTGATATGCTTTCTCCATAATCTCTGGATATTCATAAACTTTATGACCAATATCATCAACATCAATATACTTATAATTTAGTTCTTTTGCTAATAGTTTTGAAAACGTTGATTTTCCGCTTCCTGACTTTCCTGTAATGTAAATAATCATAAGTTCTTCTCCTATGTGCGTATTATAGCATAAAATCCTAGATTTGTATTAAAATTTGCCAAAATTTATTTAAAAAGAAAAAATACCTACAAATGTAGGTATAAATTATTTACTGAAAATATCTTTAAAATTTGTTAATTGTCAACTTGTGCTAGCTTAATTATATGTAATTTCAGTTTTTAATTATCTAGTGTTTGCAACTTTATGCAAAGTAGTAGTGTATCTATATATTAGTTAATTTAAATTTTTTATATTTTTAAAAATTTCTTATATTTGTTAATCATTCTAATCATTCCATAGTCATTCTTGTCGACCAAATCTAAAGCTTCGGCAATAGTAACCCATTTAATTTCCATAGATTCATTAGAAATTTCATAATCATGATTATCAACAATAAACAAAAAGTTAACATCATAATGCCAGTGTTCAGGCTCATTTTTCTTAGCACTATAAGGAATTCTCATAACTGCGACATCATAAATAGAATTTGTTCCTAGTTCAAAATTTGTAATACCCGCTTCTTCCATAATTTCTCTTTTGGCAACGTTTAGACTATCTTCCTCGCCATCACTATGACCCCCAAACTGAAACCACATCCCAGATTTCTTATGATGATTTAGTAAAATATTACCTTGCTTATCACAAACAAAAGCACCTGCAGTTACATGACCATCTAAATTTGACCTATCATAACAATTTGTATTACATTCAAGAAATGATATAATCTTTGTTAAATCTTCTTGTTCCTTATTGTCATAAGGTTTGTAATTTTTTAATTCATCTAATAATTTAAACATTTGTATCTCCAAATTATAAAATCAAAATATTGTAAGTATTGCCAAGTTTATCTTTTATTGTGGAAAATCCACTATTATTAGTTTGAAATTGATATATTTCTCCTACAACTAAAGAACTTATATGAGTGGTAAATATTTCTTCCCCTTCTTGTGTTATAAATTTACATGCATCGTTTTCTTTATTTATTAACTTAGTTTTTATCATCTTTATTTTCCTTTTTTAAAAGAACTCCATTGACTTTTTCATAATGTCTACTTTCATTAATCTTTAATTTCTTATTTATCTCTTCTTCTAATGAAAATCCCAACATTTGAGATAGTCCCATTAAATAAATTGCAATATCTGCAAGTTCTGAACCTAAATCATCTTTTTTCTTATAATAAGCTTCAAAGGCTTCAGCAACTTCTCCGCTTAAAAAACAAAACTCTTTACAAACATCAGTTGTGTTAAAACCTTTTCTTAATTTATTATCCCATATTTGTTTTTGTACTTCTTTTAAATTCATTTCTTTCTCCTATTTCCTTTATAATTTTTTTTATTTTATAATTTGATTTCATTTTTACAATGTCTTTAGTCTTAGGCATGCAAGAAAATCTGTAGATTGTATTGAATGTTTCATCTTCAACCTTGTGACCACCTAATTTAGCCCTTTTTATATTTCTTTTTAACCTTTTACGATATGGTGCATCTATAAAAACAACGATATATTCACCATCTATTAAACTTTCACTTATCATTTTAATATATGGGATATAAACTTCTTTCCTCTTATCCTTATCTTTTGAGAATATTCCTCTTGAAAATTCAATAATGCTATATTGGGGACATTTATTTAATAATAATTTTACTACTTCTTTCCATAAACTTTCATCAATTATTTTAAAAGAATTATTAGAAAGCTTTTTGGTTTTTTTATCATTAATATCAATATCTAAATAATACTTTGATAAACTTTTATCTAATCTTCCTTCATCTAATTCAACTCTTTCTTTTAAAACAGTTAAATCATCACAATGAGAATAAAAGTCAAAACTATTTATAAGTTTTTTTATTAAAGTGCTTTTTCCCGCACATGATGGACCAATAACAACAATATGCGTTGGAAACTTAAATATATTTTTTAAAATTTTAGGTTTCCTTTTGTAAAAAATTTCATTTGTATATGATTCTAAGCATAATTGCGAACAAGATATTCCATTAGTTATAGATTGTAAAATATCTTCAGAAATCAAATATTCACTTAAAAATCCACCAATAAAAGAATCCCCAGCTCCTGTTGTTGATTTAATATATTTGTTATTAATAGGTGGAACGTAATAAATCTCTTTTTTATCATTGTAGTAAAGTTCTATCGGTTTGTTTTCGTTAGTTACTATGAATATTCCCTTAATTTTAATGTCTTTTAAAATCTCATATTCACTCTTGTTACAAAATATAAAATCTATAAGATTAGCATATTTTTTTATTGTATCTAAATAGTTATAAACGCTAAATATCATAACATCAATTGACATTGTTTTAAACTTTATCTTTCCACTTAAAAACGATTCAACATTTACACCTTTTCTAAATGAAATATGTAAATGGCTACAAGAAAAGCCCTTATCTAAAGATATTTCTGAATTTATTTCACTTAAACAAGTGTTATTTATTTCATCTATGTTAAAGACATTCAATTTATTTTCTGATTTATTAATATCAATTTCTTTGAATTTTTCTAGTTCATAAGTATTGCTATAAATTTTATTATTTTGCTTTGATTTATTTTTTAATG
>JAZQYV010000023.1:0-62383 GCA_045633705.1 Candidatus Onthoplasma sp.
AAAGTTTTCTTGATTTGGGGTGCGGTTTAGGGCATTTTGCAAAAGAATTGTCTAAAATGGGTGCAAAAAGTATTATTGGTATAGATAATAGCGAGAAAGAAATTTTGTATGCTAATCAAAATAATAAATTGGAAAATATAGAATATAAAGTTTTAAATGCAGAAAACATAGAGACACTAGGCTTAAAATTTGATATTATTGTAAGTAACATTGTTGTTGATTATATAGAAAATTTAGATTTTTTATTGCGTTCCATTCATAATTGTTTAAATAAAGGAGGATTGTTTGTTTTTTCACAAGTACATCCTTTGTCTACTGCTCCTAAACATAAAAGGCCATGGCGTGAAGATGATTTTTGCAAATCAATTTATCAACTTAGTGATTATTCATTTAATAGTAAAAGAGAAATGAATTACTTTGATGGAATAGTTACTATGTATCATCGAACTTTTTCTACCATTTTAAACTTAATTATTAAAAACAATTTTGAAATACTTGATGTTTCAGAACCTGTTCCTTCAAAGGATGAATTATCTTTATATCCTGAAAGATCTAAAAATCTTCATAAACCATCTTTTTTGGTTTTTAAATTAAAAAAGCGATAAAATTATTAATTTATAGCACTAAGACGTGTGCTTGTCTTGATACAAGTGTTCTCGCTTCGCTCGAACAGACAAGCACACGCCTATATACTAAATTAAAGCAGACAAAAAGCGAAAGTGTTGGTGAACGTAACACACTTTCGCTTTTTGCTGTTATATATAATGGCTAATTTATTCCATGGTTTACCCAGGCAAGAGTCTCTGAAATGAGTTTTTCTTTTGCTGGTTAAGACAGAGAAACGATATTTGTGCTTATGGCGTTGCTTTTCCCGTTTCTCTGCCTTTTGATATTGTGTTTTCATTTTTTCTCTTGTCAAGTACCTTTCACGGCATAAAGTAGCCATTAAAAAAAGAACTAGAAGTTTTATTCTAATTCTCTAATTATTAAACTAGTTTCAAAATACAGTGACTAATATCTGTTAATTTTTTTAATACACTTATTGTTTTAGATTTGTATATTTTACTTGGCATCAAACCAAGATTTGCCCGAACTTACCTCTACCGTTAATGGAATTGAAAGTTTAACAACATTTTCCATTTCTTGTTTTAAAATACTGCTTACAGTTTCCACTTCTTCTTTACATGCGTCAACAATCAATTCGTCATGGATTTGCAATATTAATTTACTCTTTAAGCCTGCCTGTTTAATCTTGTTGTTTACATTTATCATCGCCATCTTAATTATATCCGAAGCTGTGCCTTGAAGAGGCATATTCATTGCCACACGTTCGCCAAATTGACGCACTGGGTAATTGCTTGAATTAAGTTCTGGAATATATCTTACACGGCCCAGCAATGTGCTTGCATAGCCTTTTTGTTTTGCACTTTCGATATTGCCGTCCATATAGCTTTTAATTGTTGGATATAGCTCAAAATATTTTTTAATAAACTCTTTGGCTTCTTTTGGTGTAGTATGAATGTTTTGCGACAATCCATATTCGCTAATACCATAAATAATACCAAAATTAACCGCCTTTGACATACTTCGCATTTTAGATGTAACTTCTTCTAGCGGAACTCCAAACACACGACTAGCCGTCGATGCGTGAATATCTTGCCCCGCCTTAAAGCTGTTAATTAGATTTTCATCTTTACTAAAGTGTGCAAGCAATCTAAGTTCTATTTGGCTGTAATCGGCCGACACTATCATACCATCTTCAAACGAGCTGGTAAACAACTTTCTAAGCTCCTTACCTTCCTCACTACGTACAGGTATATTTTGTAAATTTGGCTCACGTGAGCTAAGTCTGCCAGTTGCAGTAACTGTTTGAATAAATGTTGTATGCAATTTGCCATTTTTGATATATGGCATCAACCCTTCAAGATATGTGCTGCTAATTTTTGTAACCTTGCGGTGTCTTATAATCTTTGCAACAACTGGGTGTTGGTCAACAATTGCCTCCAACACATCAATGCTTGTACTTTTCTTTCCCTTGTATTGCAATTTTAATTTGTCAAACAAAATTTCTTGCAATTGCTTTGGCGATTTAATGTTAAACTCCTCGCCAGCTAACTCATAAATCTGTTTGGTAAGCTCTAGTTCCTCTTGCTTGTATTTTTGGCTTAATGTTTTAATAGTTTCTGCATCAACCTTAATTCCAGCCACTTCCATCTCATATAACACTGGCACCAGTTTTAACTCAAGGTCATAATACAGGTTAAGCATATTCATTTGCTCTAGCTCTTTCAATGCTGTTTGCTTTAACTTTAACAAGTCCACCGCCAAACACTCAGCAGGTAATCCTTTTTGAACTGCCAAAGTTTCAAGATTAATTTCTTTTTCAGTTGCATTTAAAATATAGCTAGCAACTGACACATCAAAAAAGTTGTTTAACGTAATTTGATACTGATTAAGCAAGTGCATCATAAATTTTGCATCATACACAACCTTTTCAATATCGTTGCTTTCAAGCAGTTGCTTAATCAAGTCAAATATTTGCTGATTTGCAAGGTCAAAACTTAAAAATTGATATTCTATATCCCCACTTGCAAAACACACGCCAGCTTCATCAAAATTAACCGCCACCTCACTTTGCTGCAACAATAATTTTAACGTATCTAACTTTTCATCGTCAGTATTAGTATCCTTATGGCTAAATTGCGTGTTTGCTTGTTGCTGATTGGTGTTAGATTCATAATACTCGTCCTTTTCCGAAATTATCTTAAATTCCAACGTCCTAAATATATTTCGCACTTCCGCATTAAACGGATAATCATATCTTAAATCTTCTAGCTCGTAATTTAGCTCACAATCAGTTTTTATGGTTGCCAACTGCTTTGATATATATGCCATATCCTTTTGCTCTTGCAACAAAGTTTTGGTTTTGCCACTAATGTTATCTATATTCGCATATATATTATCCAGGTTTGCATACTCGGTTATAAGCTTGGTTGCAGTCTTTTCGCCTATACCCTTAACCCCAGGTATGTTATCACTGCTATCGCCCATAATTGATTTCATTTCAATCACTTGATATGGTTCAATGCCATACTTTTCTTTAAGCCCCGCCTCATCAAGGTCAGCAACATCAGTTAAACCTTTTTGTGTAAGCCAAACACGGCAATGTGGGTTGATAAGTTGCAACAAATCCCTATCGCCCGAAATAAGCACCTTGTCAATATCATATTTTTTAGACAAACTGCCAATAATATCGTCCGCCTCAATTTCAGGTATTTCAATTGTTGTAATATTCATCTGCTTTAACACTTCCTTAACTATTGGAAGTTGCGCCCTCAATTCATCTGGCATTGGCTTGCGTGTACCTTTATAGTCAGCAAAAAGATTATGCCTAAATGTATGCTTACCCGCATCAAAAGCAACAGCCATATACTTTGGCTGGTTCTTGGCAATAATATTAATCAGCATCTTGGTAAACCCAAACACCGCATTGGTAGGAGTCCGTGCCGAATTATACATAGGCGGCAACGCATAAAATGCCCTAAATATCAAACTATTTCCATCAACAATAAACAACTTGTCCATAATCTTTCCTTTTTAGTATGCGCAAAATTTAATCTTTAATCAAAACGTTACTAAAGTATAACACATTTCTTAATTTTGAACAAATAAATCAGTCCCATTGCCAAATATTTTTATATCTAACGCGACAGCTTCAACAATTCTTCACTCTTCATTTTTCATTCTTCACTCCGCAAACTTGTTTGCGTATTGTCATACAAAAAAGGCATATCTCTATGCCTTTTTATTCTATTTTTTATACCAATAGTAGTTATATTTTTCTATTCTAAACACTTGTGCATAATTTGTTTCAACTTCTATAGTATACTCAGTTCCGTCAGTATAACTGCTACTTGATGTATAAGCCCAAGTTCCACCTTCCTCAAATACTAATGAACTAAAATTGCCAAAGGTACGGAATGCACTTTCCCCAATCTTTGTTAAACAGCTTGGAAGAGTTATTCTTATTAAACAGCTACAATAATAGAAGGCTTTGCTTCCTATACTAGTTAACTGGCTATTATCTCCAAAGTTTACACTTGTTAAACCATCGCAAGAAGAGAATGCACTATCTCCTATACTGGTTACTCCGGCTGGGATATCTATGCTTGGTAAGCTGCTACAACCATAGAACGTATACTCTCCTATACTGGTTACTCCGGCTGGGATATTTATACTTGTTAAACTGGTACATTCTCTGAACGCAGAAGTCCCTATACTGGTTACTCCGGCTGGGATATTTATGCTTGTTAAACCGTTACAACCATAGAACGCAGACTCTCCTATACTGGTTACTCCGGCTGGGATGTTTACAGTTGTTAAACTTCTACAACCAGATAACACCTGCATACCTATACTAGTTACTCCGGCTGGGATATTTATACTTGTTAAACTGTCACAACTTCTGAACGCATCATTTCCTATACTGGTTAACTGGCTATTATCTCCAAAGTCTACACTTGTTAAACCGTTACAATCATAGAACGCAGAAGTTCCTATACTGGTTACTCCGGCTGGGATATTTATACTTGTTAAACTCCTACAACAATAGAATGTCTGGTTTCCTATACTGGTTACTCCGGCTGGGATATTTATACTTGTTAAATTATAACAACAATAGAATGTCTGGTTTCCTATACTGGTTAACTGGCTATTATCTCCAAAGTCTACAGTTGTTAAACTACTACAATGATCGAATGTCTGGTTTCCTATACTGGTTAACTGGCTATTATCTCCAAAGTCTACACTTGTTAAACTACTACAATAATAGAATGTATGGTTTCCTATACTGGTTAACTGGCTATTATCTCCAAAGTCTACACTTGTTAAACTCCTACAATAATAGAATATCTTGTTTCCTATACTGGTTAACTGGCTATTATCTCCAAAGTCTACACTTGTTAAACCACCGCAAGAATTGAATGCATCACTTCCTATACTCGTTACACTGCTTGGTATAGTTATACTGCTTAATGCGGTGCAATTAAAGAATGCAAAATTCCCTATACTGGTTACTCCGGCTGGGATATTTATACTTGTTAAACTACTACAATAATAGAATGTCTGGTTTCCTATACTGGTTAACTGGCTATTATCTCCAAAGTCTACACTTGTTAAACTACTGCAAGAATTGAATGCATCACTTCCTATACTCGTTACACTGTTTGGTATAGTTATACTGCTTAATGCGTTGCAATTATGGAATGCCAAAGCCCCTATACTGATTACACTATCTGGTATGGTTATACTGCTTAATGCGGTGCAATCATAGAATGCATAATATCCTATACTTAATAATTGTGGAACTCCCCTAAAATCTGTTAAGGATAATTTAGAGCATTTATAAAATGCATAACCACCTATACTTGTTATAGTTGAAGGAATTGTAATGCTGGTTAATGTAGCACTTTGATTGTAAAACACTGATGTGGAACTTGTTCCACCTTTGATGGCTGTAACTGGCAAATTATTATATGTTTTAGGTATTATTACATCTGCAGGCAATGTGCCTAAACCCTTCTTTACGCTATAGCTTGCCTTATCGGCATTCAATTGAAACCAACCAGATGCGCTATCTTCTGGTATATTGCCTGCTGGATACTCCTCAACTTTTGCATATACTTTAGGTTCGGTAGAATTTATAGCTAAAGGGAATGTTGCAGGCTGTGTGCAAGCCTCATCTAAAAACCAGCCATAAAAGTCGGATTGTGGTGTTAAATTTAAATCCGGCAACGTATTTTCTTCCACTTTAGTGTAATTACAAATACCAATAGTAGGCTTACCTTGTTGCACACCATTTACGTTAAATGTAATGGTTTGCTTATAACCAAATGTCCATTTGATTGGGCAACTGTATGACACACTATCGCTTGTTGGGGTAACTTGTACATACACATAAACGTCATCGCCATCTTCACCTTTTGGGGATAGGGGCTCTACATTTAATTTATCTTCAAATGTTAAGCCGCTTGTGTTGGTTTGTTCGGTTTTATGTGCAGCATATTTAAAGCTTAGGCCATCACACTCCAACTCGTGCATTTTTACTGCCATTTCGGCATCGGTGGTGTTCTTAAAATAATACTCGTACACTTTGGTGGAATCTTCGCCTGCTTGTTGGATTGCATCATAGCTATAGTTAAATGTGTTGCCGTCTTTAATTATAGCATAACCGCCACCCTCAGATACTGGTGTGTCTAACAAATTTAAAGTGTTTCCACCATTATTAACACTTGGTTTAGGCATATTAACCAAACCTACAACCAAAGCTATAGCCATAGTAAAAGTTATAATTAAACCTAATACAACCTTTTTTAAATTACTCATACAATTCCCCCTATGCAATATGCGCAATATTTACTAATATTCTTTATAATTTTAGCACATTAAAAAGAAAAATGTCAAAACATTTACATTAGTTTTAACATTTTTGTTAATTTTATTTATTTATATTTACCATATCTGCTGTATTTAAATAGGGTTGAGATTCTCTCCACTCGTGACCAAGGCCTCTCGGTCGGAATGACATGTCATAATGCGCCAGCTATGTTAATTCTTCATTTATTATTATAACACTCACCGCATAAAGGGGGAATATTAAGGGGGAAACTTGTGTCCCCCTTAAAGATTGCGCGAGGTCATCCATAAATGAAGTTTTGCAGGCAGCAAAACGATTAAAGCGGGTGTACCGAGCGCACTTAAACCTTTTTAGAAATTATACTTCCTGTCATTGCATCAATCAATATTCCACTGGTTTGACCTTCTGGCGAAATTATGCCAACATACCAATAATAGCGGTTACTTTCGCCCGAATAGTCTTTTAGTATTTTAATAAATGCCTCGCTATACTCACCTTTTTCCTTACTCAAGTTTTTAACACTTTGTTTAAGCTCATCGCAAGCAATGCTAATGGCCTGGTCTTTTGAAACAGTAAAGGTATCTGACACATTGGTTAGGTTTTGGTTAAAATCAGTTCCATCTATTGATATACTCAAACTAATTTCAGCATCATTAGGTATTGTTTGCTCAATATCAGCTGAATATGTATTATCATACGGGCTTTTTTCAAGCGTACCAGTTATATTTTCTCCATTTACAGTAAGTGCAAATTGATATTCATCGTTGCGTAACATTTCATTATCAAGCCTTGCAACAGTAATAATACCAAAAGGAACAAGTTCGTTTACAACACCATCAAGCGCATAATCATTCTCTCGTTGTCCAGTACAAACAGTTGCAAAAAAAGTGTCATCTTCGGCAGCAAAAAGGTTGTTGCGAATCTCAATTAAATGGTTGTTAAAATTAGTTTCATTTTTTGCATTGCCACATCCCACAAACATTATCCCACAAAGCAAAATCGATAAAATTATTAAAACTTTCTTCATAAAATCTCCTATAATTTTTTGCGAAAAAATCTTCTCGCCCATTTATCAGCCATTATAAAACGGCTTCCGTTATATATCTTTATGAATTAATTAATGCTGTTAGAACCATAAATTTTGCAAAATTATGATTAAAAAACACTTATATTGCAAAAATTAAATATATGTTAGTTTTATTTATACGTGTACAAATTATATACTTTGTTGTGTTATTGTTTTTGCGCATAATGGGCAAGCGCCAAATTGGCGAAATGCAGCCATATGAACTGGTTATAACACTTATTATTGCCGACCTTGCAACCGTGCCAATGAGTGATGCAAATATTCCATTATTAAATGGCATTTTGCCTCTTGCAATCCTTGTAATACTTCATTTTTCTATTACTATGCTAACGCGGAAAAGCTTATTACTGCGAAAAATCATTAGCGGACAACCAGTTATTGTTATCAGCCCTGATGGGATTAATTATCAGGCATTAAAAAAATTAAATATGAACCTACACGACCTGCAAGAAAGCTTGCGCCAATGCAACTATTTTAGCTTTGAACAAGTGCGATACGCTATTATCGAAACTAACGGCAAAATGAGTGTTATACCAACAGCCGAAGATGCTCCCGCCACCGCAAGCGACGTTAAAGCAAACAATCCCCAACCAGAGCTTCCAACCCTAATTGTTAGCGATGGCAAAATGATGACCGAAAATATGCAAAAAATGAATATCACCCCAGATAAATTAAACAATTTACTTTCAAAATTATCAATTAACAAAATAAAAGATATAATTGTAATGAATTTAGATAATTCTGGCAAAATGTATTACCAGCTTAAAAACCAAAATTTTAAAGTTGTGCAAGACATAAACAGCCTAAATTCAAAGCCTGGCAAAAAAACAAAAACAAATTAATTATAGATTTGTATAAATTAAAATTATTGGCGTTATATGTTATTTATTAAATTATCAAACCATTTAAAAGGAAATGTATGAAAAGTTTTGTAGCCGTTACACTATTAACTATACTAGTAAATGCGCTTTGCATTTGGGACGTTTGGCACACTGAAAAAGTGTTTAAACATATGAACACCGAAAGTTCGGCAATCCATGAAGCCTTGCTGGTGGAAGATATTACTAATCCCAAACTTGCCACACGCATCGAAGAATTAGACAAATATTGGACTAAAAAAATGGATATACTATGCATTTCAATATCTAGAAAAGACTTGCAGCCGGTTAGTGACCACATTCAGTTTTTAAAATCCAGTGTTGAGAATGACGACCAAGAAACCGCTGTGACATATTCCCTACTGCTAAAATACAATGTTGAAGGATTAAAAGAGATTAGCGGTTTTAGTTTAATTAATATCTTATAATCAGGTGGATTTAACCACCTTTTTTTATATACTATTTTGTGTTTACATTTGACTTTATCTTTATCGCTATGCTAGAATAAAACAATAAAGGGGTATATAATGAAAAAACAAAAAACTGTTAAAGCAAAAAAACCTAGTTTGTGGCAATATTTTGCAAAGTATAAGTCCGGAATTGTTGTTTATATAGTTTTAATGTTATTATCCAGCCTTATAAGCATTGGAACAACCATAATATCGGCAGAGACAATATCGTTAATAACTTTATCACTATTTAAAAAAGCAATTATATATGGTTTCATTGTAATTGGCCTTGGGATAACCCAACGTATTGTTTGGTTCTTTGCCAATTTAGTGTATTTTATATATGCCAACAAAATTATGGCAAATTTAAATACCGATTTGGCAAATCAAGCATTTAAACTAAATTCAAAAACATACAACGACCACGACACAGGAACCTTTGTAATGCGTATTGTAAACGACCCAGAACAGGTTGTTAGCCAGTATGCTGCCATCATCGATATTGTATCCGAAATTATAACTGCATTTATAATGCTAATATACATTCTAACGCTTAACAGCTGGATTGCATTGATTTTCGTGGGTTGTTTAATTATGGGTTCAGTAATTGAACGTAAACGTATTAAAGTGCGACGTAAAAATCATAAAATAGTTAAAAAGACTCAAGACAAAATCCACTCATTAACAACCGAAATTGTACGTAGTGAAAAAGATGTAAAATCATTGGGATTGGAACAAAAATTAAGCGAAGTTTCTGATGAAAATTATATAAAATATCGAAAATCGCGCTTTAAATACAGTATGACGGATAGCGCATTTGGAAACGCACGTAACTTATTGATTGACCTACTAACTTCTCTAGCTCTTGTGCTTGGTATTGTGTTTATTGATAAGGGCTTGCTTACCCTTGCAGCATTTATGGTAATACGTTCCAACTCAAATTCGCTATATCGATTGATTTGGAATATTGGTTATATATCTAACTGCATTGTTGATATCAAGGTTAGCACCGAACGTATGTTTGCCCTATTTGATGAAAAGGAGTTTGTTACCGAACACTTTGGCAGAACAAATTTGGATACAATTAAAGGTAATATCGAGTTTAAAAATGTGTCTTATACCTTTAAAGAATATGAGTATGAAGACAAAAACAAGCTTGATGACGACAAATCTATTAAACATAAAAAATTAAAGAAAAAATCAAAAGAAAAACCAAAGCCTAAACTTGTTAGCAAAAATCAAGTATTTAAAAACCTGTCATTTAAAATCAAACCAAATTCAACAGTGGCATTTGTAGGTAAATCTGGTAGTGGAAAATCAACAATCTTAAACCTTATGTCTAAAATGTATGAGGCAGATAGCGGCGAAGTGCTAATTGATGGCATAAACATAAACAAACTCAACAAACAAAGTTTACGCAACGGAATATCTCTCGTAAATCAGTTCCCATACATATTTGATATGACTATTAAAGAAAACTTGCTTTTAGCTAAAGGCGATGCGACCGATGATGATATAATGGACGCTATTGCAAAAGCATCATTAAAGGAGTTTGTTGACACCCTTCCTAAAGGAATCGACACCAAGGTTGGCGAAAGTGGAATTAAACTAAGTGGCGGACAAAAACAACGTCTTGCCATTGCTCGTGCCCTACTTCGCAAATCTAGTATTATTATATTTGACGAAAGTACAAGCTCGCTTGATAACTTTGCCCAAGAAGAAGTGAAAAAGAGTATTGACAACCTAAAAGGTAAAAGCACAATAGTTATTGTTGCCCACCGCCTATCCACCATTAAAAATGCTGACAAAATTTTCTTCCTAGACAGTGGAGAAATTGTGGATAGTGGAACTTTTGAAGAACTATTTGACCGTAACGACAAATTCAAAGCAATGTTCCTAGCAGAAAATATTTAACACTAAAAAATAGACGATACCATATCGTCTATTTTTCTTTTATTTCAAATATTTCTTTAAATACTTACCGGTATGGCTTTGTTTTGCTTTTACAATTTCTTCAGGTGTTCCGGTTGCAATTACTGTTCCGCCTTCGTCTCCACCTTCAAGGCCCATATCAATAATATAGTCGGCGGTTTTGATTACATCAAGGTTGTGTTCGATTACCACAACCGTATTCCCACCATTTACAAAGCGTTGCAAGATATTAATAAGCTTTTGAATATCATAGCTATGCAAGCCTGTTGTTGGCTCGTCTAGGATATACATTGTTTTACCAGTATCACGTTTTGATAGTTCAGTTGCAAGCTTTAGTCGCTGCGCCTCACCGCCACTTAAAGTGGTTGCCGATTGTCCAAGCTTTATATAGCCCAAACCAACATCGTAAAGGGTTTGTATTTTAGCCTTAATACTAGGCAAGTTTTCAAAGAAAACTAGTGCCTCTTCAACTGTCATATCTAGCACGTCATATATATTTTTGCCTTTATATTTAACTTGCAACACATCACGATTATATCGCTTACCTTCGCACACTTCACATGGCACATACACATCTGGCATAAAGTACATACGCAGCTTCTTCAATCCATCGCCATCGCAAGCCTCACAGCGTCCGCCAGCCACATTAAAGCTAAATTTGCCTATGTCATAGCCACGTTCTTTAGCGTCAGGAGTGGAAGCAAACAATTCACGAATTTTAGTAAATACTCCAGTATACGTTGCTGGATTACTGCGTGGGGTTCTTCCAATTGGAGATTGGTCGATATTAATAATCTTATCAATAGCATCGCAGCCCACAACCTTCTTTAAATTAGTTTCATTCTTTTCGCCATCAAGTTCGTTTTTAAGCGCTGGGTAAAGTATGTCGTTAATCAGTGTGCTTTTACCGCTACCACTAATACCAGTTACGCACGTAAACACGCCTATTGGGAATTTAACATCAATATCTTTTAAGTTATGTTTTTTGCAACCCTGCAATTCAATAAATCCATTGTTTGTAGAACGTCTGGTTTCAGGTACTTCAATTTTAAGTTTTCCACTTAAATATTGGCCAGTAATTGAGTTTGATTCGTTCATAATATCTTCCAATGTTCCGCAGGCTACAATCGTTCCGCCATTAACTCCTGCATACTTACCAACATCTACAATATAGTCCGCTTCACGTATTGTATCTTCATCGTGTTCAACAACAATCAATGTATTGCCCAAATCACGCAAGCGTTTTAATGTTTCAATCAGTCTGTCATTATCTCGTTGATGAAGGCCAATGCTTGGCTCATCTAGTATATACAACACACCAGTAAGTCCACTGCCAATTTGTGTAGCCAGCCTAATACGTTGTGATTCGCCACCGCTAAGCGTTCCTGCCCTACGTGACAAATTCAGATATCTAAGCCCTACATTAATCAAAAATTGAAGACGCGCGAATATTTCATTAAGTATTGGACGCGCCACCTTTTCTTCAGTCTTATTTAATTTTAATCCTTCTAGGAACTTAAACAAGTCACTAATTGACATATCAGTTAATTGGGAAATATTTTTGCTGTTAATCTTAACCGACAATGCAATTTTATTTAATCGCTTGCCAAGACATTCTGGACAAGTATCTTCACTCATAAGCTTCATAATCTCATCTTTGATATACTGGCTTTGGCTATCTTGGAATTTTCTAAGCAAATCTGGCACAACACCAGTAAACAGCAAGTCATCACGTGTTACAAATTGGTGAAGATTGCTTTCTTCTTGATGTTGTGCACCCTCTTCACCATAAATCAAAATTTGACGCACATCTTTTGGCAATGTATGATATGGAACATCCAAGCTAAAATTATACTTTTGCGACAACTTACGATAGGCTTGACGACTGATTTTAGAGTTTTCCACATTCCAGCCCATAATGTTAAGTGCGCCTTCATTAATCGAAAGTCTATCATTACGCACAATGGCACCTTCACCAATCTTAACCACATAACCAAGACCACTACATTTAGAGCAAGCCCCATCACGATGATTAAAGCTAAACAACGTTGGTTCTATTTCTGGCATTGATATTCCACAATCAACACAAGCATAACGTACGCTATATAACTTTACATCTTCATCTTTTTGCACCAACACTAAGCCGTTTGATAGTGCCAAACACTTTTCAATACTTTCAGTAAGTCGCTTATCACTATCTTCCTTTAACACAATTCGGTCAACAATTACATTGATGTCATGACGCTTAGTTTTTTCCAAGTTTATTTCGTCTTCAAGCATTAATGTTTCGCCGTCAACCTGCACACGCACATAGCCGTCTTTACGAAGCTCGTCAAATACCTTTTCGTGTGTTCCTTTTTGCCCACGCACTACTGGCGACATAACAATCAACTTACTACCCAGTTCATTTTCCTTGACCGCATCTACAATTTGGTCAATGGTTTGCACAGTAACCGCCTTACCACATTTAGGACAATATATTTTACCAATACGTGCAAACAACAATCTTACGTAATCATAAATTTCAGTAATTGTACCAACCGTACTTCTTGGATTGTTGTTGGTAGACTTTTGGTCAATCGACACCGCTGGGCTAAGCCCATCAATACTATCAACATTTGGCTTTTTCATTTGCCCCAAAAATTGGCGTGCATATGACGACAAGCTTTCCATATATCTTCGTTGTCCTTCAGCAAAAATTGTATCAAAAGCAAGGGAGCTTTTTCCACAACCACTCACACCTGTAAATACTATTAATTTGTTTTTAGGCAATTTTAAGTCAACACCTTTAAGATTGTTTTCTCTTGCCCCTTTAATAATAATATCTTCTAACATACTTCACCTATTTTTATTTTTTATATTTATTAAAACAATTATTTTTTAATAATTAAATTTAATTTAAGAACATTAATTAAATTGCTTATTTTAAGTATTTTGTTTGATAAAAATCAAATTAATTATTTGTTTTTATCAATTAATTAATTTAAAATAAAATATTTAATCAATAAATATATTAATAATTAAATTAATTTTATTTTTTCTTTAATTTATCTTTTAATTTTGAAATTTCTTCACGATATTTAATTGCAGTTTCAAAATCAAGTTGACTTGATGCCGTGGCCATTAACGCTTTTAATTTTTCAATGTTGTTTATAATCTGCTCTTTATTCATTAGCACATCATCAAGTTCCATTGAAATCTTTAACGTGTCAACTACATCTTTCTTGATCGTCATTGGTTTTACATTATGTTCTTTATTATATGCCATTTGAATTTCACGCCTACGATTGGTTTCATCAATCGCCCTACGCATACTATCAGTTATTGTGTCACCATACATAATCACACGCCCCTCACTATTGCGCGCACATCTACCAATTGTTTGAATCAATGATGTTGTACTACGCAAGAATCCTTCTTTATTGGCATCAAGAATTGCAACTAATTTTACTTCAGGCATATCCAACCCTTCACGCAACAAGTTGATTCCAATCAATACATCAAACTCACCCGCACGTAATGCATTAATAATTTTAACACGTTCAAGAGTGTCAATATCGCTATGCAAATATTTAACCTTAACACCGCTTTCGCTAAAATATGTGGTTAAATCTTCAGCCATCTTTTTAGTCAATGTTGTAACCAGCACCTTGCCATCATTTTCAATAGTCTTTTGAATTTCGCTATAAAGGTCATCAATTTGTCCTTCACTTGGACGTACCTCCACCTCGGGGTCTAGCAAATATGTAGGTCTAATCAACTGTTCAACAACTTGGCCATTAGCTTTATCTATTTCATAATCATTTGGTGTTGCTGATACATATACAACCTGTCCAATACGCTTATTAAACTCGGTAAAATTAAGCGGACGATTATCATAGGCTGACGGAAGTCTAAATCCATAATCTACCAGTGCGTTTTTACGAGCTCTATCCCCATTAAACATTCCTCTAACCTGTGGCAAGGTTATATGACTTTCATCTACAAACAACAAAAATCCATCTGGGAAATAATCAAGCAATGTGTAAGGAGGTTCTCCTGGGCTACGTCCATCAAAATATCTACTATAGTTTTCAATACCCGAGCAATATCCCATTTCTTGCATCATTTCAAGATCATAATTGGTTCGTTCTCTAATCCGTTGCGCCTCAATATACTTTTCTTCGCCTAAAAAGAATTGTTCTCTATCTTGCGCATCTTGCCTAATTTGTTGCAGGGCCGACTGCAATCTCTCGCTGCCAACTGCATAGTGTGATGCTGGGAATATTGCCACATGCTGCAATCGATTATACGCCTTGCCGTCTACTGGATTAAATTCGCTAATCTTTTCTATTTCATCTCCAAAAAATTCAACTCTAATAGCTCTTTCACTACTGCTAGCTGGAAATATATCCAAAATATCTCCCCTTGCCCTAAATGTACTGCGCTGAAAGTCAATATCATTTCGTGTGTATTGTATGCTTATAAGTTTGCGTATAACTTCATCACGGTCAACAGCATCTCCTTCACGCAATGACAAATGCAAATCATAATATTCCTTAGGAGCACCAAGTCCATAAATACACGATACGCTAGCAACCACTATTGTATCGCTTCGTTCAAGCAAACTAGATGTTGCGCTATGGCGAAGCTTGTCAATTTCATCATTAACACTCATATCTTTTTCAATATATGTATCACTGGCTACGATATAAGCTTCAGGCTGATAATAATCGTAGTATGAAACAAAAAATTCTACTCGATTGTTTGGAAAAAATTCTCTAAACTCATTACACAACTGCGCCGCCAAAGTTTTATTATGTGCCAAAATCAATGTTGGCCTATTGGCTTTGGCAATAATATTGGCCATTGTAAACGTTTTGCCACTACCTGTAACGCCCTTTAACACTTGTGCCTGCAAACCATCATTTATACCTTCAACCAGCTTTTCAATAGCTTGAGGTTGGTCGCCTGTTGGCTTAAACTTTGACACCAACTCAAAATCGCGATATTCCATAGCTCCCTCCTTTGTTTGAAATTTTATCATCTATTATGATAACATATATTTAGCCAAATTAAAATACTTTTTATAAAATTTATAATATATTATTTGCATATTTATATAATTATATAATAAAAAACCTCTTATCGCATAATAAGAGGTTTTATTTTAAAATATCAAAATCTTTAATATCCATGTAATCAAAAAGCTCAGTATGGCAAGTATTACAGTTCTGCCCACCGCCAACATGATGGTACGCTTGTTATTATCCAATTCACGATGGAATCCTTGTCCCTTTAATTTAAGTGATACACAATACACCATTTCGCCCTTTTTATCGCTTTTGGCAACATCTATATAGTTGTCATAAACCAAGTTGGTTACAATCTTCTCTACTTCTGGCTTGTGCATGATATACCTGTCGCTTGCAAAAGTAATTATTTCGCGCGGATTAATAAGGCAACTATTCTTGCCCGTACATCGCTGATAAAGATATTCCATTATATACTTTTCTTTTCTTGATAACATAGTTTACCCCAAAAAATAATAAAATAATAAATTTGCCCCAAAACTACCCACCATACAAGCAATCATACACAACACAATCCAACCATAAGGCAAATGTTGTTTTTTTACCTTACCTTTTGCTCCTTCTTGCTCAAGATATATTCTAGCTTTAGGAAGCAACGAATAACAAAATGTAGCATCTTCTTCAAACTTTAAAATTATATATTCCTGCTTGCACAAATATTCAATAATTTGCTTAATACCGTCAGCATCATATTGACTTTTAGATGTTAATGCACCCAATATTTCGTCAACAGTAACAACCTTATACGCACTATCTTCCCCAAGCTTGCCTAATACTTTTAATACAGTAGTAGTTTTTTTGTCTAGCATTTTACACTCCTATTATATCATCTATATCTATTTTTTGCAAAAGAATAAAGAATATTTATCAATATTTTTTTTAATTTATAATATTTTGTCAATTTTTATAAATTAAAATATCATTTTGCAAAATAGCCAATTAAATAATAGTGTATATAACTAATTTTAAGTTATTTAACTTGGTTTAATATATTTTCAATAAATTTAAATGCTTTATTATACGGCTGATCAGTTGTCAAATCCACTCCTATGTCTTGCAATAGTTCAACTGGCGACTTGGTGCAGCCAGACTTTAAAAATCCTATATATTGTTTGTAGTAGTTTTCATCTTCCAAAAGCTTTTGAACAATACATAACGCACTTATAAACCCTGTTGAGTATTTGTAAACATAAAATGGTGTATAGAAATGTGGTATGCGCGCCCACTCATATTTTAATTCTTCAGGAAGATTTATATTCTCGCCATAATATTTTTTATTTAATTCATAATATTTGTTGTTGTAATCTTCATACGTTAACGGCTCGCCCGCCTCTAACTTGCTATGGCTAAAATCCTCAAACTCGCTAAATAGTGTTTGCCTAAATATTGTTGACCTTACATTATCCAACAATTTAAACAACAATGCAGATTTTTCTTCCTCATTTGCTGTCTTGGCAACATGCAAATTAAGCAATATTTCATTTACTGTACTTGCAACCTCTGCTACAAATATAACATAATTTGAAAGTTGTCTTGATTGGCTCCTATCTGACAGTTCAGTATGCATTGCGTGTCCAATTTCGTGCGCCAAAGTACTTACACTATTATAATCCTCAACATAATTCATAAGTACAATACTTGGACACCCATACACGCCCGAGCTGTACGCTCCTGTTGTTTTGTTTTCATTAGGTAAATAATCGATAACACCTTGGTTAAACTTTTCGTTTAACACGGCTTGATACTCTTCGCCTAATATTTTGGTACAGTCTTTAACCAAACTTATTGCTTGTTCAATAGTATAATTTGCCTTTTCTCCAATAGTAAGCATTATATCATAATATGCAACATCTTCTATCCCCAAGCTCTTTGCTTTGGATGCCACAATTTGTTGCAATACAGGTATTCTATCATTAATATTTTTAATTAATGTATTATATACTTTTTCATCAACTTCTTCATAAAACATTGCTTTTTGACGTGTTGAATTAAATTTGGTCAAATTATTGTTAAATATGTCATACTGAATATCATTAGTATAAAGGCAAGCAATAGTTCTAACCTTTCCACCATATCCATTCATAATTGACTTAAATGCACGTTCACGAACCAATCTATCTTTATTATCAAGCAATTTAGAATAATTTGCCTCATCAACAGCAATTTGATTACCTTTACTATCTTCAATATTATCAAACTTAATTTCGCCGTTGGTAAGTGTGTCAAACACATTACTATCATTGCCCAAACACAAGCTCATTTGACTTAACAACTGATTATCATGCTCATTTACCTTATGAGGCTTGTTTTTTAACAGCCTGCTAAAAAACCTTTTGTATAAAGCAAAGTCTTTATCTTCAATTAAATCTTGTAAATATTCATCTGGCAAGTCGCTTAATTGCGGAAAAATATACGCACTTGCCTCGTCTGCTTCTTTTTCGATATACTCAATTCGTTGAGTATATGTTATATATTTAGTATTACTCGTGTCAGTATTTAGCGTATGGCCAATATATGCCCCGGTTTTATACAAGATGTCTTCATATTCTTCATCAAACTTTAGGTACGCCTTTAGCGCTTCCTTATCTTGAAATTTACCATAAAAATCTTTATATCTTGTAGCATTTTCTTTCAAGTATTTAAGATTACTTTCAAGCTCTTGCTCATCTTTAACATAGCAAGACAAATCCCATTTATATTTTTTATCTATTTCGCTTCTTTTTTGCATACATGCTCCTTTCTTATAGTATATATATAAAATCTGTTTTAGTCAAATTCATATTATGTATTATTTACAATTATTTTGAAATATAACAACTAAATATTAACACTATTCAATATGCTGCGTCTGCTATTAATTGCATATGTGTAAAAAAACACCCATTGTTAGGGTGCTTTTAAAACTTGTACTTTATTTTGCTTTGTTTTTGGTGTGTTTTTGTTTTGCTCGCGCAATCAATTGTTTCGCCTCAAATATTTTAGTATCGTAATATTCTTTAGTAATTTGTTTAATACGTAATAAATAATCTCCGTGGAACTCGTTTGAAACCGTTCCTTCCTTGTTAATATCCTTTCTCCCAAACACACAGCCGATGGTTTTAAAGAATATTTTAATATCAAACCACAAAGATTGTTTTGTAACATATTCCTTATCAAATTGCACAACCTTATCAAATGTAATATTATTTCGTCCATTAACTTGCGCCCAACCGGTAATGCCTGGTCTTACTGCAAATCTAGCTTGCTGTTCTTCATTTAAAAACACACATTCTTCAACCATACGAGGGCGTGGACCAATAATACTCATATCTCCTTTAAATATATTCCACAGTTGTGGCAATTCATCAAGCGATGTTTTACGTAGCATTGTGCCAAATTTACACACTCTATCTTTATCCGGCAACAAGTCGCCATTCGCATCTCGTGTATTCAACATGGTTCTAAACTTATATAGCTTAAATATTTTGCCATTTTTACCAGGGCGATATTGTGCAAATATTATACCCTTTCCCATTTTTATTCTGCAAATAATTGCAACAACCAACAACACTGGGCTTAAAATAATTAAAGCCAAGCCTGATAACAATACATCAAAAAATCTTTTAAAAAACATTGTATATGGTGTGCGTCTTGCAATGTTTTTATTTTTTACTTGTTCTTCCATATGTATCTCCACATTAATAATTTTTAGCAAATTAAAATTATCAACCTTAAATATATTAACACACCCAATTTAATAAATCAAGTAAAAAATATAAAATAATTTAAATGGATTTTTATATCCAAAATTATGCCAAATTATTTTAACTGTACAAATTATTGTTAAATACTTATTTATAGTATTTTGTTACACGTATAACAATATTTTATTTAATCAAATTAATAGCTATTAACCATATAAACAATGCAAATAAAAAATAGGAAATTTCTTTCCTATTTTTTTAATTTATTAATCTTTTTTAGAAGCCTTAATAGAATGTCTTTTTGTTCTATTTCTCTTTCCAGCTACTGCAAAGAATAAGATTACTCCGCCTAGGATTACTGCTGATACTATAATTAATACAATACCAACTACATTATCCTTAACCTTTTTAGGTTCAGCTTTGTTTACAACTTTAAACTTGATAGATTTAACATCTGTGTTGCCATTGGCATCTTCAACTGTTAATGTCAACTCGTAGCTACCAACACCTGAAATCTTCCAGTTGTTTGTTCCATTGTTTGATACTGAACTTCCTGTTAATGCAAATTTATAATCATCAGGAGTAAATTCCTTAGTCAATCTATCAGCATCTGTATCAACTGTGATTACATCGATATCATAGCTAAACAATTCATCATTATCCTTACCTTGAGTTGCAACTACTGTTAAAGTGTATTTACCAGTTTGTGTTTTATTATCAACAACTTTTTGCTTGAATGATTTAACCTTAAATGTAATTTCTTCACCAGTATAAGTGATTGTTGAATCTTGCAACTTGTTGCTTCCAATTGTAACTTCTGGGTCATAGTAGTCGCCGCAAGTTACTGTAAAGCTCTTTGATTCTGAATTATAATCTGTAGTAGCTGTATAAGTTACTTTATACACACCGTCTTTATCCGCTGTAAAATAGTAACCATTAAATAAGCTTTCGTCAAATTGAACTTCAACTTCAGTTTCCTTATCGTCTTCATCGATGAATACAACCTTAGGAATAGCATTTATTTCAACGCCATTTTCAGTTGCAGAAATAATTGGTAATTCAACAGTCTTATTTAAGTCGATTGTACGGTTTGTTAAAACTTCGTTAATGTCTTTTGCCCATTCTAGTTTTGGTTCAGTAACAGTAATTGTTACAGTAACGCTTGGTTCAGCAGTAATTTTATTATCATTACCTTCCATTTTGTATGTTGCACTGATTGTAGCAACATATGTGCCAGCCTTGTTAAATTTAAAGCTATTTGGTTGAGAACCTAAACCGCTAGGCTTCTTCTCGCCCCATGCGATTGTATATTCAACATCGGTATACACGCCGTTGCCACCTAGCTCAAGATTGAACACAACTTCTTCATTAACATTTTTAGTTAAGTTTGAACCATTTTCTACTTTAATATAAGCTTTTTCAGTATTAGCAACTTCAAATGTTGATACATAAGAAGCCTTATTACCAGCATCATCGGTAGCTGTATATACTACATAGTATGTTCCAGCGTAAGTAGTTGTAAGTCTTGCAGTTTTAATACCACATTCGCCAGTAGCGTTTTGGATAAATTCGTCGATTGTTACACCAACAGTTTGGTCTGGTGTATCAACATAACATCTAACCTCAACTTCCAAGCTCTTATCAACATCATCTGTAAATGAAATACCTGGCAAGTAAACTTCATAGTTTTGGTTAAATTTAGTAGCCTTTGTTCCTATTTTAGCCAATTGAGCTTTGTAATTTCCTTGTACTGGAATGTAAGCTTCTGGATCGCCCACTATAGGTGCAGCAGACTCATCAGTGTTATCAATTGTTAGTTCTTGAGCCTTAATCATAAATTGACCTTGGTCATTGATTGCAACTGCAAATACTGTAACTGTTGTAGGTCTTTCATCTTCTTCAAAAGCATCTAATTCAGCTTTTAATGATGCAATTGTTATCTTACCGTCTTTTGTTGTTAATGCCTTGGCACCTAAAGCTGTATAAGCTGTTTGTGATTTAAATGTATCAAATTGATAACCATATTTTTCGTTGTAGGTGCCTTCACCTGTATAACCAGGTTTTACAACATCTTTGATATAATTGCTTAATGCTGTTTCTACACTAGACTTAGCACCATAATAGTAATATGTTCTAACTTCAACACGTTCATCAGCTACCAATTCAGAACTCTTTGGTTCTTCCTTAGCTGTTGGAGCTGTAAATGTTAAGTCAGCATTAGGGTCGATTGAATCGTTTATTGTTGGGAAATTGATAAGCATATTTTTATCAACATTGTATGATAAAGCATCAACGTCAGCAACCTTAATTTTATAAGTTGTTGCATATGCAGCACTATCATTTTGTCCCTTAGCAGAATACTTTACTTTAAATGTGGCATTGCCATAAGTTTCCTTAATGTAAGCAATACGTTCAGCTTCGGTTTTTCCATACTTTTCATCTAATAATTCTGGGAATGTAAATAAGATTTTTTCATTATATTTAGCTTTTTGGTCTTTAGCAACAGAAGCATTACCATGAGGATTAATTGTGTCATCTTTATTAACAGCTGACACATCAAGGTCAAAGTAAACACTTGAATCTGTAGACAATTCTAATCTACGGCTAAATGTAATATTCTTATAATCGCTTACATAATCTTCAGCGTAAATGGCTGGCAAATAGAAACCACCAAAACCAACTTCACTCTTAACCAAGTAATCAGCATTAGTAACCACTTCGCCAACAGTTACTGTGTCGATATTACCATCGCTATCTTCATCAGTTTCTGTAATTGTATAATCTTCGGCATACGTTACCAAGTAAGGAGCTTTGTTACTTACTGTAAATGAATATGCTGAGCTTGTTTCATGGTTGCCATAAGCATCTTCCACTTCGTAATATACCGTGTATGTTCCAGAAGCTGCAAAAGTGTATGTGTATTGGTTAGGCTTTAATTCTGCAACCAATTCATTACCTTTTTTAATCTTAATTATGTTATTAACTTCGATACCTGACTTATTATGAGTCTTGTCTGTAACGTTAACTGTTGGGAATGTTGTTTCAGCACCAACTTGAACGTTAGAGAAACTATTGTGTGTAACCTTTAAGTCAGCTTCGGCATTATAATTAGAATCAACTTTGATGGTATAAGTACGGTCAGGGAATGCACTTACTTTAGACTTATACTTGATGATATAAGTACCTTCTTCTTCAAATGAATATTTAACCTTAACATTTTCAGGGTCTTTATCGTCCAAGGTTGTAACAGCAGATGTAACGTCTGCGCCGCCCTTTGTAATAAAGATGTATTCATCACTTTCTTCCTCGCCGTTAGAATTGCTTAAGTAATCAACAGAATATTGGAATGACTTTGTTTCATCAGAGTTGTTAACAAGCTTTGGCATTGGTAAAACATAAGAAGAACCAACATTAGTAATGCTAGGGATAATATTCTTCTTGGTATTTTCCTCAGCAAATTGCCACTCATAAGCAGCGCCCTTAACATGAACTTGTTGTGAATCGCTATAATATGTTTTATTACCATCTACAACCTTGTATTGAATTGTATAAGTTCCTTTACCAATATTGTTAATACGCAAATAACTAACAACCTTGTCTGTAGTTGCATCCAAGCTTACATCTTCATTTGCAGCATTAAAAGCTGTAAAATATGCAACTTCTTGGTCGTTTTGGTTTGTTGTTTTACCATTTTGGCAGTTATATGTGTATGTGCTACCACTACGGTCCTTAACCACAACAAACTTGTCTACGCCAGCTTTAGATGTGTTAGGCATAGGGATGTCAAGCTTTTGGTTTTTACTAGCATCGACATTTTTAGCAATTTTGCTAGTAGAAATTGTGATTGATGTTGTAACATCGTCTTCTTCAGCTGCACTAGCGAAATTAACTGCAGGGTTGAATATAGCCATACAAGTAATCAATGCAAATGCGAAGATAAAATAAATAAATTTAGATAATTTTTTCATTGATAGTCTCCCATATTTTATTTAACAATGCTATTTTAAGGTATAATTGATTTTTTGTCAACGATTTTTAAGCAAATTCGACAAATTTAAGTAAATCTTTTTACACATTGTAGATATTTCTAGTATGTTTAGCCGTCAAAAATATTATTAGCCGAATAAAGGCTTGTTTTGTCGAATATAAAAATTTTAAACTTTTTACTTGTTTGCCAGCCTGTAAAACAAAAATTACCACTAGTTTGGAGTGGCAATCTTTGTAATCTGTACCTATTATAGGTTTATATAACCTAAACCAACTTTGCAAGTATTTTGCTAAAATAATCTGGCAAATTCACTTCAAATGTCATTTGTTTTAATGTAGTTGGATGAACAAAGCTAATTTTGTATGCAAATAGCAACTGACCTTTGGTTTTTATTGATTTATCCACACCTCCATACAATTCATCGCCCACAATTGCCCTGTTTTGGCTCTTTAAATGTACTCGTATTTGATGCGTCCTACCCGTTTTTAACACACAGCGTAATAATGTATAGTTGTTGTATTGCTTATACACAAAAAAGTCGGTATAGCTATACTTGCCTTTATCTTCGCTTACTAGTGCCATTTGCTTACGATTTTTGGAATTTCGTCCAATGTATCCTTCCACACTAAAGTTTTCTTTAATTTTGCCCTTAACTAGTGCCAAATATTCCCTATTTAAAGTTTTGTCCTTAAGTTGTTCTTGTAAAAACTTATGTGAATGGTCATTTTTAGCCACCATCATAAGCCCTGCGGTATCTTTATCCAATCTGTGCACAATTCCTGGGCGCAACACACCGTTTATCGTACTCAAATCTTTAATATGATACATCAACGCGTTTACCAGTGTTCCGCTTTTGGTTGTTGAGCATGGATGCACCACCAATCCAGCTTGCTTATTAATCACTAAAAGGTCACCATCTTCGTATATGATGTTTAGTGGAATGTCTTCTGCTTCGGTTGAAATTGTTTCAACTGGTGGGAAATCTATTGTAATTATGTCATTAACCCTTAATTTATATCCCGCTTTAACATTTTTGCCGTTTACTTCCACACGCCCATCATCAATTAATGTTTTAATGTACGAACGCGTACAATCTTTAAATTGTTCACTTACAAACACATCTAATCGTATGTTGTCTACTTCACATCTAATTTGTTCCATCTTTATCCGCCCTTTTATTGCTTGACAAAAACATAAAGTGTATACACACCAACGCCGCACCAACAACTATACAACAATCAGCAAAGTTGAATATTGGAAAGCTCTTCCAAAAATCAAACATTATAAAGTCTCTAACATAACCTAGCATTATGCGGTCTATAAAATTACCCACAGCTCCAGCTAAAACTAAACCAAATCCCACCGCATATGTTTTGGTCTTTATCTTCAACATAACATCAACCAGTATTAAGCACACAACTACTATCACGCTAAACACAATTAAAAAAGTTGTGCTTTTGGAAAACATTCCAAAAGCAGCCCCAGTATTGCCTCCATTAGTTTGAAAAGCAATTATATTAGGTATAACTTTTGTATATTCAATATCCTTAAACAGATGCTTTGTAATTAAATCAATACTTAAAGCTATTGCTATTATCATACCTATTATTATATATTTTGTTTTAAATTTCATTTTAATCCCTTTTGTCAGGTGTCAAAATCTTTTTACCCTCTGGCGTTAATATAAAGCTGTCGTCTTTAAATCTATGAATACTTCCATTAAGGCCGTATATTGCGCCACTAATAAAGTCTAGCACACGGGTGCGGTCTTCATCTCCAATCTTTTCAAGGTCAAGCATAACCGACTGATTTTGTCTTAAACAATCAATTGCGCTTTGAATTTCTTTCATAGTGGTTGGACAATAAATAATAAGGTTATCACGCATACCCATACCCATATTGAAAGTATCGTTTTGAAACAAACTTGCTCTAGCTGTTGTTTCAGCAGATTGTTCTTGCTTTACATGCATATTAAAATTGGCATACTTATCATCTTCAGGTTGTTCTTCCACCGCAACACGTTCTTTTTCTTTTTTCTTGGAGTCAAAACCCAACCCCTTCATTATCCAATCTCCAAATCCCATTTTACACCCCTATAATTAATCTTTATCTTTAAACAATTGATACTTTAATATCTCGTATTCCTTATCGCTTGCCATCTTAAATTCTTCGTTAACACGTTCATATATTGCCAATACGCCTTGTGGAGATTTTTTCTCCTTTGCCTTTTCAAGCATCTTTCCAGATATCACTATAGCATTAGCGCGTGTATAGTTACGATTAGACAATATAATAGATTCAATCACTTGAATACACTTGCTTTCAAACTCTTTTTTGTTTAAATCCATAATCTCACCTCACCAGCAAAACATTTATCTAACTATATATTATACAACTTTTAAACTTTTGTCAATAATTTTATAAGTTAATATTTTATTTTTTAATTATTTTATCTCACAAAAACAATAAGTGTTACCTATTATATATCTTCTAATATCTTCCCAATCACATCCTCAATATAACAAAAAACAGCGAAGAGGTTTCCCTCTTCGCCATTTTTATAGTCAAACCAAATTCCAACCAATTCGGCTTAACTTAATTCGCTTTGTCATAATGTCGAAGTAATCAAAACTAGTAAACAATTCGTTTAAAACTTTTATCTATGTTAATGCTTGTAAGCTCATAACAAATACTCTAGTATAATCTTCTTTGGCATCAGCATCTTTATAGTTATAAGTAATCTCATAACAAAGTTTAGACATGTTTAATACTGCCGAAATTGTCCACTTATCTGATGGTGTTTTAACTGCTTCTTTAAATTTAATCAAGTCCAACAAGCCACTTTTTAAAGATGTGTCAGCATTGATAACATCAGTTTCAAGTTTTAAACTATTTTCACTTGTAAACTTATTAGCCAATTCAGCCAAGTACTCAACCTGATTGTCTTTTAAAGTTGTACTAGCAGATGTAATCTGACAACCCAACATCTTAAGAGTTCTTACATAAGTGTTGCCAGCATGACTATATTGGTATTTAATAACGTATTTCAAATCATCTGTCACAACGCTAATTTCCCAACGTGCTAACGCTGTCATACTTGACACATCAACATCCTTATCCTTAAACTTAATTACCGACAATAATTCTTTCTTTAAATTTTCATTAGCATTAATATAGTCTATGCTTAGTGAGCCATCTTCTGTTGCGTTAACAGCCTCTGCTATGATTGAATTATAAGGCATATAATCTTTATTCTCAACCAACTTTTCAGGCTTGATCACAATATCAAAGTATAATTCAATTTTTCTCTTTACAGCACCTAGGCTAACCTCTACCTGGATAGACTTGTTGAAGGTAAATTCATCAATATCATTTAATATGATTTTACCTGATTCCGTCTTAATTTCATAACTATCGTCATTATTGTCTACTTTAGCTATTGACAATGTTGCTGAAGTAAACTCTGTTGCCTTCTTGGATGTGAATACAGTTCCATCAACATAATATATTGTCATCTTATCATACAAATTAATTTGTGCCTTATTGGTTCCTGATATCAACGAACTATCATCAATGGTTAAGTTCATATAATATGTACCACCATTATAATCAAATCCCATTGCGCAAGCATTTTCACTTTGCAACACTAAATACGTTTCGCTAATATTAAACACAACATTTGGCGAAGTAGATGTAAATGTAACATTATATATTTCAAATCCATCATGAATTGATTCGCCCTGCTTTAAACCAATAGACACAGTACCCTTAAACTCACTTTTATCACTAAACCAAACAAAGTTTTTAAGCATATCTGTATTGCTGCTCAATTCATTATAAACACCAATGATTGAGCCTGTGTTATATAGTGTTGGACCAATTTCACTTTGTAGGAACAATTTATTTAATAGCACTGGTTCATTGGCAGCTTCTATTGTTTTATTAGCTTTAATAGTCCATGTATCGGTATACAATTCCATGCCATTATCTTCACTTTCAGGTGTGTCAGGTTTGTATATCTTTATTTCCATTGTTGCACTATTGCTAAATAACACACCCTTAGCATCGGTAGTATTATGAGGTAATATACCAACAATTGCTTTTTGAGTTGAATCGTAATGTACTTCCATTATATATCTTTCCTGCCCATTGATAAGAGTTTTAAACCTATATTTAGATACTGGCTTAAATTCTATCTTATAATACGTGTCTGGTGCAAATGCTGTTTCCTCTGCAACCGGCATGTATTTTTTATTGGCAGTATCATAAGAATAATATCCTCCCTTATCCCAATCTTCAGGCTCAGATGATATAGAATTTCCAATTGTTGCGGTGTAATATGTTGTCTGATTGTCATAACCTCCATTATTTACATCAGTATAAACACCAGTAGTTGAATCGAATGTAAAATATTTGTTTCCAGCATTCCAACCGTCTGGTTCTTCAACTTCAATCAATCCATTTGCTTTATCAACAAAGTATTGAGCAATTGTGTTGTACTTATATGTCTTGTCCGCATCAAATGCTGGTGCTGCTACAGGCCCAAATAAGTTATCTTTGCTGTTGAACATATAATACTTATGCCCATTGGCCTTCCAATCAGTCACAGAGTATGTCTTTTGTATATAATATGGATTGTCTGAAGTTGCTGTTGCATTCATATCATCTTCATGCTTCATCGTTTGGTCAGTGGAATCATATTTATACCAATTGCTACTAGTATTTTTTCCGCTAGTTACAGGCTCATAATAGGTTGAATCAGCATCATACTCCGCTGTATAATTTGTTCCATCTTCCTTTAAATATGTATAATAAGTAGTATTCCAGTCTGAAGGTTGCACTGTAATCTTTTCACTAATATCATACAATCCGCCCTCGCCCATTAATACGATTTCAGAACCAGATTTCCAAGCTGCACGGCCATTATCATTTTCGGCATATGTTATAGTTTTGTTTTTACTATAGGCTTCATTTACAGTTATAAATGAAGGGTTATATACCTTATAATGCGAGAAGTATGACATTGGTGTACCATTATTATATGTAACTATCAATCTAACACTTACAATGCAACTTTTAATAGCATCTTCGGATACCGAAAGTTCAACTTCTGGAAGTGTAATTGAAAATTCATAGCCCTCGCTACAATCTATCTCGTCTGGTTTACCTATTGTATAACCCAATGTAGGATTAGAGTCACCCCACATAGATTCTTTATTAATATCATTAATAGAGGTTGTTATTGGGAATTTTCCCAATTGATATTGTAATGTCACACCCTCATCAAAACCTGAAGATGTAAATATAGGCTTTAATTCTTCAACAATTCTTTCATTGTTTGTAGTAGCATCTTTTTCAACCTTTGCATCGCGTTGATATACGTTAAATGCATAACTATTTTTCTTTTCACTTCCTGGGTCTGTATTAATTAAATCAATTGTTGCCCCAGACTCATAACCATGTGCGCCGTCAGAATTTAGCAGTTTGCTGGTTACGCTTGTTGAGTCGTATCTGTATACTGTCACCTCAACAGGTTCACTTACATATCCTGCAGTTGTAACAACATTAAGTGCAAATTTGCCTGAAGGGTTACCCTCAATCTTAATTTTAGATGTTTCACTCTCATCAACGATTATTACATTTCCTTTCAACTCGTCCGTTTTGTCTGAAGGTTTAAGGCTTAAGTAATCGCTAAAGTTTGAAGGTGTTAACGTTATTGGTGCAGATTTAATTTCTCCTTTCTCGGTGTGATACTTTCGGTTAAGCGTTACATACAAAGTATTTTGAGATTCTTTACCTTTTGTCACATCAATTACTGTGTATCTGTAATTGCCATCATTATCAATATCAATATCATTCGCCTTAAAATAATATACGGCAGGAGCTGTGGAGGCGTGTAACAACTCTCCATTTTCACCATAGTATCTTTCTGGTTGATACTTATAGGTGGCTTTGTCAGTAACCTCAGTAACATGGTTGTTACCCAAATATAAATTGATAGCCGACTCTTTGGTAAGGTCTAAACCACTTATTCCAATTTCCCAACCTTGAAGTAAATATAGGGTGTAGAATATTTTGTTTATAACTGTATCTGAGCCATCTATAGTTACATCAAACACCATTGTTACATACTTATATTCACTATCAATATCACGAGTTGCAAACTCTTTATTTGTTTCATCTGTTTCATCCCACACAATCATTGTTTTATCAGTAACTTTATAATTAACCTCCATACCAATTGGCATATTTGTAATTTGCCCATCAACCGCACCAACATAAATATATGTATATCCTAAAGACACTGTCAATCTGGTTTTTTGTGTTGACTCGGCTGTTCCTTCCATACTGTTACCTTCAGTTCCGGCAAATATAGCTTCATAATTTTCGCCATCTTTGTACCCTTTTGTAACTTCAAGATTTGATACATATATAGTAACCTGTTCAGACACACCATTAACTGTAAGTATATATAATGTAAGCTCGTCACAATCGGTTGCATCATCATCATCACTTATTATGATGGCACTTGCGTAGCCCTGTTTGGTTGTTTCTGCAATTTTATGTATATCAAGTTTATCTCCGGCCGAGTTGGTAATAACCACTTCTGCCTTATTAACAGCTTGTCCACCAACAACTGGCGCATAATTTAAATATGCCAATTCGATACCGTCATCCCCAGCTGCTTGAATTTCTTTATTAGTAAGCATTATACTGTCAACTGTTTTTCTGCCAGCAATAACTGAGCCAGATAACAACAAATCATCATTAAATGTAACCGTGTGATGTGCATCACTTTCGTTATAATACACATTAAACACATAACCTTCTATAATGTTACCGCTTAAGTTTACCAGTTTAATTTCGCCATTACCATTATTCAACTTGATTATTGTTGGCTGCATATTCTTATCACTAGCACATTCAAATGTGTATTCGTCATTAATCTCCGCCTTTGCAACAGTTTCAATCTTAGTTATCATGTTAGGATTGTCAGTCATAAACAAACCAACAGCGCTCAAACTAGAATAACCATAATAGTAGTCTTTATCAACAAGTTTTACAGCAATACGTGAATATTGTAGCTTGTCTGAAACTTTATAGTCTGCAATCTTATTATATCTAGTTAATTGGTTATGAGCAGTATTGCTTGCATCATATTTAACAAATTGCCCATCAATCATAACATACTCGCCATTTGGATCTTGAACAATTCGTATGCTTTGTTCTCCATCCTTTACCGTGATGTTATCATCTTCACTTCCGAAGAATTTATCCGAAATAGAACCATCGGAAGCAAAATCAAAATCTAAAGTTTCGCCATTTACAATAGATTCATACGTTGCACCCTCCATACGATAGGTTGCCACCAAATCATATGTTTTTGGTAATGTAATATATATTAGCTTATCATTGTTGCCATTTATTTCAAAACTATCACCGCTTGCATCGCTTGAATTATATACTTTTATAATTAAACTTAAATTTGTTGCATTCAATGTGTGTGCAAACTTCAATTTCAATATATCAGTTTCATCAAACTCTATTGTGTCGGCACTTCCGCTATCATCAATCAAATACTTAACCGGACCATTAGCATCTTGCACATTAAATTGTATTTTGCTAAAGTCTTTAACCATAAATTGTAAGTAATACTTGCTTTCATCGCTTCCATAAATTGTAACAACTTTAACACCATCAAGAGTTCCATGGTCTGCCACATCAACATTTAAATAGCTTCCATAATTCTCTAATGCTGGAGTGGTTTCGGTAACTGCTCGTTTGTCTTCAGCACCAAATCCCTCTGCATTTTCGGCTACAAATATTTGTGGATTAATTCTTAATAGTACAGGATTGCTATCCTTTACAGGTGCCGCATCTAATAATCTAATTTTTAACTTAACATCTTCAACTTTAACACCTGATTTAAATGTTAGTTTATGGTCCCCATAATTCCACCCTGAAACTCTATCATCTACCTTAAAAGTTTTATAACCAGTTCTAGACGTATAAACTATCCAATCCGTTGGTTCGCTTTCGGTTGCCAACCAATATTTGATTGCGTAACTGCCATTATAATTTCCAATAATCTTAATTAGGTCATATGTTGTATTAAATGCCGAACTTTCCCCAATTTGGTTAACTGTATCCGTAGTCATACTTGTAAATTGTATTGGGTCGATAACAACTTTTAGTTTCACTTTGAAACCACCAGTATATTCAAGTGTTAGCCAGAAATATACCTGCTTATTTAAACCTAATGGTTTGTTTATTGTAAATGTTTTTGCGCTTGTGTCTACTTCTATAAAGTCCACATCACTTCCGTTAACCTTTAACACATTTCCATCGATTGTAAGCTCATCACTAGCCTTAAACTCATTGGATATACTAATGCTCTCTAATCCTTTAGGCGTGTTAGCCTTGTTTGTAACCTTAAAGAAGCTTGCTAATGCGTAAGTATTAGTTGCGCCATACCTATAACTTAAAGGTTTAGATTGGTAGTGATAATAATCAGGATTTAAAGTTTCTGCAATATATGGTGTACCTTCCGTACTAACCTCCACATCTGGAGTTAGTGTCAAAGTATAATTACATATATGCACCAATGCAACACCGCTGCTTACAACCACCGCCACCTCAATATGGTGTGTAGTCATATCTTGTGGTAAAGTTGCGTCTTTTGGAATCTGTTCACCTTTGTCGTATGGGTTTCCGCCAAGTTTAGCGTTATTATTATTCTTTACCATAAACAAGTAAACGTTGCTAGAGTCATCTTCGATTAAAGATTCGTCAATATGACTGGCTTCCACCAAAGATTCCTTTCCGGTGATATACTCGTATATCTTGCGGTCGCTTCCATTAACATATCCAGAAATTTCTCTATTACGTCTTGATGATTCTGAATATATTACACTGCTAAAGTTGTCGCTCTTTACAAACTTTAATACATAGTATCCATATGAACCAGCTTCACTATGTATCTTAAACACCATATAGCCTGTGTAAGGAATTGAGTCATCAAACATAATTTGATTTGGAGTTTGTAGATTAATTGCATTTCTTAACAAGGTTTTAATTGTGCTATATTCGCTAGATACCGCCACCAATTCAACTTTGCTAATTTCACAATCTGTATAATCGTCTGCAGGTTTTAATGTGTAATATTTATATTTACTTATTTCATCGTCGTCAACAGCAGTTTCTTTTACAAATTCATTTTTGTCTGTATCATACTTATAATATTCTTTACCCGGATCATAACTTTTTGCCAAGGTATACTTTTCAGTTGAATATCTATTAATATTTAACAACGTATCGTTATTTAAATTGATTGTTGTCACATTGCCAGGATTGTTAAGTGCAATATCGTAAGCCAAGTATACATTGCTATTCCAATTTTCCTTTAAAGTATAATATTGTTTAGCGTTTTCAACAGCAATAGTTGTTTTTACATATTCGCCAACATTATTTTTATAATAATAAGCCCTACCATCAAACACAGGATTGCACTGTTCATAAATGTCGTCATAGTCTGTACTATTATATCTTGCAATATCTATCAATATATCATTTACATCAACACCATCACCTACCGCATTGGTGATTTGTGAAAGAGTTGTATTAAATGTACCAAATGTGTCAACATCAACACTTTCAACATTAAATGGATAATTAGTATTTACTTGTGTTGGGTTTACAATTGTAAATGTGTGATTGTAATCCAAAGTAATATTGTTATAGCCCTCATTAGTATATGTTAATCTTACTGGAACAGAAGTGTTATACACATTCGCGCTTGCATTAAACCTGATTTTATAGCCATCACTAGCGCTTGTTATTGTATAAGGTTTACCTTCGCCACCCAAGTCGGTAAATTCAAACGAATAAACTTCGGTAGTTTCAGCAAACAATGGATTTGTTCCTTTTACAAGTTGATAATCAGTTTCCGCAAGCAACACTTCAGTTCTTGCATCAACAATATGTGGCAATACATTTATTACATATGTTTGGCCCATTGTAAAGTTATAGTCCACACCATCAATTCTAAATGTAAGCACTAGGTTATATTCAACGCAATCAACATATCCATTTGGCATTAAAATTATTTCTTGTGTTTCAGGGTTTAATAGTCCATAACCATCGGCATATTCAATAGACAAACTTGTTGATTCAACTGTGTTAACATTCAATTTACCGGCTTGTTTGGATTTGATTTCCACATTAATCAATTCGGCTTCATCAGATTCAACAAATTCGCCATTTCGCTTCAACTTAAACAAACTCTTCACTTGGTCCCAGTCCAAAACTGATGGTTCTTTTGCTGTTATTTCAATATCTGCCACCTCAAGCTCGTATAACGATGTAATTTCAAAACTATGCACTCCCACATATTCATTTAGTTCCTTACTATCCACAACAGTTTTGTTATAGATTTCAACACGAACTTTGTGTGTGCCAATGTTTTCGATTGGATAAACTTTAAGTTGATTTATTCTGCTCTTGAATACCTCTCCAGTATTAGCTTCATAAAAGTCTTTATCTTTTAATTCATATAAACCGGTCGTGGTATTAAGCCAATATGTATTACCTTCAACATACTCACTAATTTCCGTATACCCGTCATATCTTAATATAGGCTTATCAACTCGTGCATACATTGTAGAGCCATCTGTTGGTTGTGCTGTTAACAGCTTATACTCTTTATCTATCAAATTATATTCATAAGTAAATGAGTCAGCATATTCAGTCACAACTTTATATGCATAACCATCTTGTGACAATATCACTTCATCTTCTGTTGTAAACACGTCGTGTCCTGCAAACTTTAAGCTATCAAACTCTTGTTGGTCTTTTACTTCAACATAGCCATTGCTTTCATTGCTGTAATAATAAGAGTTGCCTAAAACAAAAGTTGAAATAGGCTTATAGTACGAAACTTTATATTCGATACCTGTCAAATCGTTTATTAAAGTTGGGTCTTCATACCAATAATATGGGTTATCTGTCGAAGCCGTCGAATATGACGCATATTTTAATCCATCTAAACTATATGTATTGTCTTGATAGTCGTCCATAATCAAGTCTTGCTTGCTTGGTTTTCCCATAGCAATCATATTAGGCGCCACTGTCAAAGGGAATGTTTTAATCTCATCTTCCGAAGTAGCTGTAGCTTGCTTAAATTTAATCATAAACTCATATTCAGTTAACACTTCAACGTTTGGCACCTCAAAGATAAATTTTGAATTTACCAAACCAACCTTGTTAGAGGTGTTCCATCCTTGTGATTTAACCCTATAATAGATATTAAACTCGTCTCCAGCAGTTCTTGATTCCAATTTGTACAATCTATCTTTCCCAATAGCCTCTTTCTTATACAACATGGTTCCATCGTCTAGCGCGACTCCATTTTTCTTCAACACACCATCTGCATATTCAGCTTGTATATATTGGTCCACATCTAAAATATAATAAGAACCACTTTCATACTTACCTGGGTCATCCGCATCATATTCTTCGTACTCGACATAATGTTCATCGCCTACTGTTGCTAGAACAAACTTTGTTCCGCTATATATTGTTGATGTGTAATTGGTTGTAGATGGCGTAATCTTATACGGCTCAACAAATTTGAGTGTTTTTTCAAATTTGCCTTTTACGGTAATAAATTCGATAGTTATATTTATTTCATCCCAAGTTTTTCGTATAACATGCCATTCATCGTCCTTATATTCCACGCTAATCAAAGCATTGGCGTTGTCTTCAGTTGGAAGTTTTACATATGCTTTATACGGCTTACTTGATTTGTCGTAACTTACAATATAGTTATTTTGTATTTCTTGACCATCTCTTTTTATAATTAAATCAGTTGTTTCAATTCTAATATCTAGCTGGTCGTTAAAAGGAATATCAGGGTCGTCATCATAATAGTACTTTACACCCAATGTCACATCTTTATTCCTTATCTCATTATCACTTACATTTAGTGTAAACTCTATATTGTTTGCACTTACAAAAGTCTTTATATTTTTATATACATTTTCATTATTTTGATGTTTAATTACTATATCTCCGATAGAGGCAATAGTGGTGGCATCAACCCTATTTTCCATAGCCATAACCAGCTTGTTGCTGTCATCAAATACAATATGATCGTCATAATCGTCGTCACCACTTAATTTAAAATCCTTATTTTCAGCATAGAATGGAAGAACTTTAATCCAACCACCATCAGACGTGGTAAATGCAGCACTCCAGTCACTTTCAATTCTATTAGTTTTAGCGATATCATAATACAAATAGTCTGATTCTGTATAACTTTCGTCACCATCGCCTTTAATTGGAACAGCCTTATATACAAACCCTTTGGCATCATCATCCCATTCCACTTCAATCACAAGTTCGATATTTAACTTTTGATTTTTATCGGATTCAAGAACATATTCATTATTTTCGTAAATATATCTAGACCCAGCCGCATCATATACTGTATCAGCTACATAAAGTTGATATCCTGTAACCTCTCTTGATAATGTATATAACTTTGTTTCGGTTGTAGCCAAAGTTTTAGGGTTTCCCTGAGCATCAGTACCATATGTATAACTTAATTTAATATAGTGGTCACTTTCAAGTTCGCAATGCACTTCAAATTCTGTAACAACAACTAGATAGTAATAGTTCTTATAATATTTAGGATCTCTAGGATCACTTGTCCACTCAGACTCATCGATTGTTGCTTTCGTGTACACAGGTTCTCCACCCCCGTCTTCGCGTGTATAGTAAATTCTGTCTGAATCATAACTTTCATTAGCCTGCAAATAACCTAGTGTAATTGCGTCAAATTTCAAATCTGCCGAACTAATATCCGCCACCTTGGCATCATTCTTATCATATTCTTCAGCCTTAACCCCAAGCCCATTAAATATAGCCTTTAATATTTGTTCGCTATCTTTATGGTTAATATCTAGAATAATTTGAGCTGTCTTATCACTTATTTTTTCAACCGCAGCTCCAGTATTACCATTCCAATCCATATCAACCGCAGAATGTCCTGCAATTATCTGATAACCATTACCATCCTCTGACTGTTCATCAAAATATGTTCCACCAAAACTATTTGAAACGCCATCATCAAATCCATCAAATTGATATTCTGACATAACTGTGATGCCTAAGTCACTCTTAAGACTTATGCCACGCATTAGACCAACATTTTTTAAAGATTTGTCATAATCCTGTCTTGAGATTGTTATCGTCTCAATTTTATGCGTAAATACAGCATCACCCGAAACTGGATACACCTCTAAAGTTACAGCATCCGAAGTTATTGCTACAGACTTAATTTCCCAAGAATCAATCAAAATCCCATTATTCATAGCAGTCGTAAGTTCCCACGATGATTCAAGCTCATTTTCTAAGTCACCATCTTCATAAATAGTTAACTCATTATCTTCGCATTTATAGTATGTAATTTTTCCTTTATGAGATGCCCACTCGGAACTATTTGCAAACAATTCTCTCAATAACATAAAATGCGCAGTCGCGTTTTCCGTTGCGCCAATTTTATACGTTTCGTGCATAAAATCTGTGGTAATTCTGCTTCCTTCAGCCAAATTTGTATTGTATGAAACATTACACGACTCTGTCCCAACCAATGCTTTAGAGGTTGTTTTCAAACCTGCTATAAACTGATTTATATAAGCTATAGCAGACTGTGGTTGCTGTGTGCCACGATCATATCCAGTATTTATAATTGCTGGATATATTTGTGAATAATGGTTATATCCATTTGCCTCAACAACATTTTTAAATCCATTAACCTCATCATAAGTTCCTAACAAGTAATATATATTTCCAGCGCCATCGTCGATGGCAACTTTTTCATCTGTCATACAAAAATTATTTTTAACATAATAATCGATTGTGTTATCCCATGCTGTACTAGGTGTTACGTTGGCTAAAACATATCCTGCACTAGCATCGTATGTATACACATCAAAATATCCCCAATCTGATGGCTTGCTTTCAAAATTTAACTTTGAATACTTTGTAGCAAAGAACACAACCTGTTCCATACCATACGAGCCAGAGTTTGTAATCTCAATCAAATCATCTACATCCATTGTACTGTATGCATATGATCCGTCTGCCCTAATTGTAATATTAAAGCTAAAGTTATCCTGTTCTGCCATCATTGTCATTTCAGTCATGTTAATATTTATATTATATGGCATACTTACAGGAGGATCATTTTTTGTATACGACCAGCTACCATCGTCATTCACAACAATGGCATACATATTAACTGTACCCAACGCCTCTATCGGCATAATGTTTAGCAATGTGCTTGCACCGTTAGGTGTAATAGTTACAATAAATTTATCATTAACAAGCTTGTTGTCGCCATCTAGTATTGACAAATAAATTTTGTCTTTAGCAAGGGTTTTAAATTTATAGGTGGTTTCTGTGCCGTTTGCTAAAATTTCATCACCTATCACAAAACAGTCGATTGTTGTTGGAGCTAAATAACAACTCTCAACACTATCTATTTTAACAACATCAGCAAATTTTTCATCACCCGATTGCCAATCTTCACCACTAATTTTAACAGCCTTTGTACTAAAGTCTAAAATCTTATCGGCGTCCGCGCCTTTATGTAGTTCGAAGGTTATAGCATCTCCATCTTCTTTGGTTAATGTTAAGCTATACACTCCTGAAATGCATTTTAAAGTTGCGTCATAGGTTTGCTCATCTATAGTATTCCAGGCATCGTTTGCAAAACCAGAAACCTTTGCCTTCATATTGCCTGAATTTAATTTAATTACAACATCATTTTCAGTTTGCTGCAACTTATTTTCATTTAGCACAAACTCTTTAAATGTAAAGTTTAACTCATCGTCATAATGCGAGGCATTGTTTATATCTAAAAACTCAAGTTGGCCATATCTGCTTTCTACTGCTGTTCCGCCACTCTTTTGTAGGCTAATGCCCAAATTATGTACCTTTTGGCCATCAATCTCATAATTACCGTTATTTGCAACAAAATAATTATCTTTAAACAAATTTATTGTTGTGGTCGTTCCCTCTTGGTCAAATGTGATTACGTCTGCGCTAGTGCCAGAAACCAACACCTCAACATCTTTAACAGTCATCAACAGTTTACCGTTTTCGTCAGTTCTATTCAATCTATCAATAAAGGTTATACTTTCGTCAAAAGCCAACATATCTTGAATTGCATAAGTTGGATAAGTTGCTAGTTTAAATTTATAAAGCCCCGCCTGATTGGATTTTAAAACATACACGTTGTTCAAAGTGTCATATTCCAAAAATTCACAAGGGGTGTGATTTGGGTCATCAATTAGTTCACCTTCGTTATTATATGTCTTAATTTTTACCACAGAGCCTTCATGAGTTATCAATTTAGGGTTGCCATCAACCACATAATACATTTCGGTTATTTTTGTTCCCTTGCTTGCAATTGCATCTAAAGCTTTAAGTGGAGCTGTAATAATCTCTAGAGGATAAGACTCTCCCGTTACTGCCTCAAGTTTTTGTATGGTGTTACCAGTAAGCTCATATCCAAACAATCCATTAGAAATAGCATTATTTACATTGTCCCCACCATAAGCCCAATCTTTAATCGATATACTTGTAACATTTCTATCAATTTCCAAATTCAAAGTTGCCTTAAGAAGACCAGACGAATCTTTAACTATAATCCCCACCGTTCCATCTGTATACAAATCCGCATTTTCATCATCAAATTTATTAATTGAAAAGTAAACTGGTTGATTTATAAAGAATCTGCCAGAGTTATAATTAACCCACTCTCCACCTACTCTAGTTTTAAAAGTAATCAAGTTGGGGTCGGTTACAGTTATTGTGCATTCCGTTTCAGTAACATTATACGGTTCAGCTGTTATTGTAAACGAATACACATCATCCGCATTTTCAACAGCATCAAACACTAAATTGGTTTGGTTAATCGAAAAAGCAATAGATGTTGGTTTAATAACATCTTTTTCAAAATCCCCTCTTAAAAACATTACGCCAACTACCGCACCAACAAGCAGCGCAAATAGCAATAGTACTATACCAGAAATTTTAGCAATTCTTTTAAACATAATTTACCCCTTAATCTACAACTTTCACACCAATCACTTTGCAAGTTTAAATCCTTTTCAGTTCAACACGTATTAGCGTCAACCCATCAAAACCCCAATCAGTAATTAGTATAAGTAATTATAATAATATTATAATTTAAACCACCAACAAAGTCAAACCAATTACTACAAAAACCAACAAATACCGCAATCAAAAATAATTAATTTTTATTATTTGATTAATTTGAAAAAACATTGCAAAAAAATACTGTCATGTAGCTAAAATTAGATATTTTGCCTAATTTTGAAAAACGTAAATTTAATTCAATTTATTTGCAATTTTAGCCAATAAAAAAGCGAAAAATATTTATTTGATAATTTTTCGCTTTTATTTGCTTTTTTGAGGATTTTTGTCTAAAATTTACAAATTAACCTATTTATTTAATAATTTGTAAAATTTATTTCCAAAACTTATAAAACTTTCAACAGTAATATTCTCTGGTCTAACCATAACATCAAAACCAAACTCTTTCAACACGTTCTCAATTTCCACACGACTCAGTTTGTAACTTTTCAATAAATTATTTACCAGAGTCTTTCTTCTCATAGCAAAGGCATTATGTACAAATTTTACAAAGAACTCTCTATTATCTATTACAAATTTATCAAGATTTAAATCAAGCCTAATCAAAGCCGAATCCACGTTGGGTGCAGGAGTAAAACATTCACGTTTAATAGTTCTCACATATTTTACATCTGCAACACTTTGTAAAATAACAGAGGTAATTCCATAATCTTTATTGTTGCATTGTGCACAAAAACGTTCAGCAACTTCCTTTTGAACCATAAACATCATAGTGTCAATATTCTTGGCAAAATCCAAGAGTTTAAATATGATAGGCGTGGTTATGTAATATGGGATATTAGCCACAACCTTAAATTGGTTATCACCTTTAATATATTCAGACAAATCAACCTGCATAAAATCTTCAAATATAAATTTAAGATTTTTATGTTCGCTTTCAAGTTTTAACAACCTTTCCATCAAGCTTTTATCAATCTCAAACGATGTTACAGTTTTAGCTTTAAGCGCAATTTGCTTAGTCAATGTTCCAGCACCGGCCCCAATCTCAATAACATCATCATCCGACGTTACACCAGCACTTTCAACTATAAACTTCAACAAATTTGTATCAAATATAAAGTTTTGACCAAACTGCTTTTTAAAATCAATTTTATCCATAAATTTCCCTTTGTTTAATTTTATCACAACTAAAATAGATTTTCAATATATTTTTAATTATTTTAATTATACCAATATTTAAATTAAATAAATTTTATTAAATTTATTTTTAATATTAATATTGTAAGTTTATTGAAATATTTAATTTTATGTTTATTTTAAGCGTTTTATTAATTATTAATAATATTTTAAATAATTTTTTATATATTTAATTTAAATAATCTAATTGCATTGTTTGTTGTTATTTTATTTAAATTAGCAACATCTTCATTCTTTAATTTTGCAATATATTCTAATGTATATTTTGTATATGATGGATTGTTTTTCTTGCCCCTAAATGGCACAGGAGTTAAAAACGGGCTATCAGTTTCTACCATAAACTTATCAACATCAACCCACTTTACAACCTCTTGAATGTTGCTTGCATTTGGATATGTAACCACCCCAGTAAACGAAATTATAAATCCAAGCTTAATCACTTCTTTAGCCCATTCAATTGAGCCAGAATAACAATGTATAACCCCACCATTTTCAAAAGGTGTATATTCCTTTAATATTTCCAACACATCTCCATACGCATCTCTACAATGCACCACAATTGGAAGATTGTACTTTTTAGCCAACTCTATTTGCTTTTTAAATATTTCAATTTGTGCTTCCTTATTATCCTTGCGCCAATAGTAATCAAGCCCAACCTCCCCAATAGCAACAAGCTTACCTTTATTAATATTTTGTTTAACCATATTCTCTAATATGTCTAAATCAAAACTTTCAACCTCTTCAGGATGCACCCCAACAGCACAATAAATATTATTATAATGTTTTGCAATCTTAATACTTAATTTGCTGTCTTTAATATTGCTAGCAACAGTAATTGCATGCGTAACATTATTAATTTCCATTTGGCTTAATATATCATCGATTTGCTTGTAATCAATCTTCTCTTCTTCATCTAATACCATGCTTAAATGGCAATGTGTATCTATCATCTTTCTCTCAACCTTTTATTATATCAACTAAATTAATTATTGTGTCATACCGACTAAACGAGAATTATCAAGTGCGTAGAGCGCGTCTACAACCTCTTTATACATTTTACCATATAAAACAAAAAAGTCAATAAATATATAAATACTTATCAACTTTATTTGTCTATTCCAAACAATTCATTTGGTGTAATGTTAAAATTTTTATATATAGCAAGAATACTATCATATGAGGGCTTTTTCTTACCGTTTAACCATTGCCCTATAGTAGTTTGATTGACACCCAAAATCTTGCCAAGCTTTTCTTGACTGAGATTATTCATAACCATTATCTCTTTAATAATTTCTTTAAATTCCATACCTATATATTATGTCATTTTAGGTCAAAAGACTTGACTTAGGTCTAAAGACCTATTATAATATAGTTAATATAGGTTAAAAGACCTAAAATTATACACTAAGGAGAAATTTTTATGTTACAAAAAAACATTTTTGAAAATATTAAACAAGTAATGATAGAAAATGAGCAACTCTTGCTCAAACAAAACAGCCTAAGCGATAAATCAAAGCCAATTACAGTTGATGAAGTTTATGATGATATCGACCAAATGAAAAGATTTCCTTCAACCAATACATCATGCATAGAATTGTGCAAGTTTATTAGCAAATTATCTATAGCTATTAATAAGTTCAATATGGACTTTGAAAAATATGCAAACAATATGGTACACTCAAATGGAGCGGGTAAGGAGAATGAACAGCCTCTAAAAATTAAGGCCAGTGACAGTCTGGCTGAACTTAAAAAGCTATATGTTGAATATACCAAGGATTTAAGTGATGAGGAAAAATTAATCACACGACAAGTTTATTGTGATTTAATTGCAACTAAAGTGCGAGAATATCCAACAATCAGTATGAAGTCTGTAGATGGAAAATTTGGTATTGCTGGACATGTTAAGCCAGAAGTCACAAAAACCATAGTCAGTTTACAAAAACAAATGCACGAGGCTCGAGAAAATAATCCAAACTCATGGTTTGTGAATGAAATGTATGACTATTTATTTAATTCTAGCAATATAAATGCTCACGCAAAAGCTTGTCTTGAACAACTTAGAAGCAAACAGCACTGTCTTGAAAGTCAAGTCGAGTCAGAATTTAGGTCAAAACTAGATGATGATTATGTTATAAATGATGTTAAATATTCTTTTAAAGACGATTATATTGCTTTAGATTTTTTAAAATCACGTCAAGAATATTATTCACAAATAGCCGAAAAAAACAATGAAATATATTCTGGACTAAATATCAACACTCATCAGAGTGAATTTGAAAAAGAACATAGTTTAAACACTCAGCAAATAATAAAACTAGACGACAAGTCCTATAAAACATATATAGGCTCACAAGTATATAGTTCATATAGGGCATATAAAATAAATGAAACAATTAAAGTGCATAAATTGAATAATCAAACTGAAAACGCATACTAAAAAAACACACTCTAATCCAACCATTAGAGTGTGTTTTTTAATGTATTTTAAATACTAAATAATTTTTATTTATTTAAGAGTTAAATCTTAAACAAATTCAATTATAGCCATATCAGCGTTGTCACCGCGACGTTTACCAGTCTTTAGAAGACGTAGGTATCCACCACCTTGACCAAGTTCCTTAGCACGTTCAGCGTACTTAGGAGCGTAGAAGTTAAAGATTTTTTCAACAACTGGGTCTTTAATGTTGTCCATACGAGCAACGTATTGAGCCTTCTTTTCGCCCTCTTTACGAGGTTCTTTAACCATATATACTTTAGCCTTTATAGCACGTCTAGCAGCCAATTTTTCAGGCATATCATTGATTACTTCACGAGTAGTTTTGTTACCCTTATCATCAACGTAGTTCTTGCTAACTGTAGCAACTTTATCATAAGTCTTAATACCTAAAGTGATTAGTTTTTCAACATAGCTCTTTAAGTATTTAGCCTTAGCCAAAGTTGTTTCAATCTTACCCTTCATAATCAAGTCAGTTGCTTGGTTACGAGTTAAAGCACGACGTTCTTTGCTAGGTCTATTAAACTTTTTAACCTTCATTTAAGTTCTCCTTTTAATAGTTTTCGTTGTTATCAAGGTTAATGCCATAAGATTCCATCTTTTGAATAACTTCCTCTAATGATTTAGCACCCATATTACGTACTTTTAACATATCTGCTCTTGTCTTCTTGGCTAGATCGCCAATAGTTTCAATACCAGCACGTTTCAAGCAGTTATAGCTACGAACGCTAAGTTCCATTTCCTCAATAGGTTTTTCAAACAATTTTGTTCTTTCGTCTTCTTTTCTTGCTACCAAGATATCTGTATCAGCCATATTTTCAACAAGCTCTACAAACATAGCAAAGTAGTCATTTAAAAGTTTTGCACTTAAAGCAATAACCTCCTTAGCACTTACTGTGCCATAAGTTAACACATCAAGTACAAGCTTATCAAAGTCCATATTTTGTCCAACACGACTAGATTGAACTTCAAAGCTTACCTTTTTAACAGGAGTAAATAATGAATCGATTGCAATAAAGTCTACTTCATCTGAGAAGTCTTTATTATTTTCAGCAGTAACATAACCACGACCACGACCTACAAATAATTGCATATCTAGTTCAGCACCAGCTTCTAGCTTGCAAATATATAAGTCTGGGTTAAGGATTGTCACCATATCTCCACAATCAATATCTCTAGCATAAACTTCACAAGGTCCAGTTTTACGCAAGTTCATAACTGCTCTGAAATCTCTATCAGTTGTACTAGATCTAACTGCCAAGTTTTTGATGTTTAGAATGATATCAGGAACATCTTCAGCAACGCCTTTGATTGTTGAAAATTCATGTAAAACGCTTCTAATTTTAACGCCTACAACAGCTGCACCAGGCAAGCTTGAAAGTAGCACACGTCTTAAAGCATTACCAAGGGTAATACCGAAGCCCTTTTCAAGAGGTTCAACAACAATACGAGCATTAGCCCCATTATCAAACTCTTCCATATTAATTTTTGGCTTTTCAATTTCCATCATAATTAAATCCTCCTATTATCTTGAATAATATTCAACAATCAAGTTTTCTTTAATGTTTAGATCAATATCATCTCTTTCTGGTAAAGCTAAAATTTTACCTGTTAGAGTTTCAGCATTGAATTCTAACCATTTTGGCATAACTATCTTAAGTTCTTTTAAAGCCTTGAACATTTCACGGTCTTGTCTAGATTCTTTAATAGCTATAACATCACCAACTTTAACTTGAGCTGATGGAATGTTTAACTTTCTACCATTAACTGTAATGTGTCCATGAGTAACAATTTGTCTAGATTCAGCACGGCTTGAACCAATACCCATTCTGTAAACTACGTTATCTAAACGAAGTTCAAGCATTTGAAGTAAAGCAAAACCAGTTTGTTGCTTGCTTCTTTCAGCCTTTTCATAAGTATTAGCAAATTGCTTTTCCAACAAGCCATATGCGCGTCTAACTTTTTGTTTTTCTCTTAATTGTAAACCGTATTCAGAAACTTTCTTTCTAGCAGCACCATGTTGTCCAGGAACAACTGGTCTACGGTCCATAGCACACTTACCAGATGTACATCTTTCGCCCTTAAGGAAAAGTTTGCAACCTTCTCTACGGCATTGACGACATTTAGCATCTGTATATTTAGCCATTGTTTATTCTCCTTTTATATTCTTCTTCTCTTAGGTGGTCTGCAACCATTATGAGGGATTGGTGAACAATCTTTAATCATTGTAACGCCAATTTCAGCAGTAGCCAAAGCTCTAATAGCAGCTTCTCTACCACCGCCAGCACCTTTCACATAAACTGCTACTTTTGTAATACCAGCATCTTTTGCAGCCTTTGCAGCTGTTTCAACGATTTGTTGAGCAACGAATGGTGTAGATTTTTTAGCACCACGGTTACCCAAAGCACCTGCGCTACACCAAGAAATTGCATTTCCTTGTGCATCTGTAAAAGTAACTATTGTATTATTAAAAGTTGCTTGAATGTGTACAGCACCTTCGCCAATATTTTTTCTGACGATTTTTTTCTTTTTATTATCGGTACTTTTTGTAGCCATTTAATTACTCCTTATTACTTTTTCTTATTTGCTATTGTTTTTCTTGGTCCCTTACGTGTTCTTGCATTGGTCTTTGTAGATTGACCACGAACTGGTAAGTTTGCAATGTGTCTTAAACCACGATAGCATCTGATTTCTTTTAAACGCTTGATATCTAAAGCGATATCTCTACGCAATTCACCTTCTACAGTGAAATTAGATTCGATATACTTACGAATGTTAGCAACGTCAGTTTCAGTTAAATCCTTAACACGAGTGTCAGGATTAATGCCTGTAGCTGCCAAGATTTTGTTAGAACGAACTCTACCAATACCATAGATATAAGTAAGTCCAATTTCAACTCTTTTCTCGTTTGGTATATCCACGCCCGCAATACGTGCCATAATTTCCTCCAAATTAAAATTTTTAGTATTTTATTTAATCACCACTTTCGTTTATGCCGCGAGAAAGTAGTGGTAATTTTCAAATTTATTTACTTCAAGCAATAACTTGCTTTAGTTTATTAACCTTGTCTTTGCTTGTGAGTTTTAGATTTTGAGCATATAACCATAACTCTGCCGTTACGTTTAATAACTCTACACTTTTCACACATAGGTTTAACAGATGGTCTAACTTTCATAACTTTCTCCTTCCTAGTTTTTGTCACGCCATACAATTCGACCTTTAGTCAAATCATAAGGGCTCATTTCCACTTTAACTTTATCACCTACTAACACTTTGATAAAATGAGTTCGCAATTTACCAGAAATGTAAGCAGTGATGATGTGGTTGTTCATAATTTTAACCTTGAAGTTGGTGTTGCCTAACACTTCAACAACTTCGCCTTCGGTTTCAATAACATCTTCCTTAGACATAATTACTCCTTATTAGCATTAAATTTTTCAATTAATTTGTTTAATTCATGATTTGTGATAGGAGATTTCATCCTTTCAATAATTTCAGGATAGCTACCAACATAACACAAGTGAATTGGATTTTTAATTTTAGGCTTATCCATTGTTCTAAGTTTACCATTTATTACTGAACAATAACCTTTTTTGTCAATGTCTATCACCACATATCTACAACCCAAGTCACGCCCTTGAGTACTTTCAACGACATCTCCAATTTGTATCTTGAAAATTTCCATAACACTCCTACAAAGTTATTATTTCTACGCCGTCATCAGTTATGATAACCGTATTCTCATAATGAGCAGAAGGCAAGCCGTCTTCAGTCAACACCGTCCAACCATTATGATCAAGTACCACATTTCTTTTACCTAATGTAGACATAGGTTCAATAGCCAATGTCATGCCACTACGTAACACCACACCAGCATTATATGGTCCGTAATTTGGAACCATTGGGTCTTCGTGCAAATGTGTTCCAATCCCATGTCCCACAAGCTCCCTTACCACACCATAACCATTGCTTTCAAGATGAACTTGAATTTTATGGCTGATATGCCCAAGTTTGCTTCCTGCACTTATATCCTTAATTCCCTCAAAGAATGACTGTTTAGTACATTCAATAAGCTTTAGCACTTTTGGTTCGACATTGCCTACCGCAAAAGTTCTTGCCGCATCTGCGTGATAACCTTTCCAGATTACTCCACAGTCTATGCTAATTATATCTCCATCTTTTAAAGGGATATCTGTTGCAAATCCATGCACAACTTCACTGTTTACACTAGCGCATATTGTATATGGAAATCCTTCATAACCTAAAAATGATGGTTTGGCGCCCTGTGATGTAATGTAATTGTAAGCCAACTTGTCTAGTTGCGCCGAGGTTTGACCTACGTATATGTTTTGCTCAATCAGCTTTAATGTGTCAGCCAAGATTTTCCCTGCCTGACGCATTAAATCTAACTCGCTTTTTGTTTTAATTGTTATATTCATTTTATAACCTTGACAATATTTCTACTGCCTGTTCCATTGTGTATTGAGGAGTATGTCCTGCATCGATTTTATGAAGTAAGCCAAGCTTTTCATAATATTCGATTAATGGATAAGTGCTATCAAAATATGTTTTAATTCTCTTTCTAACAGTTTCTTCATTATCATCTGCACGAGTGATAAGTTCGCCACCACATTTAGGGCATACATTGCCATCAACATATTCTCTATTTGTAACAGCTTTACAAGAACTGCAAGTAAGTCTACCAAGAGCTCTTCTTAAAATCTCGTCTGGAGCAACGTCCAATAACAAAACTGCATCAATTTTGGTCATATTATTTAATGCTTCCGCCTGTTTTAAATCACGAGGGAAACCATCAAACAACAATCCCTTGTCTTCAGGAATAGATGCTACAAATTTATTCATAACATCCATAACTGTTTCAAACTCAACCATGCCACCACTAAGTTGAACTTCGTGGATATGCTTGCCAAGTTCGCTACCCGTAGCAACTTCTGCACGCAATAAGTCCCCGGTAGAAACTTGAATTAAATTATATTTTTCTTTAATGTTTCCTGCTAGTGTACCTTTTCCACTATTAGGAGCACCTAATAAAATTATTTTCATACAACCCCATTTATATTTTATTTTTGTTTCTATATGCATTATAGCATACTTTTAACATAAAATCTATAGTTATTTTAAATTTTATTTCAAAAATCCTCTATAATTTCTCATAAGCATTTGAGCTTCAAGTTGTTTATCAAATTCTAGCGCTACGCTAACCACGATTAGTATGGCTGTTGCACTAAATGCACTTGTTAAACCTGTTGTTCCAATTGCTTTAAAGATAAATGTAGGGATAATTGCCATAAAGCCTAAGAATATTGCACCAAATAGTGTAATACGCTTAGATATTCCGCCTAAATAATCAGCGGTTGGTTTACCTGGACGGATACCTGGGATAAATCCACCGTTTTGTTGAATTTGTCTACTGATATCATTAGTATTAAAGTTAATCATACTATAGAAATAAGCAAATGCCAAAATCAATAAACCTAGTAAAACTGTATAAATCCATGTACCACTGCCTACCCATTTATTCCACCAGCCAATGAAGCCACCAGTTTTGTCTGCCCAGAAAATACTAAATAGTAATTGTGGGAAAGTCAAAATTGAGCTTGCAAAGATGATTGGCATAACGCCATTTGCATTTACACGCACTGGAATGTAAGTAGATTGTCCACCATACATTTTTCTACCCTTAATTTGTTTAGCGTATTGAACTGGAACTTTACGTTCTGCGCCGTCTACAAAGACAACTAGTCCAAACATTAACACCATAACAACTAAGAATAGTATTAATTGCCAAATTGCAGTTACCGCAGCATCACCACCTGCAGCAATATTTTTAAAGTTACCTAATATTGCTGTACCAGCACTACTTAAGATACCTACAAATATTAACAATGACATACCGTTGCCAATACCGATTTCGGTGATTTTTTCACCAAGCCATACAGTAAACATGGCACCGGCTACCAACATCAACACAACAAATCCTATTGCAATCCATTCAGGAGCTGAACCGAAATACTTAAGGTCAATGTACCCACTGCTGTTTAAACCAATAACGATACCCAAAGCTTGAGCCGTTGCAATTATTAATGCAGCAATCTTTGTATACTTTTCAATCTTTTTTCGACCTTCTGCACCTTCATTTTTCAAATTCTCCCAACTAGGTATTACTACAGCTAGTAGTTGAATAATAATTGATGAAGTAATATATGGTGAAACGCCTAGTGCTAGGAATGTACCTTGCGACAAAGCGCCACCACTTAGGCTGTTTAATAGATTTAGGAAAGTTTGACCTTCACTAAATTCAGAGCCTACAACGCCCGGAACTGGAATCCAGCAACCAAGACGATATATTAACAATAATAATAATGTTAATAATAATTTGTTTCGCACTTCTTTAATTTTAAATGCGTCAGTTAATGTTTTAAACATTATACCTCCTCAGGTGTACCACCTAATGCTTTAATTTTTTCAACTGCAGTTGCAGTAAATTTGTTTGCTTTAACTGTTAAAGCTACTTTTAATTCTCCGTTACCAAGAATCTTGATACCGTCTTTTTCAACCTTTGATAAAATTCCTTGTTCGATTAATGCAGCTGCATCAACAACGGCATTAGCTTCAAACACATTTAACTTGTCAACATTAACTGTTGAGTAAACTTTACCAAATTTAGCATTATTAAATCCACGAGAAGGAAGTCTTCTATATAAAGGCATTTGTCCACCTTCAAAGCCAGGACGAACACCACCGCCACTACGAGCGTTTTGACCCTTGTGACCCTTACCAGCAGTTTTGCCTAAGCCACTACCGATACCACGGCCCTTTCTAAATTTTGCGGTCTTTTCGCCTTCGGCGTTTTTTAAATCATGTATATACATATCTATAACTCCTTTTACGCCTTTTCTACTTTAACCAAGTGCTTAACTTTGAATATGCTTCCATTTACGCAAGCGTTATCAGGAAGAATATTGCAATCACCTAGCTTCTTTAAACCTAAAGCTTCTAAGATTTTAGCTTGGTTTTTGTTGTAACCTATGCAACTTTTTACATAAGTAACCTTAATCATATTTTCACTCTTCTTTTCCATGAAATGCCTCCTATAATTCTTCTACTGACTTACCACGAAGCATCGCGATTTGTTCAGCAGTTCTCATATTTTTAAGTGCATTTAATGTTGCACGAACAGTGTTGATTTTGTTAGTAGAACCATGTATTTTAGAAGTAATATCAGTATAACCTGCCAATTCAAATACTGAACGAGCAGCACCACCCGCAATTACACCTGTACCTGCTTTTGAAGGTAACATGATGATACGTGTAGTAGAAAATTTACCAATAGCTTCATAAGGAATAGTACCATTAACTACTGGTACTGTAACTAAGTTTTTCTTAGCAGCCTTTGTAGCCTTTTCAACAGCCATTGGAACTTCAGCAGCTTTAGCTGTTCCCATTCCAACACGGCCTTTCTTGTCGCCTACAACTACTAATGCTGAAAAGCGCATTGTACGTCCGCCTTTAACAACCTTAGTAACACGACGAACTTCCAACAACTTCTTGTCAAATTCGTCTTTTTCTTCAACTCTAGGCTTTCTAAATTCTCTTTTTGCCATACTTTTCTCCTCTTAAAACTTCAAGCCAGCACTTCTAGCGCCGTCTGCAAGTTCTTTTACTCTACCTGTATATAGGTAACCAGCTCTATCAAATACAACTTCAGTGATGCCAGCCTTAATAGCCAATTCACCGATAGTCTTTCCGATGAAAGCTGCTTGTTCTTTGTTTGTCATATTTTTCAAAGTATCAGCATATTGCTTTTGCTTTGTATTGCAACTAACTAGTGTTGTTCCGTTTTCATCATTAATAATTTGAGCTTCAATATGCTTCAAACTTCTATAAACATTCAAACGTGGACGACTAGCTGTACCATTCAAATCTTTTCTTAATCTTGTATGACGAACTTGTCTAATTTGATTTTTATTTTTCTTTGTAATCATATTTTACTCTCCTTACTTCTTTCCGCCCTTACCAGAAGACTTACCTTCCTTCAAAGACACCTTTTCATTAGTATAACGGATACCGTAACCATGATAAGGTTCGACTGGTTTAATTGCTCTAATTTTAGCAGCCATAGCGCCAACGGCTTCCTTGCTAATGCCTTCAACTGCAATTTCTGTAGCAGATACAACATTAAGCTTTACGCCATCTTCTTCTACAACTTCTACCGGATGTGAAAATCCAATATTTAATACAAGTTTATTTCCTTGTTTTGCAGCCTTATAACCAACACCATTGATTGTAATTGATTTCTTAAAGCCGTTTGTAACACCTTCAACCATATTGTTGATAAGTGTACGATACAAGCCATGCATAGCATTGGCTTCTTTGCTTTCCTTAACTTGGCTAACAACCACTTGATTGTTTTCAACAGCCACATTTAAAAGCTTACTAACTTGTTGAGTTAAAGTACCCTTACTACTTGATACAGTAACAACATTTTCTTCGTTAACGCTAACTGTAACGCCTGCTGGTAATGTAATTGGTAATTTTCCTATTCTTGACATAACTCACCTCTACCATACATACGCTAGCACTTCACCGCCAACGCCTTCTTTTCTTGCTTTCTTATCTGTCATAACACCTTTATTTGTTGACATAATTGCAATTCCTAAGCCATTAAGAACTTTTGGTAATTGTTCAACGTTTGCGTATTGTCTTAAACCTGGACGAGAAATTCTCTTCAAACCTTGAATAACTTTTTCACCGTTAGGACCATACTTTAATGTTACAACGATATAACTGATGCCATCAATAGTTTCTTTGCTATATGATGTGATATATCCCTCTTCAACTAAGATATCAGCAATAGCTAATTTAGTTTTAGAACTTGGGATGTTAACAGTTTCATGCTTTCTGATATTCGCATTGCGAATTCTTGTAAGCATATCTGCTATTGGATCAATAACTATCATAACTTTTCTCCTTTTACCAGCTCGACTTCTTAACGCCTGGGATTTCGCCTTTATAAGCTAGGTTTCTAAAGCATATTCTGCAAATGCCGTACTTTCTTAAAACGGCGTGTGGTCTTCCACAAATTGAACAACGTGTATACTCACGAGTAGCATACTTTTGAGGACGTTGTTGTTTATTAATCATCGCTTTCTTTGCCATAGTTTATCTCCTTGCCTTTTTAAATGGTAAGCCCATTTCTGTTAATAAAGCCAATGCTTCTTCATTTGTATTAGCTGTTGTAATAAACATAATGTCGAAGCCACGAACTTTTTCGATTTTATCATAAATAATTTCTGGGAATATAATTTGTTCCTTAATACCGAAGCTATAGTTACCCTTGCCATCGAATGATGTGGTTTCCAAACCTTGGAAGTCTCTCACACGTGGTAGAGCAACTGAAACTAATCTATCAAAGAATTCATACATTCTTTCGCCTCTTAGTGTCACTTTTGCACCAATTTTTTGTCCTTGTCTTAACTTGAAGTTAGCAACAGACTTTTTAGCTGTTGTAACAATTGCCTTTTGTCCAGCAATTGCACTTAATTCGTCTACTGCAATGTTAAAGCTCTTTGAATTGTCTTTTTCTTTACCAAGACGCAAGCTTAATACAATCTTGTCAATACGAGGAATTTGCATAACGTTAGCATAACCAAACTTTTCTTTCAAAGCAGGCTTAACAGCTTCGTTATAGTGTGCATGACGTCTATTAATTTGTTTTTCCATTAGACTACTCCTTAATTTGCTTTGCTGGTTTTGTCAGCAGCTTTTTTACTAGCCTTTTTTGGTTCGCTAGCAACCTTATCAATAACAGCATCACAACCGCTATTTTTGCAAACGCGCACTGATTTGCCATCAACAATTTTATGTGCAATTCTAGTTGGCTTGCCACATGTAGGACAAACTAATTGAACATTTGATGAGTTGATTGGTCCTTCAACCTTCACAATTCCGCCCTTATCGTCTTTAGACTTTGGCTTGTTGTGATGAGTTTGAATATTAACACCACTAACAACAACTGTACTCTTAGCGCAATTTGTAGCGATAACTTCGCCCATCTTGCCTTTGTCTTTTCCAGCAATTACTAGAACTTTATCACCTTTCTTAACGTGTAATTTACTCATAACGTCTCCTTTATAAAACTTCTGGTGCTAGTGAAATGATTGTATTAAATCCACCTGCACGAAGTTCTCTTGCGATTGGTCCAAATATTCTTGTACCTTTAGGCGCATTTGCCTTATCAATAATAACTGCAGCATTTTCATCAAAACGGATGCTTGTACCGTCAGCACGTTGAATTGGGTATTTTGTTCTAACTATAACAGCTGTAACAACGTCACCTTTCTTAACCTTGCCATCTGGGTCAGCCTTTTGAACTGATGCGATAATGATATCGCCGATGCCTGCAGACTTTCTATGAGAGCCACCAATACATCTGATGCACTTAATTTCTTTAGCGCCAGTGTTATCGGCAACTTTCAATCTACTTTCTTCATGTATCATATAGTCCCTCCTACTTAGCACGCTCTACGATTTCTTGAACGCGGAAGTATTTGTCCTTGCTTAGTGGGCGAGTTTCCACAATACGTACTGTATCGCCAACATGGCATTCGTTCTTTTCATCGTGTGCTTTATATTTCTTAGTATAAGTGATATATTTACCATAAATTGGATGCTTTTTCTTCATTGAAACCAAAACTACAACTGTTTTATCCATCTTATCGCTAGACACGATACCAACAATTGATTTTTGGCTAACTTTCTTTTCTTTTTCCATATATTACTCCTTTGCACCAACTGTCTTTTCAGTAATCACAGTTTTTACTCTAGCTATATTCTTTTTAACAGTTCTAATAGATGAAGTATCCTTTAATTGTCCTACACTATTTTGGAAGTTAAGGTTGAATAATTCTTGCTTTAACTTTCCTTCTTCTAGTTTCAATTCATCTAAAGTCATTTCTCTATAATTATTTTTCATCACTTTCACCGCCTTCAACAACAGTTTCTTTTCTTACAACCTTAGTCTTAACAGATAGTTTGTGAGATGCAAGTCTTAAAGCTTCCATACAAACTTCTTCACTTGGTCCAGAAATTTCAAATAAAACTCTATCTGGTTTTACTACTGCAACATAGTGGTCAGGTGCACCCTTACCGCTACCCATACGAGTATCAGCAGGCTTTTTAGAAACTGACTTGTCTGGGAAAATTTTAATCCAAACTTTACCACCACGTTTCATATATCTATTCATAGCTACACGGGCTGCTTCAATTTGGTTACCTGTAATCCAGCCTGGTTCTGTAGCCATAAGACCGTAATCACCATAAGCCACAAAGTTACCTCTATGAGCACGGCCTTTCATACGACCTCTAAATTGTTTTCTTCTTTTAACTCTCTTAGGCATTAACATATTAGTTTTCTCCTTTTTTGTCAGCCATAGATACTTTTCCTATGATGTCACCCTTGTAAATCCAAACTTTAACACCAATAACACCAAATGTTGTATGAGCTTCAACGTGAGCATAATCAATATCAGCTCTTAAAGTTTGAAGTGGAAGTGAACCTTCGTGATAATGTTCGCTACGAGCAATTTCAGCACCGTCTAAACGACCACTAACCATAGTTTTGATACCAATAGCACCAGCACGCATTGTTCTTTGCATAGCAGCTTTCATAACACGTCTAAATTGAGCACGTTTTTCAAGTTGTAATGCAATGCTTTCAGCTACTAATTTAGCATCAAGGTCAACATTTTTAACTTCTTTAATATTTACGTTTACACGTTTAGCGCTAGACATCTTTTCAAGAGTTTTCTTTAAAGCTTCAACTCCAGCACCTTTTTGTCCAATAAGAATACCTGGCTTACCTGTTTCGATTGTGATTGTAACGCTATCGCCACTTCTTTCAATCTTAACAGCTGAAATACCAGCAGCCTTACAGTTTTTAAGAATGTATTTACGAATAGTGTCATCTTCCTTAATAAACTTAGCCATTTCTTTTTTATCTGCAATCCAGAAAGAATTCCAAGTTTTATTAATACCTATTCTCATTCCATTAGGATTAACTTTTTGTCCCATAGTCTACTCCTTTATGTCTAGTACAACGTTTATGTGACTAGTTCTTTTCAAAATTCTGTTAGCACTACCCTTACCTGCAGCCATGCTACGCTTTAATGTAGGTCCTTGAGTAACTGTGATTTCTGCAATGTACAAATCGTGCTTGTTCATACCTTTGTTGTTTTCAGCATTAGCAGCAGCTGAATTGATTAATTTTAATACAACTTCAGCAGCTTTGTTAGGCACTGCATTCAAGATACCAACTGCATCGTCATATCTTGCACCACGAATAGTGTTTAATACAATACCAACTTTACTAGGGCTAATACGAACATACTTTACAGACGCCTTTGGTCTGTTGTCAGCATTTTCTCTAATCTTTGCTGTCTTTTCTCTAATTCTCTTTGCCATAGTTTACTCCTTATCTCTTTCCGCCCTTAGATGCGTTACTATCAGCCTTAAATCCCTTGAATGTTCTTGTAGGAGCGAATTCACCAAGCTTGTGTCCAATCATATCAACAGTACAATATACTGGAATATGCTTTCTGCCATTGTGAACTGCGATTGTGTGACCTACAAATTCAGGATAAATTGTGCTAGCACGTGACCAAGTTCTTACTACTTTCTTTTCGTTATTCTTATTCATTTCGTTGATGCGAGCCATAAGCTTTGCATCAACAAAAGGTTCTTTCTTTAATGATCTACTCATATATCAAACTCCTACTTTGATTTAGCTCTCTTGACAATAAGTTTGTCAGAAGCCTTCTTATGTTTTCTAGTCTTGTAACCAAGAGCTGGTTTACCCCAAGGAGTAAGTGGACCTGCGTGACCAACTGGAGATTTACCTTCACCACCACCGTGTGGGTGATCTACTGGGTTCATAACTGAACCACGAACTGAAGGTCTAACGCCCATATGACGCTTACGTCCTGCTTTACCTAGAGAAATGATTTCATGTTCGCCATTACCAACTTCACCAATTGTAGCTCTACATCTAGCTAAAACTTTTCTCATTTCACCAGATGGAAGACGAAGAGTAACATAATCTCCTTCCTTAGCCATCAATTGAGCTGACATACCAGCACTACGAACAATTTGTCCACCCTTACCAGGAGTTAATTCGATGTTGTGAATTCTTGCACCTAGTGGGATTTCGCTTAGTGGTAATGCATTACCTGTAGCGATTTCTGCTGCTTCACCAGACATAACCTTATCTCCAACCTTTAAACCTTCTGGAGCAAGGATAAATCTCTTTTCGCCATCAGCATATACCAACAATGCGATGTATGCTGTACGGTTTGGATCGTATTGAATGCTATCAACTGTAGCTACGATGCCATCTTTATTTCTCTTCCAGTCAATAATTCTGTACTTTTGACGGTTACCACCACCAATGTGTCTTACAGAAATTTTACCATGACTTCTTCCGCCTGTCTTGCTTTTTGTTGCAAGTAGGCTCTTAGGAGCTTCAGCACCCTTTGTAAGTTCTTCAAAAGATGCAGAAGAATAACCTCTTGAACCATTTGTTATGGATTTTCTCTTATTTATAGCCATTTTTCTTCTCCTTTAATTATGACAAGCTATCAAAGAACGCAATACTCTTAGAGTCGTCTGTTAAGTAAACAACGGCTTTCTTGTAATCACCAGTGCTTCCTTCAACCACACCACCCTTAGTGTTTCTAGTTCTGATTTTGCCTTTACAATTTAATGTATTAACTTTAGCAACCTTAACTTCAAACAATTCTTCAACCGCATTACGAATTTGAATTTTGTTTGCATCTTTAGCTACTACAAAAGTATAAACTTTGTTAGGAATACCTGCATAAGATTTTTCAGTCAACACAGGTTTTAAAATAATATCATGTGCTGTCATATTATACATAAGCCTCCTCTATTTTCTTAATAGCATCTACAGTGATTACGATGTTTGTATTTTCAACAACATCACAAACATTTAATAGTCCAGCTTCAGCTACTGTTACCTTTTCAATGTTGTTTGCGCATCTTACTACTGTAGGGTCATTTTCAGCTGTAACAATAATTGTACGCTTGTTCAAACCAAATGTATCAAGCATTGTTGCAACTTCTTTTGTTTTATTCTCAACAAGTTCAATCTTATCAAGGATTGTAACTTCGTTTTGAGCAACTTTTTGACTGAAAGCGCTAGCAAATGCTGCATCTCTCATTTTCTTATTAATCTTTTGACTAAAGTCACGAGGCTTTGGAGCGAATACTACGCCACCGCCAACCCATTGTGGACCTTTACTTGAACCGTGTCTAGCGCGACCAGTTCCTTTTTGTCTCCAAGGTTTTTTAGCATGACCTCTAACTTCACTTCTTGTCAAAGTTGACTTTGTGCCTTGACGTGCATTGTTGTGCATAGCTACAACAACTTGGTGGATTAATGATTCGTTATAGCTTGCGCCAAACACGCTATCATTTAATTCAACATCGCCAACAGCTTCTTTCTTCATATTATATACTGTAAGTTTTGCCATAGTTTTTCTCCTTCCTATGCCTTAACAGATGCCTTGATTGCAACTGTGCTATTGTTTGGTCCAGGAACTGCACCCTTAATAAACAACAAGTTTCTTTCAGCATCAACACGAACAACTGTCAAGTTTTGAACTGTAACATTTTCGTGACCATAATGTCCAGGCATTTTCTTATTTTTAAATACTCTGCTTGGTGTTGAGTTTGCACCCATTGAACCAACTTCTCTATGAACTGGTCCAGTACCGTGAGTCATTCTTAGACGATGTGCGTTCCAACGTTTGATTACGCCACTAAATCCGTGACCTTTAGTTACGCCAGATACGTCTACCTTGTCGCCTTCAGCAAACACATCACACTTAACTTCTTGACCTAGTGTAAATTCAGCACTATTGTCAAGTTTAAATTCTTGCATTGTACGCTTTGGTTCAACGCCAGCTTTCTTGTAAGCACCAGTTTGGCACTTGTTTACGTTTTTAGCCTTAATTTCGCCAAAAGCTAATTGTACGGCTTCATAACCATCAGTTTCCTTGTTCTTAACTTGAGTAACATAACAAGGACCAGCTTCAATAATAGTTACAGGTATAACTGAACCATCTTGAGCGAACACTTGGCTCATACCAAGCTTCTTACCTAAAATTGCTTTTTTCACAACGGCCTCCTATAATTCTACATCGATGCCTACACCAGCTGGCAAGTTCATCTTTAACAATGTATCTACTGCCTTAGCGTTTGGTGCGTACACATCAATAATTCTTTTATGAGTTCTAGATTCAAATTGTTCTCTAGAATCTTTATACTTGTGCGGTGCACGAATAATTGTTACCACTTCTCTATCTGTAGGAAGTGGAATAGGTCCAGAAATCTTGCATCCAGACTTTGTAGCCATATCGACAATGTTAGCTACTACTTGGTCCAACAAACTGTGGTCATAAGATTTTAACTTAATTCTTATTTTTTTAGTTGACATTTATTTCTCCTCCTAGTCCAACTTTAAACCATTTACTTTTCCACATTTGCTCCACACTATAAACACTGTTTAGCTAAAACTTATATTTTTTCGCCTCGCAATATATATAATGTTACACGCAGCCGTGTGTAAAGTGCCATTTTCCAAAAAATAAAAGCTTTTGGCTGGTCGCACATTAAGTGCTTATGGTCGGCACAAATTACCATGTTGTTGATAGCTAACACATGCAACCTTGTGCGTCAATCCACTCAAATAGCACTTTATTGTATCATACCCAGCAAACTTTGTCAACCCTTTTTTAAATATTTTTTACAAAATTTCAAATATTTTTTAAAGCTAAAATTTTAACAATTTATAAACCTCAACAACCCAAATCAATTAAATGCAAACAACCAAGACTTTAAGGCAAAAATTTGAAAATTTTACAAATTAGTATTTACAAAACCCAATTTACATGGTATAATGAAACAAATTTTGAAATCAGGAGAATACTATGGCAAATTTTGATATTTCGAGATGTCAATACGTAAATCGCGCAATGGAAACTAACAACCCTTATATTGCACAAACTAAAGACCCCTATAAATATTATTTAGAAACCCTTAAACTTGCGGCTTATTCATTAGGGGAAGGAGATGAAGAAATTGCACAACCTTATTATGATGCTATTGTAGAATCAATCGAAAATACACTTACTGATGTTCCATCCGCAAACTACAAGCCAAATGAGCCTAAGCGTATAAAATCAACAGCTTTCGGCATTTTAGAGCACGTGTTCCGTGATGCATTAACAATTAAAACATACGACGGTTTATTTATAGCCCCTTGTTATGCCATCGAATACTTTACTTACGATTTTGACAACCAATACGATTCTGATAGTCCATATTATCGTAATAGATTCGGTGAATATGATAAAACAGTTCAAACCTTTTGGAAAATAATCAGGTCTTCCCCCAATCTAAATTTAACCGAGCCAGACTCAAGTGGTTATTATTCGGTAATCAATGTACATAAAATTGCACAATCAATAAAATTGTTGGTTGATAATTATTATAGAGAAAACCCTAAACAAATCAACAATATTTTACCAAACAAAGAATTTCAAAAGGAATTCCAAAAATTACTTACTAAAGTTCAAAAGCAAATTTTAACAATACCAACAAATTATTCTAGCGGTTACAAATTTTAATACACCAAAAAAACTTGCCTATAAGCAAGTTTTTTTATTTACTTAACGAATAAATCTTGAGAGCCCATTTTTGTTGATTCCGCCTCTATAGTATTAACTTTTATACTCCTTTCAAAAGCTCCCTTATCTTCTTTAAATCCAGTCAATAATGAATTTCTCTTTTTAGTTGTCTCATTTTTCTTCTCATCTTTTTGAGTCTCTTCCGTCTTTAACCCTGGACCGTACATTGCCGCAGTAGTAAAATCTTTATCATTTTTTACAGCCTGACCACCACCAGCTTTCGCCGAATCTTTTTTGGAGGTTTCAGCTTTCTTGCCACCAGCAGACTTTTTAGCACCGGCTGTTTTTTTAACGTCTGCCTTCCCCTTTGCCGAGCCAGCAGATTTTGCCGCAGCCTTTTTCTTACCATCTTTGCCTGCAGTCTTTCCCCCAGCAGCAGCGCCAGCTGTTTTGCTAGCAGCCGTCTTTGCCTCAGTGGCAGCAGCAATCAACCCCTTGCCCTTTTCAGCAGTTTTGTTATCGATAGCTTTTTCAATCAATGTTGTGTCCGGGCTTAACATATTAACCTTTTTTCTAGCCTCAAGCGACTTGTAGAACTCGGTGGTCAATGTTCTGCCTGAGGTTATGTCTTTTGCTTTAGCATTATTTCGCTTACAAACCTCTTCATTTTCTTTTACATTTTCTTTAATTTTGGTTATTGGTAACTGAAGTTCATCTTCATTAATCTTAATCTTACGCACATCTGAACTTGTATAACCCTTGGTTGAAATCTCTTTTGCCAGTTCTCCAATAATAGTTTCCTCTAAAATTTGTTTAGCGTCAAATCTAACACCAGACTTTTGGGCAATCTCTACAGAAATTAACTTTTTAAACTTTTCGTAATATCTAGCCTTTACTTCCCGCATTTTTTCAACAAATTGCTGTTTTTGTTCTGGTGATAATGTTGTCATAAAACTTTCAACACAACCGTCTAACACCTCGTTTACCGTATGCTGATAAAACGGTTTGGATATTATTACAAAGCTATGCTTTTCAGCAAGTTCATCTTGCAAGCCGTTAACAACTCTGTTATTAAAATCTTCAAACTCAGAAAGCACGGCCAACATATCTTCAAAGTAGTCCGCCTCAATCTCTTCAAGTTGTTTTTCCTTTAACATTAATTCATTTTGAACAAGATAATTTCCTTTAAGTTTTTCAACAATATTAAAGTACAAAGCAATGCTCAATTCATCCATATCAAATATTGATAGCACATCTCCATTGTTCTCGGTTGAAATATTATACTTTTGATACAAAGCATTGCGGTCAAAATCCTTATCAGGAATTTCAACTTCATCCAGCACATATTCATTAATATTACTATACAGCCCCGCATTAAAATCGCGATTAGATTGATACTGCAATTTTTCCAACAATTTAAAACTTGCCTTGTTATCTTCTATGGTTAGCATAAAGTGAAAAAACGTATCCGCCTTAACATTGCTTCTAATAAGGTCTGCATCTTCAATCATTTCAACTATAACCTTAGGCATTCTAATCAGCTCTTCCACAATCTTTTGCTTGACAACATACAAACCATTTTCATCAAAATCACCAAGCATTTTACCAAACGCAACTTTGCGCATTTGATTAGTTGCAAAATAATTGATATCGTCCTTATCTTCCAAATACCCTAATTCACTATCAAATTTTAAATACTTTTTAACAGCCATATATATCTCCTATATATTTTTATTATATCAATTCAAAGCCGAAAAATCAACAAATTTACACACATAATAAAAACGAAAAAATCTCACCAAAGTGAGATTAATTCAAATTATTATTGTGGGATTAACGGAATAATAATTCCTAAAATCACAAGCCCCAAGAAAACAAAATACAACACCTTCCATGTGGTAGTTTTGTGCCTTGCATATTTCCAACCAAGTATCGCAACAATGCAAACCATAATGGCAGTCGCAAACCCTTGTAACACACCAACAGCAGTTGCAAGCTTTGTTGCGTTAATTAATGACAATATTGCAGCTACCAAATAAAGAATTGCCGCCGTTGCCATTGTGTAAAATGAGATTTTGTTTAATCCCCAACCAGAACTTCTTGTTGTGGTTGTAGTTGTTGTAGTTTTTTGTGCCATAAAATTCCCTCCTTAAATATATTATACATATATTCATAAAATTTACAAAATGATTTTAAATTATTTTAATTTCAAATAATCAATTTAATCACTTAATTAATTTAATTTTATTTAATTAATTTAATTAATGTTTATACTG